>NZ_JBIVKQ010000022.1:0-60654 GCF_044750845.1 Streptomyces sp. NPDC088766 | reverse complement strand
GCCCTTGGGGCCGGTTCCCCCGCGCCCCGCCCCCCCCGCCCGCCCCCCGCCCCCCCCCGGCCCCCCCCGGGGGGGGGGCCGGGGGGGGGGGGGGGGGGCCCCGGGGGGGGCCCCGGGCCCCCCCCGCCGTCACCTTGATCTCGCCCTTGCCCGCGGTGCCGGGGAGCTCGCTGTAGCGGGACAGGGAGGCCAGGACGCTCCCGGGGAGCGTCCGCCGCTCCCACCGGCACCGTTCGTCGAGCACGGCGACGGTGCCCGGGGTGCTCGCGGCCGGCCGCTGGGCCCGGAAACCCGCGCCCCACGCCTTCGGCTCCAGCGCGACCGCCTCCGCCAGCGCCTCGGCCTGCCGTTTCGTCCGGGGCACCCGTGCGGGGTCCGCCTCGAAGGGCGTCAGCGACGTCGTGTCACCACCCGGGGAGGACGGAGACGCGACGGCCGAGGCGGCGCCGGAAGCGGCCGCGGAGCGGGAGGACGCCGAGGGGCCGGGCCCGGCATCCTCGTCGTCGGCCCCGGAACCGCAGCCGCCGAGCACGAGGGCCGCCCCGGCCATCGCCGCTCCGACCCGCCATGGCCAAGCCGCCCTGCGTCCGACGCAGTTGCTGTCCATCCCGCCCCCTCCGCCGGCCCCCGCCTCGCGTGCGGCGATCGTACAGAGGGACGTACGGCCGGGGCGGGCGGTTCTGCGAACAGCGGGGAACGGCGGGAACGGCGGGGAACGGCGGGGAACGACGGGAAACAGCGGGGAACGGCGGGAAACAGCGGGGGTGCGGAGTCAGCGCGCCTCGGGACCGGCCCCGTCGGCACGTCCCGACGACCGTTTCGCCACCCGCGCCAGGTGCCCCGCGAACACCGCCTCCGCCTCCGGGGTCAGCGTCCGCAGCGCCACCAGCGCCGTGACGGCCACGTCGCACAGTTCGCCCCGCACGTCCTCCCACGTGTGGCTGACGCCCTTGCGGGGGTTCTGGCCGGTCGCGCCGATCACCGCCTCGGCGACCTCGCCGACCTCCTCGGACAGCTTCAGGACGCGCAGGAGCACGGCCTCCCGGCCGGTGACCGGCTGAGCGGCGTCGAGCCAGGCCCACAGGGCGTCGACGGTGCCCCAGAGATCCGTCCCGGCGGAGGTGGAGCCGGAGGTGGAGCCGGAGGTGGAGGAGGAGCCGGAGGTGGAGGCGGAGACAGAGGGGGAGACGGAGACAGAGGGGGACGGTGACGGGTGCTGGGGACGCGGGGCGTCGGGACGGCTGTCGCTCATGCGCGCAGCCTGCCCAGCGCGGTCTCCTCCCGAACGACGGAGCCGACCCGGGCACTCACTCCTCGAACAGCGCCTCCTGCTCGCCCTCCTTGCGCTGCCGCAGCCGCTTGGTGCGCAGGCCCACGACGACCGCGGTGGCCGCGGCCGTCACGCCCAGGGCTGCCGGGACCATCCAGTTCCGGTCGGCCGTGTGCCCGAGGGCGTGGTCCAGGGAGAGCCGGCCGGGGCCGGTGACGGCGAGGCCGGCGGCGGTCAGGCCGAGGGAGGCCGCGTACTCGTAGCCGCCGCTCTGCGCGAAGAAGCCGTTGGGCACGTGGACCGCCGAGGCGCCGGTCATCGCGCCGGCCGCCGCGGCCCCCGCCGCGGGGGTGGCCAGGCCCAGCGCGAGGAGCGCCCCGCCGCCGGCCTCCGCCAGGCCCGCCGCCGTGGCGCTCGCCTTGCCCGGCGCGTACCCGACGGACTCCATGAACTGGCCGGTCCCTTCCAGGCCGTGGCCGCCGAACCAGCCGAACAGCTTCTGCGCGCCGTGCGCCATCAGCACCCCGCCGGTGCCCAGCCGGAGCAGCAGCAGGCCCAGATCACGTCGGTCGTAGCAGGTCACGATGGCTCCCGGAGAAATGAGCGGACGAGGGGGCGGGCGGACGGGCGGACAAGCGGCGGGCGGACGACGGGAACAACCCCCTCCGCTCTCCGCGTGTCCACCGTGGCACCCCGCCCACCCGACCGCCCCGCCCCGGCGGCCGTTCGGGTGGCGGGACGCTGGGCGCGGTGCCCCTCACCGGGCTCCCCCCACCGGGCTTCCCTCACGGGGCTCCCCTCACCAGCCGGCGGTCGCCGCCTGTTCCGTCAGCGTGATCCTCCCCGCGTCGATCGTCGCCAGCCGCGGTGCCCGCCGGGCGATCGACGAGTCGTGGGTGACCATGACGAAGGTCAGCCCGTACTCGTGCCACAGCCCTTCCAGCAGGCCCATGATGTCGTCGCGGGTTCCCTCGTCGAGGTTGCCGGTGGGCTCGTCGGCGAGCAGTACCTTCGGCTTCTTGACCAGCGCGCGGGCGATCGCCACGCGCTGCTGCTGGCCACCGGAGAGTTCCGCGGGGGCGTGGCCGAGACGCTCGCCGAGTCCGACCGAGCGCAGCGCCTCCGCCGCCCGCTCGCGCCGCTCCGCGGGTCTGACCCCGAGCGGCACCAGTGCCGTCTCCACGTTCTCCTGCGCGGTCAGTGTGGGGATGAGGTTGAACGACTGGAAGATGATGCCGATCTTCTCGGCGCGCATCCGGGTCAGCTTCGCCTCGCCGATGCGGGCGAGGTCCACGCCGTCCAGTTCGACGCTGCCCTCGGTCGGCCGGTCGAGCGCGCCGATCATTTGGAGCAGCGTCGACTTGCCGCCGCCGGTGGGGCCCTGGATGACGAGCTGGTCGCCGTCCTCGATGGTCAGGTCGACGCCGCGCAGGGCCTCGACCGTCTCCTTGCCGCGTGTATAGCGCTTGGTGACGCCGGTGAGCTGGTACATGAGGGTTTCTCCGTAAGGAAGACGACGAAGACGTCGACGGGTCAGGAAACGCTGCGCAGGGCGTCCGCCGGGCGCATCCGGGAGGCGCGCCAGCCGCCCATGGCGCCGGCGATCAGTCCGCCGGCGACCGCCAGGCCCACCGCGAGGGCGACGGTGGTGAGGGAGACGGGCGCGGACAGCGCGATCTCCATCGTGTTGCCCGCGGCCTGCCCGCCGGGGCCGCCGCCACCGGGCCCGCCGCCCATGCCGACCCCGCCGCCGGTGCCGCCGAGTTCCGCCGTCAGCTTCGGGCTGATCGCGGTCACCGTGTACGCCGCCGCGAGGCCGAGCGCGATGCCGAGGACGCCGCCCAGCAGGCCGTTGACCACGGACTCGCCGACCACCTGCCGGGTGACCCGGCGGCTCGGCCAGCCCAGTGCCTTCAGCGTGCCGAACTCCCGCACGCGCCGGGACACCGCGGAGGAGGTGAGCAGGGCGGCCACCAGGAACGCCGCGGCCAGCACCGCGATCGACAGCCACTTGCCGACGCCGGCCGCCAGGTCCGAGGCGGTGGAGAGGGAGCCGGAGACGGTGTCGGCGAGGTCGGCGGAGGTCGTCACGGTCGTACCGGAGATGTTCTTCTGGATGGCCGCCTTGACGGCGTCGATCTGCTGCGAGTCGGTCGCCTTGACGTAGATCGTGGTGACCTGGCCGGCCGCGTCGGCGAGCGTCTGGGCCTGCTTCAGCGGCAGGTAGACGTCGGTCGTGGACTCGCTGCTGTCGGGAGTGGCGAGGCCGATGACCTTGTACTTCGTCCCGGAGATGGCCAGCGTCGAGCCGACCTTGTAAGAGTTCTCCTTGGCGTACGACGTGCTGACGACCGCGACCTTCGCGTTGCTCTGCGCCGAGGTGAAGGTCACGCCGGAGCTGATCGCGGAGCCGGCCAGCGGGCCGAGGTCCTGTTCGCCCACGTCGACGCCGGCGACGGAGTAGGAGTTGACGTCGAAGGAGGCGCCGCCGCCCTGCACCTGGGGTGCGGCGGTGCTGCCGCCGCCCCCGCCGGGGCCGCCCTGCCCCTGGGTCTGGCCGCCGGCCGAACTCTCCGCCTTGCCCTGCGTGAAGGAGCCGTCGACCTTGGTGACGTTCAGGGTGAGGGCGCCGACCGCGCTCGCCACCCCCTTCTGTTCGGCGACCTCGGCCACCAGCGAGGACTTCAGGGCCTGGCCGCCCTGCGTCATCACCCGGTCCGAACTCTGCTCGGAGTCCTCGTCGTCGTCGGACTTCGCGTCGAACTCGAATCTGGGGCCGCCGGAGCTGTCTCCGGTGGGTGCCGTCCGGGCCTTGGTGACGGTCATGTCGGTGCCGAGGCCGTACAGCGACTGGAGGACCTTGTCCTGTGCCTGTGTCATGCCGGCCGACACCGAGTTGACGGTGATGACCAGGGCGATACCGAGCGCCAGACCCAGGGCGATGACCAGGGCGGCCTTCTTGCGCCGGCCCAGCTCGCGCTTGAGATAGATGCCAAACATCCCGTTCCTCAGAGGTTCTTGGCGCCCGCTGCGGGCGCGGCCTCAAACTAGGGAGGAACCTTTGAGTGACCCTGGGTGGGGGATGTGGGGAGGCTGGGAAAACGCTTCCGAGACCGAATCTTCATCCGGTCGTCCGTCCGTCCGTCCGTCCGTCCGGCCGGCCGGACGGACGTGGTGTGGCAGCCGTTCCGCGGTCCGGTGCGCACCTCGCGGGTATCACGCGAGGTCCACCCCCATCCGGTGCCGCGGAACGGCTGCCGTCCCCCCTCGGTGTGGTCGGTGGAAGTCCGGCCCCCAAGTGTGAAGCTCTCGTGGAGGAGGTTCCGAGCCTACTTCTCCGACCGGTGCTTATGGTGCGGAATGTTCAAGTCCGCTTGTGCAGGTTGAGGGTTCACCCGCATCCCGGGGTGCGGCCGTCGGCGGCCGCGCGGAGTCCGGCGTCCCGCAGTGCGCGCAAGCGGAAGCTGACGGACCGTCATTCCGCCCGTCAAGCTGCCCGTCGTGCGGCCTGCCGTCCGGTTCGTCGTCCGTCCGGTCGTCCGGCCTGTCGTCCGGAATGCTTCCCCCGGCCGCGACCTCGCCCGCGCCGACTTCAGGACCGTCCCCCACGTCACCCGGCCGGGCGCCCCCGTCACCACCGCAGCCTCCTTCGTCACCGAGGCCGGCGACCAGGGGCTCAAGCCCGCCCGAGTCAGGAGGCCGGCGGCCAGGCGTCGCCCCAGTCGGCGTCCCGCGCCGCCTTGTAGAGGGCGCCGTGCCGCTTGGTCACCGTCGTCCGCGTCAGCCGCTCCTCGGCCTCGCACAGGTCGAGGAGCACCTGGCCCTTGCGGATCTGAGGCCGCCGCACCACCCGGGACGGGGCCGGGGTGACGGGAAAGCGCGCGGCCGCCACATAGCCGAACTTCTCGTCCTCGTACGGCAGCGAGCCGCCCTTGACCTGCCGGTGCAGGGACGAACGGCTCACCCGCGCCGAGAAGTGGCACCAGTCCTCGCCGGGGACGATCGGGCAGGCGGCGCTGTGCGGGCAGGGGGCGGCGATCCGGAAGCCGGCCGCGATCAGCCGGTCCCGGGCCTCGATGATCCTGGCGTAGCCGTCCGGCGTGCCCGGCTCGACGATCACCACCGCCTGCGCGGCCGAGGCGGCGGCGTCCACCAGGGCGGCACGGTCGGCGGCGGGCAGCTCGTTGAGCACGTACGAGACGGTGACCAGGTCGGTCGCCTCCAGGGTCAGCGCCGAGCCGATCCGGGCCCGCTGCCAGCGCACCTGCTCCAGGGCCGGGTTCGACGCCGCGAGTTCGCGGCCGACGGCCAGGGCGGGCTCCGCCCAGTCCAGCACCGTCACCGGACGCCGGCCCGGCCAGGTCGCGCCGGCCGCCCAGGTCGCCGCGCCCGTCCCGCCGCCCACGTCGACATGGCTGCCGGGCGTCCAGTCCGGCACGGCGTCCGCGAACGCCCCGAGCGCGGAGCGGACCGCCTCGAAGGTGGCCGGCATGCGGTACGCGGCGTACGCGGCGACGTCCGCGCGGTCGCGGAGGATGGGGGCGTCGGTCGGGGTCGCCCCGCGATAGTTCGCGATGAGCCGCTCCACGGCCTGACCGGCCTGCCGGGCCGGAAGCCCGTCGAGCAGCTCACGGAGGGCGTCCGCCGGAGATACGGGGTCGTTCACCCACGAATTCTAAGCGCGGCCCACTCGCCCGGACGTCCACCCGGGGCCCCGCCCCGGACCCCGCCAGGGGGCCCCGCCCCGGACCCCCGGCCTGTGACCGCCCACCACCCGGCCCGGTCACTCGAAAACCGCCCGCTTGAGACGCGTGCCCGCCGCCGCGCGGGGCGCGCTGTCCGCCTTCCGGCGCCGCGGGTGCACCGTGTTGGCCAGCAGCACGAGGAACGTGTCCGTCGCCGGGTCGAGCACCAGCGACGTCCCGGTGAAGCCCGTGTGCCCCGCCGCCCCCCTCCCCGCCAGCTCCCCCATGAACCACGCCTGGTCCACCGCGAAGCCCAGGCCGGGCGGCGTCAGCAGCAGCTCCACGAAGTCGGGCCCGAGGATCCGCGCGGGCCCGTACGAGCCCCCCGCCAGCAGCGCCCGGCAGAACACCGCGAGATCACGCCCGGTCGAGAACAGCCCCGCGTGACCCGCCACCCCGCCCAGCGCCCACGCGTTCTCGTCGTGCACCTCGCCCCGCAGCGGCCCCCGGTCCGCCTTAGCCCACGGCCGCCGCTGGTCCTCCGTGGCGGCCGCGCCGGGGCACGGCCCGAAGCGGGTGGACGCCATGCCCAGCGGACGGGTGATCCCGTCGTGGATCAGGACGTCGAGCGTCCGGCCGGTGAGCCGTTCGAGGAGCTGCTGGAGGAGCAGCATGTTCAGGTCCGAGTAGAGGTACGCGCCGGGCTCGCCCGCCGGCGCCTCCTCCCGCAGCAGTTCCAGCCGCCCGGCGTCGTCGGCGCAGTCGTACAGGGGCAGCTCGGGCCGCAGCCCCGAGGTGTGGGTGAGGAGCCGGCGCACGGTGATGTCGTGGGCGGCGGCCGCCCGGAAGTCGGGCAGGTACGCCCCCACGCGCGCGTCGATGCCCAGCGTGCCGCGCTCGATCTGCTGCACCGCGGCCACGGCCGTGAACAGCTTGGTGAGGGACGCGAGGTCGAAGGGCGTGTCGACGGTCGTCGGGACGCGCGACGCGGGCGGCAGCTCCACACCGGCGTCGGCCTCGGGGTCGTAGCGGGCGTAGCGGACCGCCCAGCCCGCCGCCTCCTGCACGGCGATGACGGGCCCGCGCCCCGCGACCACGACGACACCGGCCGCCCAGGGCCGTTCCCCGGTGGTCAGTCCGCGGACCTCGCGCACGAGGCGACGCAGTTCCTCGGGGTCGAGCCCGGCCCGTTCCGGGGTGTCGACCCGCAGTCTCGGTGCGCTCAGCTGTCCTCTCCCACTTCCGACCTCGCACGGGTGGAAAGCCCCGTGCCGGGACCTTCGTCCCGCGCCCCCGTCTCCTGCGTGTCCTGCGTGTCCTGCGTCTCCTGCGTCTCCTGCGTGTCCTGGGTGTCCTGGGTGTCCTTCCAGGGACGGCACATTCCCACGAAGCAGGCCACCGCCACCACCGCGGCCACCAGCTGGACCACGGCCATCGGGACCGCCGTCTCCTCGCCGGCGACACCGACGAGCGGGGAGGCGACCGCGCCGATCGCGAAGGAGGTGGTTCCGAGGAGCGCGGAGGCGGACCCGGCGGAGTGGCGGACCCGCAGCAGCGCGAGGGTCTGCGCGTTGGGCAGGGCCACGCCCATCGCGGACATCAGCACGAACAGGGCGGCCGCCACCGGCACCAGTCCCACCGCGCCGAACACGCCCGTCGCCATCAGCAGCAGCGCGGTCGCCGCCAGCACCACGACGCCGAGGCCGGTGGCCAGCACCCGCTCCAGCCGGACCCGTCCGACCAGCATCCTGCCGTTGATCTGCCCGACGACGACCAGCCCGACCGAGTTCACGCCGAACAGCAGGCTGAACGTCTGCGGCGACGCCCCGTAGATCTCCTGGATCACGAACGGCGACGCCGAGATGTACGCGAACAGCGCGGCGAACGTGAAGCCGCCGGTCAGCAGATAGCCGGCGAAAAGCGGGTCGGCGAGCAGCCCGCGCATCGACCGCAGGGCCTCCCCGACACCGCCGGAGTGCCGCGCGGGGGCCGGGAGCGTCTCGGGCAGCCTCGCCGCGACGACAGCGGCCAGCAGGACGCCCACGGCGGTCAGGACCACGAACACCCCCCGCCAGTCCGTCACGCGCAGGATCTGCCCGCCGATCAGCGGCGCCACCACCGGGGCGACGCCCGAGATCAGCATCAGGGTGGAGAAGAAGCGGGCCATGGCCACGCCGTCGTACAGGTCGCGCACCATGGCCCGCGCGATCACGATCCCGGCCGCGCCCGCCAGGCCCTGCGCCAGCCGGAAGGCGACCAGCAGCTCCACGGTCGGCGCCAGCGCGCACAGCGCGGTCGCCACGACGTACACGGCCAGCCCCACGAGCAGCGGGCGGCGGCGGCCCCAGCGGTCGCTCATCGGGCCGACCAGCAGCTGCCCCAGCGCCATCCCGGCCAGGCACGCGGTCAGCGTGAGCTGCACGGTCGCGGCGGGCGCGCGCAGCGCGTCGGTGACCGCGGGCAGCGACGGCAGGTACATGTCCATGGCCAGCGGGGGAGTGGCGGTCAGCCCGCCCAGCACCAGGGTGACCAGCAGTCCCGTCCGGCGCCGCGCCCGCGTCGGTGCCCCCCGCCCGGCCCCGGCCGCCCTCGGCACGTCCGGTATCGCCCCACCCTCGGGCATGTGGCCCCTCCCTCTGCGACGTCTGCGCCACCTATGCTCTCAGCTCGTACGGACTGCTGGGACGGCACGAGGGTGGGCGAATGACGACGGACACGGTGCGGTGGGGGATTCTGGCGACCGGCGGGATAGCCGCCGCGTTCACCGCGGACCTGATCGATCTGCCGGACGCGGAGGTGGTCGCGGTCGCGTCCCGCACCGAGGACTCCGCGCGGGCGTTCGCCGAACGCTTCGGGATACCCCGGGCGTACGGCGACTGGGAGAGGCTGGCCAAGGACGCGGACATCGATGTCGTCTACGTGGCCACCCCGCACTCCGCGCACCGCGCCGCCGCCGGGCTCTGTCTGGAGGCCGGCCGCAACGTGCTGTGCGAGAAGGCGTTCACGCTGAACCTGCGCGAGGCCGCCGAACTCGTCGAGCTGGCCCGCGACAACGGGCGCTTCCTGATGGAAGCCATGTGGATGTACTGCAATCCCCTGGTCCGCCGCCTGAAGGACCTCGTCGACGACGGCGCGATCGGCGAGGTGCGGACCGTGCAGGCCGACTTCGGCCTGGAGGGTCCCTTCCCGCCCTCGCACCGGCTGCGCGACCCCGCGCAGGGCGGCGGCGCCCTCCTCGACCTGGGCGTCTACCCGGTCTCCTTCGCCCACCTGCTGCTGGGCGAGCCCACGAGCGTCTCCGCGCAGGCCGTGCTCTCCGCCGAGGGCGTCGACCTCCAGACGGTGGCCGCCCTGTCCTGGGACTCCGGCGCGCTGGCCGCCCTGCACTGCTCCCTGGCCGGCGGCACGGGCACCACCGCGTCGGTCACCGGCTCGCGGGGCCGCATCGACATCCCCGCGGGCTTCTTCCACCCCGAACGCTTCGTCCTGCACCGGGCCGGCCGCGACCCGGAGGAGTTCACCGCCGACCCGGCCGACGGACCCCGTGCGACCATGCGGCACGAGGCACGTGAGGTGATGCGGGCGCTGCGGGCCGGGGAGACCGAGTCCCCGCTCGTCCCGCTCGACGGCACCCTCGCCGTGATGCGGACCCTGGACACCGTCCGCGAGCGGATCGGCGTGCGGTACCCGGGGGAGTAGCGGCCCCGCGGGCGGAGCCGACGGACCGGTGGGCGAGACGGCCCGTCTCACGCTCTTGGTACGGTCGTCCCATGGTCACCCAGCCCGGAAAGCCGGCCCCCGACACCACCCGCCGCAGCGAGCGGTCCCGGCGTGCGATCTACGACGCCGCGCTCGCCCTGGTGGCGGAGGTCGGCTATCCGAGGACCACCGTCGAGGGCATCGCCGCCCGGGCCGGCGTCGGCAAGCAGACCATCTACCGCTGGTGGGACTCGAAGGCCGACGTCCTGCTGGAGGCGTTCCTCGACCTCAGCTCCCAGGCCGCCCGGGAGGCCGGCGGGGAGCCGTACGCCATCCCCGACACCGGCGACCTCGCCGCCGACCTCAAGGCCGTGCTGCGGGCCACCGTCGACCAGCTGACCGACCCCCGCTTCGAGGCGCCGTCCCGGGCCCTCGCCGCCGAGGGCGTGGTCGACGAGGAGGTCGGCCGCCGGTTCACCGCCCAGCTCCTGGAGCCCAACCTCCGGCTGTACGCCGACCGGCTGCGCGCCGCCCAGCGGGCCGGCCAGGTCCGCCCCGAGGTCGACCCGCGCATCGCCCTGGAGTTCTTCGTCTCGCCGCTGGCCCAGCGCTGGCTCCAGTACACGGGCCCGATCTCCTACGAGTACACCGACACCCTCGTCGACTACGCGCTGCACGGCCTCGCACCCCGCTGACCCCGCCGGTACTCATGAGCCACATCGGTACCGCTCGCCCCACCTGCCCCTTTTGGGGGTCCGGACCCCCGATGCGCCGGATGGTGCGACCATAGGGCATGCTGTCCGCACCACAGCGAGGCGAGGGGATAGATGAGCGCGGAGTTCGGCGGCCGGACCGGCAGGCAGGGCAGGATCTCCCAGTGGCTGCGGGGACGCCGCTCCAAGGAGGCCGCCGGCGACGGCGGCCGTGAGGACCTGCTGCTCGCCGCCGCCGCGGCGGGACTGCCGCTCGCGCCCGCCGCCCACCCCGTCTCCGGCTACCGCTGCTCCTGCGACCGCGTCGGCTGCCCGACGCCCGGCCGGCACCCCGTCTCCTTCGCCTGGCACACGCAGTCCACCACCGACCGCGCCCAGGTCGAGCGCTGGGCCCGGCACCAGCCCGAGGCCAACTTCGTCACCGCGACCGGCACCACCCACGACGTCCTCGACGTCCCCCTGGAGGCCGGCCGCGAGGCCCTGGAGCGGCTGCTCGGCGCCGGCGTCGAGGTCGGCCCGGTCGCCGAGAGCGACGACGGCCGCATGCTGTTCTTCACCCTCACCCGCGGCACCCCCGAGGACGAGGACGAATGGTGGCCCTGCGAGCTGGACTGCCACCCCGAGACGATGGACGAGCACCCCGGCCTGCGCTGGCACTGCCGGGGCTCCTACGTCCTGGTCCCCCCGTCCCGCCTCCCCGGCGACGACGGCCAGTGCGTGCACTGGCTCCGCGGCCCCGAACACCCGCTGCCCGACCCGCTGACCCTGCTGGAGCACCTGACGGACGCCTGCGCCAAGTTCGCGGGCGAGGACCAGGCGACGGCGACCTGGCCCACCCGCCACTGAGCCGGGGCCGGCGCCGCTACTCCCCCTTGGCCGCCGTGAGCCCTTCGACCCGGCTCACCAGCGACACCTTCCCCCCGCCGGAGGCGCCCGGCACCACGGCCATCTCGTTGGCCACGAACTCCATCGTCAGCGCCTGCCCGATCTCCCCGGTGGTCAGCGCCCGGACGTCCTTGTTGGGCGCCGGCACCGCCGCCCCCACCGCCGCCGTCTGCTTCACGAAGTGGTGCGTGGAGAAGAACACCACGGCCCCGCCGTCCGCCGTGCGCAGCGCCAGCGGCGCGAAGTCGCCGGTCGTCAGCGGCTCGTCGATGTACTGCGTGGCCAGGCCCGGCTTGCTGGAGTTCTTCGCCCGCGTGGAGCGCAGCTCACTGGTGTACGGGCCGTCGGCGAACGTGTCCCCGCCGTCCTTCAGGTACGTCGCGTAGTCACCGCTGAGTCCGGCGGGCGAGCGCGTCAGCCCGGCGCTGTCCACCGGCACGGCCTCGGCCCAGCCGTTCTCGTCCTTGGGGAACTCCGGCAGCGCGCCCGGCGCCACCAGCGTG
The DNA here is from genome assembly GCF_044750845.1 of Streptomyces sp. NPDC088766. NCBI lineage: Bacteria > Bacillati > Actinomycetota > Actinomycetes > Kitasatosporales > Streptomycetaceae > Streptomyces > Streptomyces sp. NPDC088766. The sequence continues at coordinate 48,899 of NZ_JBIVKQ010000022.1, read as the reverse complement.
AGGTACGCCGCCTGCCAGGGCTCGGACCGGCCGCCGCGGGTGAAAACCAGCACCCAGCGCGCGTCCCCGCCCTTGTTGGCCCGGGCGTCGGCGACGAACCAGCGGGGCCAGCCGGGCTTCTCGGGGATGGTGTAGTTCACGTCGGTCAGCGTCAGCGGCTTGTGCTGCGGGTTGCCGTCCGGGTGGTTGACGCGCCCCGCCCTCAGCCGTGCCGCGTCGATCGCGCCGAGCGCCCCGGTGGTGTACGCGGCGTCGAGGGAGGGGTCGTACGCCGCGTCGGCCTTGTTGTAGGCGGTCGTGAACCGCTCGACCGCCTTGGCGGCTTCCGCCTTCGTGGCCGCGGGGAGCACCGTGCGCTCCCCGTGCACCACGACACATCCGCTCGCCGTCAGTGTCACGACGGTGAGCGAGACGGCGATCAGTGCGTCCCGGTCACGCCCGCGGCGCCGCGGACGGCCGGTCGTCAGGCTGCGTTCCCTGCTCATCAGGTGCGTTCACCCTCCCCTTCCCGGAGGCGAACCCTACCGGGGCGAGGAAGAACGCGAGGGTCGGGACCAGGTACAGCAGCCACACCGTGACTTGGAGGACCGTCGGGTCGGGCTGGAAGTTGAACACGCCCTTCAGCAGCGTGCCGTACCAGCTGTCCGGCGGGATCGTGCCGCTGATGTCGAAGGCCTTGTCCGTCAGGCCCGGCACCCAGTCGGCCTCCTGGAGGTCGTGGACGCCGTACGCCAGCACACCGGCCGCGACGACGACCAGCATGCCACCCGTCCAGGTGAAGAACTTCGCCAGGTTGATGCGCAGGGCGCCGCGGTAGAACAGCCAGCCCAGGAGGACCGCCGTGGCCAGGCCGAGCGCCACGCCGATCAGCGGGCGCGGGGTGCCGTCACCGGCGGCGTGCACGGACGCCCACACGAACAGGGCCGTCTCCAGGCCCTCGCGGCCCACCGCGAGGAACGCGGTGGCGACCAGCGCGCCGGTGCCCATGGCGAGGGCCGCGTCCAGTTTGCCGTGCAGCTCCGACTTCAGGTGCCGCGCGGTGCGCCGCATCCAGAACACCATCCACGTCACCAGGACGACGGCCAGGATCGACAGGGAGCCGCCCAGCGCCTCCTGCGCCTCGAACGTCAGCTCCTGGGAGCCGAATTCGAGGGCGGAGCCGAAGCCCAGCGCGAGCAGCACCGCGACGGCGATGCCCGTCCAGACCGGCTTCAGGGCGTCGCGTCGCCCGGTCTTCACCAGGTAGGCGATGAGGATGCAGACGACGAGACTGGCCTCCAGGCCCTCGCGCAGTCCGATCAGGTAGTTGGAGAACACGGGCTAGGCCTCCTTGGCGAACAGGGTGCGGCCCCACCAGTCGTCCGCGTCCCGGACGCCGGGCGGGATCGCGAAGACGGCCGAACCCACGTGCTGGATGTACTCGTTGAGCGCGTCCGTCGCGAGGTTGCGCTGGACGGGGATGAACCCCTTGCGCACGTCGCGCTGGTAGGCGAGGAAGAACAGGCCCGCGTCCAGCCGGCCCAGGCCGTCGGTGCCGTCGGTGAAGGAGTAGCCGCGGCGCAGCAGCGTCGCCCCGTGGTTGGAGTCGGGGTGGGCGAGCCGCACGTGCGCGTCGGGCTTCATGGCCTTCAGGAACGGTTCGTCGCGCTCCTTGGCCTTGCCGACCGGGGCGCCCTCGCCCTTGTCGCGGCCGAAGATGTCCTCCTGCTCCTGGAGCGGGGCGCGGTCCCAGGTCTCGATGTGCATGCGGATGCGGCGGGCGACGAGGTAGGAGCCGCCCGTCATCCAGGCGGGACCGTCCTTCTCGCCGACCCAGACGAACTTCTCCAGGCGGTCCTGCTCGGTGCCCGCGATGTTGCGGGTGCCGTCCTTGAAGCCCATCAGGTTGCGCGGGGTCTGCGCGTCGGGCGTCGTGGAGGAGGTCTTGCCGAAGCCGAGCTGCGACCAGCGGATGACGACCTTGCCCATGCCGATGCGGGCCAGGTTGCGGATCGCGTGCACCGCGACCTGCGGGTCGTCCGCGCAGGCCTGCACGCACAGGTCGCCGCCGCTGCGGTTCGCGTCCAGGTTGTCCCCCGCGAACTTCGGCAGGTCCACCAGCGCCTCGGGACGCTGTCCGGCGAGCCCGAACTTCTGGAACAGGGACGGCCCGAAGCCGATCGTCAGCGTCAGCCGGGACGGCTTGAGGCCCAGCGCCTCGCCGGTGTCGTCCGGCGGCGCCTCGGCGAGCCCGCCGTACGCGCCCTCCCCGACCGGCTTGCCCTCGGTCATCCGCCGGGCGGCCTGCGTCCAGTCCTTCAACAGCTGGACGAACGCGGCCCGGTCGGTGGTCTTCACGTCGAACGCGGCGAAGTGCAGCCGGTCCTGCACGGGCGTGGCGATGCCCGCCTGGTGGGCGCCGTGGAAGGCGATCGCGGCACCCGCCGCGGCGCCGGCCGGGTCCACGTCGTTCCCGGCGCGGGTCATCGCGGCCGCGCCGCCGGCCGCGGCGGCGCCGAGCGCGAGGCCCGCTCCGCCCCAGCCGATCAGGGCCCGTCGGGTGGGCGCGGTCGAGGTGTGGTCCGTGTCCGTCATGTCGCTGGGTCTCCGGCTACTTGGCTACGGCGGCGGCGAGCTTGGAGAGCGGTTCCGCGAGCGCGTTCACCGCGTCCGACAGCTCCTTGCGGTCGGCGGCGCCGACCTTGTCGTACGAGGTGAACTCGTAGGAGGACGCGTTCGGGCGGTACTTGTCGAGCAGCGTGTTCAGCGCCGTGAACTGCTTGTCCAGCTCGGTGACCAGCGCCGCGTCGTTCTCCTTCGCGACCGGCTCGAGCAGCTCGAACGCCTTCTCGGCGCCCTCGACGTTGGCCTTGAAGTCGACCAGGTCGGTGTGCGAGTAGCGCTCCTCCTCGCCGGTGACCTTGCCGGTGGCGACCTCGTCGAGGAGTTCCTTGGCGCCGTTGGCCATGGAGGTCGGGGTGATCTCGGCCTTGCCGACCCGCTTCTGCCAGTCGGTCAGGTCGGTGACGAGCTGGTCGGCGAGGGCCTTCTCCTCGGCGTTGATCTTCTTGTCCTGCCAGAGGGCCTTCTCCAGGCGGTGCCAGCCGGTGAACTTCTGCCCGTCCTCCAGGCCGTCCTCGCGGACGTCGACCTTCGGGTCGATGTCGCCGAAGGACTCCGCGACCGGCTCCGTGCGTTCCCAGCCGATGCGGGAGAGCGCGTACGCCTTCTTCGCGGCCTCCGCATTTCCGGCCTTGACCGCCTTCACGAAGGCCTGGACCTTGGGCAGCGTCTCGTCGGCCTGCTGCTGCGAGTAGGCCCGGTAGGCGGCGACGGCCTTGTCCAGGCGCGGGTCGCGCCCGGCGGCCGCGGTGCCGCCGGTGACCTTGAGGTCCTGGCGGATGCCGTCGCCCTTCATGCCCGGCTTGCAGGCGATCAGGTAGTCGCCGGCCTTCACCTCGGCGGTGACCCGCTGCTTGGTGCCGGGGCCTATGTTCTCGCGCTCGGTCACCACCCGGTCGTCCGGGAACAGCAGGTAGACCTCGGTGACCTTGGAGCCCTTGTTCTCGATGGCGAGTTCGACGTGTCCGGCGGCGATCTCCTTGGTGGAGGTCTTGCACCCGTCGTCGGTCGCGGTCACGCCGATCACCCGGTCGCCGGCGGTGGCGTCGCTCTTCTCGGTGCAGCCCGTGACGGCGGTCAGGGCCGCGACGGCAGCGGCTGCTGTGGCGACGGAGAGTCTGGCGGCGCGCATGAAGGCTCCCAGCGTGGCTGAAAAATTACGTGACAGGGTCACAGGTTTCAGTGAGGCTTACCTAACTTATCGAAGGCTTACCTGCGTCGTACCCGTCCGGACCGTGATTCACCTCTCATGGACGCTGTAAGAGCACGGTCCGGTCACGGTGTCTCAAAATGCACCCCAAGGAACGGTCAAGTCCGTCCACAGGGAACCACAGGGAAGTCGAAGCGCACTCGAAGGCGGCACTCGCTCGGCCGCGGGCTCTCGTTTCCGCCCACCACCTGGCCGGGGCCGACGCCGCGGGCGGGGGCAGTGCTTCAATTCCCCGGTGACTGATTACGACGTGCTCCGCGTGTTCTGCGCACCGAACGGCGGATACGGCAACGAACTGGGCGTCATCCGCGAGGGGTCGGTGCTGCCCGACCGGGAGGACCGGCAGGCCCTCGCGGCGAAGCTCGGCTTCAGCGAGACCGTGTTCGTGGACGACCCCGAGCGCGGCGTCATCGACATCTACACGCCGACCCTGCGGCTGCCGTTCGCCGGACACCCCTGCGTGGGCACGGCCTGGCTGCTCGACGTGCCCGAACTCGTCACCCCCGCCGGAACGGTGGGCGCCCGCCTGGACGGGGAGTTCAGCTGGATCGAGGCGCGGGCCGAATGGGTCCCGCCGCGCACGCTCCGGCAGTACGCCGCCGCCGCGGAGGTCGACGACCTCTCCGTGCCGCCGCCCGGCGAGTGGGTCTACGCCTGGGCCTGGGAGGACGAGCCCGCGGGACGGGTGCGGGCCCGCGCCTTCCCCGGCCGCGACGACGGCATCGACGAGGACGAGGCGACCGGCGCGGCGGCCCTGCTCCTCACCGACCTCCTCGGCCGGGCCCTGAACATCACCCAGGGAGCGGGGTCGCAGATCCTGACCGCGCCGCAGCCCTACGGCTGGGTGGAGATCGGCGGCCGGGTCCTCCTGGAGCGCTGACCGGACGCACGCCCCTGCTCACGCCCTCCGTACGGGTGGTCCCGCGTGTGGCGCGGTGGTGAACGGGGACCACTCACGGTGACTTTGCAGTCACCGTGAGAGGAGCACCATGCGCATCCGTTCTGCCCTGGCCGCCGTCGTCCTGGGCGCCGCCCTCACCGCCGCGGGCGCCACCGGCGCCGTCGCCGCCGACCGCCACGACGGCGGCGACGTCGTCTGCAGCCCGTACTTCGGCGGGATCGACACGTCCTCCAGCGACATCGTCTGGGGCGGCGCCCACTGCGGCGTCGACGTCGACTACGGCCTCGGCGACTGACACGGCTCCGGGCCCCCGCGCGACGAGGCGAGGGGGCCCGGCCCGTCCGGCCGTCCGGGGCGGCGGTTCACGCCGACAGCGGGAACTCCTCGCCCAGTGCCCGGAACACGCCCGTGTTCAGGGTGAACGCCTTCCTGCACTCCGCCACGATCCGCTGCTTCTCCAGGTCGTCCGCGCGCACCGCGTCCAGCAGCTCCCGGTACTCCCGCTTGAAGGCGGCCGGGTTGCCGACCTCCTCGAAGACGTAGAAACGGACGCCGTCGCCCTTCTTCTCGAAGCCCCACGCCTTCTCGGCCCGGTCGCGGATGATCTGCCCGCCGGAGAGGTCGCCGAGGTAGCGCGTGTAGTGGTGGGCGATGTAGCCGCCCGGCCAGGACCGCGCGCACGCGCGCACCCGCTCCGCGTACGCCAGCGTCGCCGGCAGTGCGGACAGCCCCGCCCGCCATCCGGCACCCCGCAGATGCGCCAGGTCCCGCTCCAGCGCGTCCCGCCGCAACAGCTCCGGCCGTATGAACGGCCCCGCCACCGGGTCCGACGCCAGCCGCCCGGCCCCCTCCTCCAGCGCCTCGTACACGAACCACAGCTGTTCGGTGTAGCGCGCGTACGCGTCGACGCCGAGCCCGCCGCCGAGCAGGTCGCTCATGAACGTGGAGGTCTCCGCCTCCACGTGCTGCTCGTGGGACGCGGTCCGGATGACTGTCGAGAAGGAGTCCATGGACCGAGTCTCATGGTTAGGCATACCTAAGTCAATGTTTTGCCGACTTCCTGTCGGCAACCTTTGCGGCAGTTCGCCGGCAAGAACCCTCCCGGACGGCGGAAAGCCCGCCCCCCTCGGGAAGGGGGGCGGGCTTCGGCGCAGGGGTGCGGCGGGCTCAGGGCGGAGTGCGGCGGGCTCAGGGCAGCGTGAGGATCTCCGCTCCGGTGTCCGTCACCACCAGCGTGTGCTCGAACTGGGCCGTCCGCCTGCGGTCCTTCGTCACGACCGTCCAGCCGTCGTCCCACATGTCGTACTCGTGCGTCCCGAGCGTCAGCATCGGCTCGATCGTGAACGTCATGCCGGGCTGGATCACGGTCGTCGCGTGCGGGCTGTCGTAGTGGGGGATGATCAGTCCGGAGTGGAACGACGAGTTGATGCCGTGCCCGGTGAAGTCCCGCACGACGCCGTACCCGAACCGCCTGGCGTACGACTCGATGACCCGGCCGATGACGTTGATCTGCCGGCCCGGCCGGACCGCCTTGATCGCCCGGTCCAGCGCCTCCCGGGTCCGCTCCACCAGCAGCCGGCTCTCCTCGTCGACGTCACCCACCGGATACGTCGCGTTGTTGTCGCCGTGCACCCCGCCGATGTACGCCGTCACGTCCAGGTTGACGATGTCGCCGTCCCGCAGCACCGTCGAGTCCGGGATGCCGTGGCAGATCACCTCGTTGACGGACGTGCACAGGGACTTGGGGAAACCGCGGTAGCCCAGCGTCGAGGGGTAGGCGCCGTGGTCGCACATGTACTCGTGCGCCACCCTGTCCAGTTCGTCGGTGGTGACGCCCGGCGCGATCCGCTCGGCGGCCGCCGCCATCGCCCGCGCGGCGATCCGACCGGCGACGCGCATCGCCTCCACCGTCTCGGGGGTCTGCACCTCGGGCCCGGTGTACGGGGTGGGCGCGGGCCTGCCGACGTACTCGGGACGGCGGATGTTTCCGGGCACGGAACGGGTGGGGGACAGCTCCCCGGGCGCGAGCAGCGACTGGCCAGACATACCGGCGAGTCTAACCAGCGGCCATGGGGGAACATGACGGTGGCGAGAGGAGCTGGTCATGGCCCTGTTCAAGAAGCGCACGGTCGGCAAGCCGGGCGAGTGGTACTACTGCCTGGAACACAAGAAGGTCGAGGAAGGGCCCGAGTGCCCGGCCAAGGACCGTTTCGGCCCCTACGCCGGCCGCGCGGAGGCCGAGCACGCCATGCAGACGGCCCGGGAGCGCAACCTGCAGTGGGAGAACGACCCCAAGTGGCACGACGCCCCGGCGGGCGCCGCGGACGACGACTGACCGGACCCGCCCCCGGCCCCCTCGCCTCACCAGGGCGCCGGGGGCGGCGCCGTCAGGGACTCCGCCAGCCGGGACAGCCGGTCGCGCAGGCGGCGGGGGCCCCTCGGGGAGGGCACCGTCCGCTCGCCCGCCGCCGCGCTCACCAGGTGCTGCACCGTGTCCAGGTCCAGCTCCGAGCCGTCCGGCACGGCCAGCGTCTCGTGGGCCAGGTCCGTCAGCTCGCCCCCGCCGGGGCCCAGGACCAGCACGGTCACCCCGGTCCGCCGGGCGTCCGACACCCGCTCCAGCAGGGGTGCGTCCCCCTCCGGCGCCACCACCAGCAGGGTCTCGCCCCGCCGGGCCGCCTCGATGCGGCCGAGGCCCACCGCGAGATGCGCCGGGTCCCAGGGACGGGCGCCGTGCCGCACCAGCGTGGGGGCCAGCTCCGGCGTACCGGACCAGGCGGCCTCGTCGACCAGGTGGGCAGCCAGGTGCCACGGCTCGTACGCGGCGGTGCCCACCAGCAGCAGCCCGCCCCCGTGCGACACCACCGACCCCCGCAGCACCCCGGCGAACCTGCGGGTGGCCCCGAGCCACTGCGTCCCGGCGAGCACGTCGCGCAGCAGCGCGACCCGTACGGCGTCCATACCACCGCATCCTGCCCCGACCGAGCGCCCGAGGCCGGGCGTTCGCCGCCGATTCCCCCGACCCGGGGACCCGCCCGGCGGCCGCGGGGGCCGCCACCCCACCCGGTGGGACGGACCCCGCGCACGTAAAGTCGGCCCATGACCTCTAGCGACAGTGCACACAACGCCCCCGCCAAGGACCCGTGGGATCTTCCCGACGTCTCGGGGCTGGTCGTCGGCGTGCTCGGCGGGACCGGGCCGCAGGGCAAGGGACTCGCCCACCGCCTCGCCAGGGCCGGCCAGAAGGTGATCATCGGCTCGCGTGCCGCCGACCGCGCGCAGGCCGCCGCCGAGGAACTCGGGCACGGCGTCGAGGGCGCCGACAACGCCGAGACCGCCCGCCGCAGCGACATCGTCATCGTCGCCGTGCCGTGGGAGGGCCACGGCAAGACCCTGGAGTCGCTGCGCGAGGAACTGACGGGCAAACTCGTCGTCGACTGCGTCAACCCGCTCGGCTTCGACAAGAAGGGCGCCTACGCGCTGAAGCCGGAGGAGGGCAGCGCCGCCGAGCAGGCCGCCGCCCTGCTGCCCGGCTCGCGCGTCACGGCCGCCTTCCACCACCTGTCGGCGGTCCTCCTCCAGGACCCGGACATCGACGAGATCGACACCGACGTGATGGTGCTGGGCGAGGAGCGCGCCGACGTGGAGATCGTGCAGGCCCTGGCCGGCCGCATCCCCGGCATGCGGGGCGTCTTCGCCGGGCGGCTGCGCAACGCCCACCAGGTCGAGTCCCTGGTCGCCAACCTGATCTCCGTCAACCGCCGCTACAAGGCGCACGCCGGGCTCCGCGTCACCGACGTCTGAGCGGATGGGGGACACTGGACGGCACCGGCCGTACGGCCCGCCACGCGACCGGCCGTACCCGCAGTGCAGCAGTGTCCCCCGACAGGAGCCAGCCCCATGCCCCGTCTCGCCGTCTACTCCCTGATCGTCTGCCTCCTCGCGGTCGCGGCGGCGGTCGTCTCCTTCGTCCAGGGCAGCTTCCTGGGCGTCGTGTGGGTGCTGCTGGCCGGGCTGTCGTCCAACATGACCTGGTACTACGTCAAGCGCGAGAAGGTCCGCCGGTCCGTCACGGGCTGACGGAGCAGATCTCCGGGGTGCCCTGCCAGAAGCGGTACAGCGCCTGGCCGCAGTAGGTCTCGAAGTCACCGATGCCGAGACCGCCCAGCACCGAGTCGACCGCGTCGAAGAAGACGCCGTTGACCGCCGGCACCCACAGCAGCGCGAACACGAACAGCAGCCCGAACGGCGCGAACGGCTCCACCTGCCGCTTCACGCCGTACGACAGCCAGGGCTCGATGACGCCGTAGCCGTCCAGGCCCGGCACCGGCAGGAAGTTCAGGATCGCCGCCGTGACCTGGAGGAGGGCGAGGAACGCGAGCGCGAACCGGAAGTCGGCCGGCACGCCGTCCAGCGCGTCCAGCCAGAACGGGGCGGTGCACACGACGGCGAACAGCACGTTCGTCAGCGGGCCCGCCGCCGAGATCAGGCTGTGCCGCCAGCGCCCCCGGATCCGGCCGCGCTCGATGAAGACGGCGCCGCCCGGCAGACCGATCCCGCCCATGATCACGAACAGCACCGGCAGCACGATGCTCAGCAGCGCGTGCGTGTACTTGAGGGGATTGAGCGTCAGATACCCCTTCGCGCCGACCGAGATGTCACCGCTGTGCAGGGCGGTGCGCGCGTGCGCGTACTCGTGCAGGCAGAGCGAGACGATCCAGGCGCCGGTCACGAACAGGAACACCGCCACACCGGGCTGCTCGGCGAAACCGGTCCAGGTGGCCCAGCCGGTGACCGCCGTGACGGCCAGTATCCCGAGGAAGACGGGGCTGATCCGCCGGTCGCTGTGGTGGGAGAGGGCGGTGGTCATCGGCGGACGCTCCTGGGGTGCGATGTCGGGACCGGGTGTCCGGCTGCCCGACCGTACCGGGCCCGAGGGGGAAACGTCTCGCGACCGGTCGTCGGTTCCGGGCGGAGCGGGGCGATCCTCCCGGGCGCGCCACCGGCCCGGGCGCCGTGACCCCGGCCGCCCCCGCCGGAGAGAATGACCCCGTGCGCTACCGCATCCTCGGCACCACCCAGGCACTCCGGACCGACGGCACCCCCGCCGCCGTCGGCGGGGCGCGGCTGCGCGCCCTGCTGACCGTGCTGGCGCTGCGGGCCGGCCGCAGCGTGCCCGCGGGGCTGCTGGTGGAGGAGGTGTGGGCCGGCGGCGAGCCGCCCGCCGACGCGCCCGCCGCGCTGCAGGCGCTGGTCGGCCGGCTGCGCCGGGCCCTCGGCGCGGACGCCGTCGCCTCGGCGGACGGCGGCTACCGGCTCACCGCCCCGCCCGACGCCGTCGACCTGCACCGTTTCGAGCGGCTGACCGACATGGGACTGCGCGCGCTCGCCGACGGCGACCCCGCCGGGGCGGCCGCACTGCTCGACGACGCCCTCGCCCTCTGGCAGGGACCGGCCCTCGCCGACCTGCCCGACCGCACCGCCGAGGCGGCCCGCCGGGAGGTCCGCCGCCTGGACGCGATACGCGCCCGTCACACCGCGGCCCTCGCCCTCGGCCACGCCGGGCGGTCCCTGCCCGAGCTGACCGCCCTGTGCGACGCCCACCCCCTGGACGAGCCCCTCCAGGCCCTGCGCCTGCGTGCCCTGCGCGACACGGGCCGCACCGCCGAGGCCCTGGCCGCCTACGAGTCCGTACGCCGCCTGCTCGCCACCCGCCTCGGCTCCGACCCCGGCCCCGAACTCCGCGCCCTCCACGCGGAACTCCTCACCCCGGCCGAACTGCCGCCCCCGGCGACCCGCCCGGCCCCGGCTGCCGCCTCTCAGGCCCCGGCTGCCGCCGATTCCGGCCGGGGCTCCGTGTATCCCGGGCCGGCTTCCGCCGATTCCGGTCGGGCTTCGGCCTATCGCGGCCCGGCCTCCAGCCGTCCCGGCCCGGCCTCTCCCCATCCCGCCCCGGCTTTCGTCCGTCCGGCCCCGGCTGCCGCCGATTCCGGCCGGGGCTCCGCGTATCCCGGGCCGGCTTCCGCCGATTCCGGCCGGGGCTCCGTGTATCCCGGGCCGGCTTCCGCCGATTCCGGCCAAGCCTCGGTGCGTCCTGGCCCGGCCTTCCCCCACCCCGGCCCGGCCTTCTCCGATCCCGGCCCGGCCTCCGTCCATCAGGCCCCGGCCTTCACCCACCCCGGCTCGGCGCCCGCCCGTCCCGGCCCGCCCCCCGGCAACCTCCGCGCCCGGCTCACCTCCTTCGTCGGGCGGGAAGGCGACATCGCGGCCATCCAGGGGGACCTGGACGGTGCCCGGCTGGTCACGCTGCTCGGGCCCGGCGGGGCCGGCAAGACGCGGCTGTCGCAGGAGGCCGCCGAGACCGCGGGGGAGGCCGCCCGGGACGGTGTGTGGCTCGCCGAACTGGCGCCGGTCGCCGACCCCGACGCCGTACCGCAGGCCGTCCTCACCGCCGTCGGGGCCCGCGAGACCGTGCTCTACGGCGCCGGCGCCGAGGAGCTGCGGGTGGCGGTCGCCGAACGGCACGACGACCCCCTGGAGCGCCTCGTCGAGCACTGCGCCCGCCGCCGCATGCTGATCGTCCTCGACAACTGCGAGCACGTCGTCGAGAGCGCCGCCCGCCTGGTCGAGCACCTGCTCGAGCGCTGCCCGGAGCTGACCGTCCTCGCCACCAGCCACGAACCCCTCGGCGTGCCCGGCGAGCTGCTGCGGCCCGTGGAGCCCCTGCCCGAGCCGGCCGCGCTGCGGCTGCTCGCCGAGCGCGGGGCGGCCGCCCGCCCCGGCTTCCGCGTCGACGACGACCCCGAGGCCTGCGCCGAGATCTGCCGCCGCCTGGACGGCCTGCCGCTCGCCATCGAACTGGCCGCCGCCCGGCTGCGCATGCTGTCCCCCCGCCAGATCGCGGACCGGCTCGACGACCGCTTCCGGCTGCTGACCTCCGGCAGCCGTACCGTCCTGCCCCGTCAGCAGACCCTGCGGGCCGTCGTCGACTGGTCCTGGGACCTGCTCGACGAGGACGAGCGCGAGGTCCTCGGCCGGCTGTCGGTCTTCGCCCGCGGCTGCGACCTCGCCGCCGCCGAGGCCGTCTGCGGTCCGGCCGCCCTCGACGCGCTCGGCTCCCTCGTCGACAAGTCCCTCGTCGTGGCCGCCCCCGCCCCCGACGGCACCATGCGCTACCGGCTCCTGGAGACCGTCGCCGAGTACGCCGCCGTCCGCCTCGACGAGTCCGGCACCCGCCCCCGCGCCGAGCGCGCGCATCTGACGTACTACCGCGAACTCGCCCGCACCACCGAGCCGTCGCTGCGCGGCCGGGGACAGCGCGCCGCCATCGACCGGTTCCAGCTCGAGTACGAGAACCTGCGCACCGCGCTGCGCCGCGCCGTCGCCGAGCGCGACGAGCAGGAGGCGCTCTGCCTCGTCCTGTCCCTCGTCACGTACTGGCAGATGCGCGACCTGCGCATCGAGGCCCGCACCTGGTGCCGCGAGGTGATGTCCCTCGGCCCCGACCCCTTCGCCGGTCCGCTACGCCCCGCCGCCGCCGTCTGGAAACCCTGCATCGACGCCCCGCCGCCGATGACCGGCGAGGTCCTCGCGGAGGCCCGGCGCGGTGTCCACCTCGCCCATTTCGCCTGCATGGACACCGAGCTGGACGCCTGGCAGAACCCGGCCGCCCAGGCCAAACTCAGGGTGATCACCGACACCTACGCCCCCGGCCTCCCGCAGACCTGCCGCACCCCCGGCCTGCTCTGGTTCTACGCCGTCATGCTCACCGGCGACATGGAACGCATCCGCGTCATCATCGACGCCAGCATCCGCACCGCCCGCGAGACCCCCGGCTACGAGTGGGAGCTGGCCGTCTGCCTCCAGATGCGCGCCAACGTGCTCGCGAACCGCTCCGACTGGGCGGGCGACGCGACCCGGGACGCCGACGAGTCCCTGGAGATCTTCCGCCGCCTCGGCGACGCCTGGGGCACCGCCGAGGCCCTCTCCGCGCGCGCCGAGGCCCACGAGCGGACGGGCGCCTACCGCCTGGCCGCCGCCGACTACGAGGCGGCCATGGTCCACGCCGAGGAACTCGACGCCCGCAGCCAGGCGGCGGTCCTGGCGGCCCGGCTGGGCAGCGCGCTGCTGGAGGGCGGCGAGGAGGAGCGCGGCGAACGCATCCTGCGCGATGTCGTCGACCGCATCGACGGCACCGTCAACGAGGCCATGCCCGCCGCCCGGCTCTTCCTCTCCGGCCACCTCGCCCTGACCGGCCGCACCACCGAGGCCCGCGAGCAGCTACGGCTGCTGCGCAAGGAGTTCGGCCTCGCGCACTTCGTCGTCTTCGACGCCCTGATCCTCGGCGCGGAGGCCTGGCTGGACACCGTGGACGAGCGCTACGAGCAGGCCCTGGTCACCATTCGCGACGCCCTGGGCCGGGCGAACGACCCGCTGTCCACGGCCATCGCCCCGCACCTGCGCTCCCTCTGCCTGACCATCGCCGCGATCGCCCTCACCGGCACCGGGCGGACCGACGCCGAAGCCGAAGCCGAAGCCGAAGCCGACGGCGCCCGCGCCGAGGCCGCCGCCCGCTGCCTCGGCGCCGCCGACGGCCTGCTGCCGCCCCGGCACGTCTCGCCGCGCCTGGAGTCCGCGTGCCGGGAACTGGCCCACGCCCGGGTCCGTGCCGCGCTCGGCGAGGAGGCGTACACCGCCGGCCACGCCGAGGGCGGCGGTCTCTCCTACGAGGAGGCCGCCGCCCTGGTGTGAGGCACCGGTCAGCTCTTGGTGCGGAACTTGTGGATCGCGACCGGCGCCATCACCGCGGTGAGCCCCACCGACCAGGCCAGCGTCACCCACAGACCGTGGGCGACCGGACCGCCGATCATCAGCCCGCGCGCGGCGTCCGCGAGGCCCGACAGGGGATTGAACTCGGTGAAGTTGCGCAGCCAGCCCGGCATCGAGGCGGTCGGCGCGAAGATCGACGAGCCGAACTGGAGGGGCATCAGCACCAGGAAGCCCATCGCCTGCACGGACTGCGCGTTCTTCATCACCACGCCGAGCGTGAGGAACACCCACATCAGCGCGAACCCGAAGGTCGCGGAGAGCGCCACGGAGGCCAGCAGTCCGGGCCAGCTGGTGATCTCGAAGCCGACCAGCACCGCGACGACCACCAGCACCACCGTCGCGAACAGCATCCGCATCAGCTCGACCGTGATCTTCGCGAACAGCACCGAGCCGCGCCCGATCGGCAGGGACCGGAAGCGGTCCATGACACCGGAGTTGAAGTCCTGGTTGAACCCGGTGCCCACGCCCTGCGCCATGTTCATCCCCATCATGGCCAGCAGGCCGGGGATGACGTACTGGACGTACTCCTCCTGGCCGCCGCCCAGCGACTGGCCGATGGAGCCGCCGAAGACGTACACGAACAGCAGGGTGAAGACGACCGGGAACAGGATCGCGTCGAACATCGACTCCGGGTCCTGCCGGATCCACAGCAGGTTGCGGCGCACCAGCGCGCCTGTGTGCCGCAGGTGGGCCCGCAGCGGGACGGGCGCGTCGGCGCCCTGGAGGCCGGCCGGGGCGAGTGGGGTGGCGGCGCTCATACGGCGACCTCCTCGAGGGACGTGTCGGCGGGGACGGTGCCCTGCGGCGCACCGGCACGGTGACCGGTGAGGGACAGGAACACCTCGTCCAGGCTGGGCAGTTCGGTGGTGATGGAGGAGAGCGTGAAACCGCGTGCGGTGACCGCGCCGACCACGGCGGTGAGCTGTTCGTCGCTCAGCACCGGCACCAGCACCGAGCCGCGCTCGGTGTCCACGACGGTCGAGGCGAGACCGGTGATGCCCATCTCGTCCAGCGCGCGGGCCAGCGGGCGCAGGTGCACCGGATCGGCCGGGCGCACCCGCAGGGTCCGCCCGCCCACGCGTGCCTTCAGCTCCTCGATGCCGCCCGTGGCGATGACCTTGCCCCGGTCGACGACGGTCAGCTCGGAGGCGAGCTGCTCGGCCTCCTCCATGTACTGGGTGGTCAGCAGCACGGTCACCCCCTCGCCGACCATCGACTTCACCTCGGTCCACACCTCGTTGCGGGTGCGGGGGTCGAGGCCGGTGGTCGGCTCGTCGAGGAAGAGGACGGCGGGCCGGCCGATCATCGACGCGGCGAGGTCGAGCCGCCGTCGCATGCCGCCGGAGTACGTCCCCGCCGGACGCCGGGCCGCCTCCGTGAGCGAGAACCGCTCCAGCAGCTCGTCGGCGCGGGACCGGGCCTCCTTGCGGGGCAGGTCGAGCAGCCGGCCGATGAGGTACAGGTTCTCCCAGCCGGCGAGCTTCTCGTCCACGGAGGCGTACTGGCCGGTCAGGCCGATGACGCGGCGGAGCCGGCGGGGCTGGCGGACGACGTCGTGGCCGGCGACGGTCGCCCGGCCGGCGTCGGGGACGAGCAGTGTGGACAGGATCCGCACGAGGGTGGTCTTGCCGGCGCCGTTCGGCCCGAGCACCCCCATGACGGTGCCCTCCCGCACGTCGAGGTCGACCCCGTCCAGTGCCTTGGTCTCCCCGTAGTGCTTGACCAGCCCCCGCACGGTGACGGCGCGGTCCGCGCCGCCGGGGTTCATGTCGATGCGTGTCATGCCACCGAAGGTGTCAGCCCTCACCGACAGACCGCCTACACCCGGCCGACAGCCCCGACAGCGCACCGACACGCTGGCCGGACATCTCAGCCCGTCCGGCGTTTGAGGAGGAGGCGCGGAGCGCCGACGGGGGTCCGGGGGGCGCGGCCCCCGGGGGTCGGGTCGGGAAGGGGCGGCGGGGGCGAGAGACGAAAGGGGGCAGCCCGCCGACGGGGACGATCGGCGGGCTGCCCGTGGTGCCGGGATGGCTCAGTGGGGGCCGGGAACGGCTCAGTGGACGGAGTGCTCCTCCAGCGGGAACGTTCCGCCGACGACGTCCTCCGCGAACGCCTTCGCCGCGTCGCCCATGACCTTGCGCAGGTCGGCGTACTGCTTCACGAACTTCGGCACGCGGCCGCCGGTCAGCCCCATCATGTCCGTCCAGACCAGCACCTGCGCGTCCGTCTGTGCCCCGGCCCCGATCCCGACCGTGGGGATGTGCAGCACGCGCGTGACCTCGGCCGCCAGTTCCGCCGGCACCAGCTCCAGCACGACGGCGAACGCCCCCGCGTCCTGGACGGCCTTCGCGTCCCGCAGCAGCTGCGCGGCGGCCTCCTCGCCACGGCCCTGGACGCGGTACCCCATGGCGTTCACGGACTGCGGGGTGAGCCCGATGTGGGCCATGACCGGGATGCCGGACTCGACGAGCAGCTCGATCTGCCGGTGCGACCGCTCGCCGCCCTCCAGCTTCACGGCACCGACCCCGGCCTCCTTGACCAGCCGGGTCGCGCTGCGCAGCGCCTGCACGGGGCCCTCCTGGTACGACCCGAAGGGCAGGTCGCCGACGATCAGGGCCCGGCTGGTGCCCCGTACGACCGCGGCCGACAGCATGGTCATCTCGTCCAGGGTGACGGGCACGGTGGTCTCGTACCCGAGGTGGCAGTTGCCCGCCGAGTCGCCGACGAGCATCACGGGGATCCCGGCCTCGTCGAAGACGGATGCGGTCATCGCGTCGTACGCGGTGAGCATGGGCCACTTCTCGCCCCGCTCCTTGGCGGCGGCGATGTCGCGGACGGTGATACGGCGTGTGCCCTTGCCCCCGTACAGCGCCTTGCTGCCGTCGGAAGGCTTCGTCTGGGCAGCCGAAAGCTGCGTCATTGCAACGGCTCCTCACGTCATCTCGAGGCGCCCTCACGGCGTCCCCGGACCACATCCATGGTGGCACCTCGTGCCAGGGAGGGCCAGAGCACCCCCTGTGGGTAAAACCTCAGTAAGAGAATCCGATACGAGACGGTCCCGTATCGGAATGGGCCTACCCTCGGGTACATGACCACTCCTGCCGTCCCCGCGACCCCCCGGATACCGGAAACGGTGCACCGGCGCCGCTGGGCGATCCTCGGCGTGCTGATGCTGAGCCTGCTGATCGTGGTGCTCGACAACTCGATCCTGAACGTCGCGATCAAGACCATCTCCACCCCGGCCCCGGTCGGCCTCGGCGCCACCCAGAGCGAGCTGGAGTGGGCCATCAACTCCTACACGCTCGTCTTCGCGGGCCTGCTGTTCTCCGCGGGTCTGCTGGGCGACCGGCTGGGCCGCAAGAAGGTCCTGCTCGGCGGCCTCGCGGTCTTCGGCATCGGCTCCGCGCTCGCCGCGGAGTCCGGCTCGCCCGCCCAGCTCATCGTCTTCCGCGCCCTGATGGCCCTCGGCGCCGCCTTCGTGATGCCCGCGACCCTCGCCGTCCTGATGAACGTCTTCGAGCGCGAGGAGCAGCCCAAGGCGATCGGCGTCTGGGCCGGCGGCGTCGGCCTCGCCATCGCCATCGGGCCCATCACCGGCGGCCTCCTCCTCGACCACTTCTGGTGGGGGTCGGTCTTCCTCGTCAACGTGCCGATCGTGATCACCGCCATCGTGCTGATGGTGTGGCTGGTGCCGGACTCGCGCGACCCCGCCCCCGGCCGGATCGACCCCGTCGGCGTCGTCCTGTCCGTCGTCGGCCTGGTCCTGCTCGTCTACGGCATCATCAAGGGCGGCGAGCTGGCCGACTTCACCGACCCGACCGTCCTGGCGACGATCGCCGCCGGACTCGTGGTCCTCACCGGGTTCGTGATGTTCGAGAAGCGCAGCAGCCATCCGTCCATCGACGTCGGCTACTTCCGCAACAAGGTGTTCTCGGCCGCGATCGGCGTCATCGCGCTGGTCTTCTTCGCGCTGATGGGCGTGACCTTCTTCTCCGTCTTCTACACCCAGAGCGTGCGCGGCTACTCCCCGCTCCAGACCGGTCTGCTGATGCTGCCGCTGGCCGTCGCCCAGCTGGTCTTCGCACCGCGGGCCCGGCTGGTCGTGGACCGCTTCGGCAACAAGGCCACGACCACGGGCGGCATGCTCCTCATCGCGGCGACCCTGGTCGCTTTCGCCACCCTGGACCAGGACACGCCGATCTGGCTGCTGGAGGTCGTCTTCTTCCTCATGGGCGCCGGAATGGCCCACATCATGACCCCGACCAGTGTCGTGATCATGCAGGCGCTGCCCCGCGAGAAGGCCGGGTCCGCGTCCGCGCTCAGCAACACCTTCCGCCAGGTCGGCGGCGCGCTCGGCATCGCCGTCCTCGGCTCCGTGCTGTCGACGGCGTACCGCAACGGCATCGAGGGCGACCTCGGCGCGGTGCCGGCCGGGCTGCGCGGCACGGCGGGGGAGTCCATCGAGGCGACCCTGGGCGTCGCGGCGAAGCTCGGCCCGCGCGGCGAGGCCCTGGTCGGCCCGGCCAACGACGCGTTCCTGCACGCCATGCACGTCACCGCGCTGTGCGGGGCCGGGATCGCGCTCGTGGGCGCGGTCGTCGTGGCGGTGTTCCTGCCGGGCCGGTCGAAGGAGCCGGAGGAGGCGGAGGGCGTGGGCGAGCTGGTGCGCACCGACTCGTAGACCGGGGGCGGCCGTGCGGGGCGCGGCCGCCTCCCGGACTCCCTGGGCGAGAATGCTGCGAGCGTGACGAAAGGACGGTCGTGAGTTCTGCCGAGACCTCTGCCGACAACGGGGCCGCCGCGCGGCGGCCCGCGCACCCCGTCAGGGGACGGCCGCGCAGCGAGGCCGTCGAACGGGCCATCCTCGAGGGGACGATGAAGCTCCTGGAGGAGGGGGTGCCGCTCGGCGAGCTGTCCATCGAGCGGATCGCCCGCACCGCCGGGGTCGGCAAGGCGGCCATCTACCGCCGGTGGAGCGGCAAGGAGGAGCTGTTCGTCGACGCCCTGCGGACCATCGAGCCGGACGAGCCCGAACTCCCCGGCACCTCCATGCGCGACGACCTCGTCGCGCTGCTGGAGTGGCTGCGCCGGCGCGGACTGGCCAACCGTTCCTCGGCGATCCTGCGCACCGCCCAGGCCCAGATGAAGAGCAGCCCCAGGATCTGGGAGGCGTACCACAACGCGGTCGTCGCGCCCCGGCGCCGACTGGGCGTCGAGGTGCTGCGGCGCGGTCAGCGCACCGGCGAACTCCGCGCCGACCTCGACGTCGAGCTGGTCAACGACCTGTTCATCGGGCCCATGCTGGTCCGTTCCGTCCTGCGGCCCGACGCCGACCTCACCGAGGGACTCCCGGAACGGATCGTCGACACGCTGCTCGAAGGCCTGCGGCCCGTCGGCGCCCTCCCCCCTGCGCGGTCCGGCGTTTCCCCCACCGGCGCACGGACCGTCAGTTCTCCGCCGGGCTCGCCCGAATGTGCGCGTTTCGTCACAGACCACCCCTGACGGGCCGCGATCGGAACCCGCGGCGGCACTCCGTTCGTCCTCGTGCCCGTCGGGCCGTCATGGGACGGCGGGAACCGGGCCGTTCATCCCCTAGGGTCGTACGCACGGGGGAGAGACGGTGTGCACGGCAGGTAGTGAGGCGACGGTATGGCGCAGCAGGCGTATGTGACGGAGACGGACAACGGCGGCTCGGGTCCCGAGCGTCGGGGAGCCCGGCTCCGGAGTCTGCTCGTACGGCTGGCCGGACGCCTGTCGGCCGGCTGGCGCGGTGATCCGCGGATCTGGCGCCGCGGCCTCGTCGTCGCCGCGCTCGCGCTGCTGCTCGCCCTGGTGATGCTGCTGCACGCGCGCATCCCCAACCGGTTCGGCAACCTCGGCAGCCTCACCGAGACGTTCCTGCCGTGGCTCGGGGTCTTCGTCCCGCTGTTGTTGCTGCCGGCGTTCGTGCGCAGGTCGGCGACCGCGCTGATCGCCCTGGTGCTGCCGGCCGTGGTCTGGCTGAACCTCTTCGGCGGGCTGCTCGGCGACAAGACCGGCAGCGGCGGCGACCTCACGGTCGCCACGCACAACGTCAACGCCGGCAACGCCGACCCCTCCGGCACCGCCCGCGACGTGGCCGCCTCCGGCGCGGACGTCGTGGCCCTGGAGGAGCTGACCGAGTCGGCGGTGCCGGTGTACGAGAAGGCGCTCGCGGCGACGTACCGGTACCACTCCGTGCAGGGCACCGTCGGGCTGTGGAGCAAGTACCCGCTGAGCCACGTGGCGGCCGTCGACATCAAGCTGGGCTGGGTCCGCGCCATGCGCGCCACGGTGACCACGCCACAGGGCCCGGTCGGCTTCTACGTCGCCCACCTCCCCTCGGTCCGCGTGAAGCTCCAGGCCGGGTTCACCGCCCGGCAGCGCGACAAGAGCGCCGACGCGCTGGGCGAGGCCATCGCCGCCGACCCGCTGAGCCGCAAGATCCTGCTCGGCGACCTCAACGGCACGATGAACGACCGCTCGCTCAACGGCGTGACGTCGCAGATGCGCTCCGCGCAGGGCGCCGCGGGCAGCGGGTTCGGCTTCAGCTGGCCCGCGTCGTTCCCGATGGCGCGGATCGACCAGATCATGGTGACGGGCGTGGAGCCGGTCACCTCGTGGACGCTGCCGCGGACGAGCAGCGACCACCTGCCGGTCGCGGCTCGTGTGAAGGTCACCACACCGTAACCTGCCGGAATACCGGGCGGGAGAGGCTTTGTTCCGTAACTGAACATACGATGGACGGAACTCTCTCCTGAAAGGCACAGGCTCTTCCATGCCCCTGGCCCTCCTCGCCCTTGCCGTGGGTGCCTTCGGCATCGGCACCACCGAGTTCGTGATGATGGGCCTGCTGCCCGACGTCGCCGACGACCTCGGCATCTCCCTCCCGGCCGCCGGGCACCTGGTCTCCGCCTACGCGCTCGGCGTCGTCATCGGCGCCCCGCTGCTCGCGGCCGTCACGGCGCGGATGTCCCGCCGCACGGTCCTCATGTCCCTGATGGGGCTGTTCGTGGCCGGCAACGCGCTGTCCGCGTTCGCGCCCGGCAACGACTCCCTGCTCGCCGCCCGCTTCCTCAGCGGCCTCCCGCACGGCGCCTTCTTCGGCGTGGGCGCGGTGGTCGCCACGAACATGGTCGCGCCCGAGCGCAAGGCGCGCTCGGTGTCGCTGATGTTCCTCGGCCTGACGGTGGCCAACGTGGCGGGTGTCCCGGTCGCCACCCTCATGGGCCAGCACCTCGGCTGGCGGGCGACCTTCCTGGGCGTGAGCGCGATCGGCATGGTGGCGATGATGTCGCTGGCCCTGCTGATCCCGCGCGACCGGGTCGCCGCCCCCACGACCGGCCTGCGCGGCGAACTGGCCGCCCTGCGCTCGCTGCCGGTGTGGCTGGCGCTGGGCACGACGGTCGCCGGCTTCGGCGCGCTGTTCTCCGCCTACAGCTACATCACGCCGATGCTGACGGACGCCGCCGGCTACGCCGACTCCAGCGTGACCCTGCTGCTGGCGCTGTTCGGCGTCGGCGCGACGATCGGCAACCTGCTGGGCGGGCGGCTCGCCGACCACGCGATGCGTCCGACCCTGTTCGGCGGCCTGACCTCCCTGGTGGTCGTCCTGGCCCTGTTCCCGCTGTTGATGACGACGGCGTGGGGCGGTGCGCTGGCCGTGCTCCTGCTGGGCGTGGCGGCGTTCGTGACGGGTTCGCCGCTCACCATGACGGTGATGGAGAAGGCGGCCGCGGGCCCGTCGCTGGCCTCCTCCGCCAACCAGGCCGCGTTCAACCTGGCCAACGCCGGCGGCGCCTGGATCGGCGGCCTGGCCCTCACGGTGGGCTTCGGCGTGACGTCGCCCGCGCTGGCGGGTGCGGTGCTGGCGGCCCTGGGCCTCGGGGTGGCCGCAGTGGCGTACGCGGTGGACCGGCGCCGGGAGTCCGCCCGGGCGGGCCGCGTGGTCGCCACCCACACGCCTGAGCGGTCGGGCGTGCTGCACCACTGAACCGGGGGTTCGCCCCGCCGGACCCCCGTGACGCGTCCTCGCCGGGCCCGGCCGAGGCCGGCGGCGGGACGTCCCGAACGGCGCGGATGTCCCGGACGCCTCAGCGGCCACTCCGTTCGGGGATCGCCGGAAGGACCTTCCCGGCGATGCCGAGGAGGGCCTGGTCGGTGGGGAGGGCTCCGGACTCGCTCCACACGGTGAGGTCGTAGGAGCCGCCCCGGTCCTTGCCGTCGAGCGCCACGGACAGCGTCCTGGCCAGGGGGCCCTGCTGCACCGGCCCGCTGGACCCCTCGCTCCCGAGGCTGATCTCGAACTTCATGGTGTGCTCCGAGGAGAGGAGCGCGGGCCGGCCGAGGACCGTGAGCGTCCTGAGGTCCTTCTCGTCCTCGTCACCCGCGATCTTCACCAGCTTCGCGTACTGGGCGGTCGACAGGTCGTTGTACGTGGCCGAGAGGGTCACGGTGTACGTGTCGAACGAGACCCTGGCCTCCGGCTCGGCCACCTTCCCGTCCGTCAGGGCGGCGGTGTTGTTGCTGCCGGAGGCCGAGGTCGCGATCTCCGCGGGCGTTCCGAGGAGCTGTGCCAGGTCGGGCCGGTTCAGTGCCTCGCACAGCTGGTCACCGGTCACGGGCCGGGGCGTCTTCTCGTAGACCGCCGGCAGTTCCTCGTCCTCCGTGTCCGAACACGAGGCGGGCCGCGGTGTCTCGTCGTCGGCCGGCAGCACGTCGGGGGCTAGCCACAGCGCGGCCCCGAGTACTCCGAACACGGCCACGGCCGCGACGGCCTGGCCCCACGGGTTGGGCGCCTTCCCCGCGGTGGCCGGGCCGGGAGACGGGACGGCTCCGGCCGGTGGCGGCACCGGTACCTGTGCCGGTGCCACCACCTGTGCCTGTGCCCAGGCCCGGGCGACGGCGTCGGTCGGCGCCGCGTCCGCGGCGGCCGCCGGAGCCGGGTTCCGGCGCGCCCGCAGCGCCCGGACCACCATGCGGACGCGTATCGCGGTGAACACGAGGAACGCCGCGCCGAGACCGGCCGCGACCCGGTCGTGATCGTGGACGGCGAGGTACGTGATGCGCACGCCGAGGACGGACCCGAGGGCGATGAGCAGGGGTTCGCGGACCCAGAAGGGCAGAACGCGCAGGAGTAGACCGAGCATCCGGTGATCTCATCAGGCCGAACCTGTGTTCGCCATGGTGGAGGCCACAATTCCGGACGCCCTCAGGCCCCTGCCGAAGTCGCGGCCCCGGCAGGGCCCTCCAGGACCGGCGCCTCCGACCGGCGTCCCGGTAAGGCCAGTTCGCACCAGACCGTCTTGTGGTCCGCCCCCTGCTCCACGCCCCAGCGCCGGGCCAGCGCGTCGACCAGGGCCAGGCCGCGGCCGGACTCGGCGGTGCCGGCGGCCGACAGCAGGACGGGGAGGGCGCGCGCGTCGGGGTCGGTGACCTCGACGCGGGTGTGGCCGTGGGGTGTGCCGGTGACGCGGACCGTCACCGGGGTGCCCTCACCGAGGTGGTCGATGACGTTCGTCAGCAACTCCGTCGCGCACAGCAGGACGTCGAAGTCGAGGGCGCGCAGGTGGTGGCGCAGTTCGGGCACGGACTTCGGCGTGGCGAGCAGGGTGACTTCGAAGGTCATCGCCCGGTCGCCGCCCCGCGCAGGGCGGTCGCGAGCGCGTGGGCCGTGGCGGTGTCGCAGTTCCCGAGCGCGACGAGGCCGGCGGGCGGCGGGCACGCACCGGCGAGGCTCGGCAGGTTCGCCCGCAGGGACGGCAGCGTGACGCCGTGCAGGGCGAGGGCGGTACGCAGGTTCTCGACGCAGAGGGTGACGTCGTAGGCGGTGGGGGAGCGGTCGGGCATGGGAGCGGCCACCTTCTGTGCGGTGTGTGACGAACTCCTCACAGAATGTCGCCGTGCTGGCTACGGTGGAAGAGGTCGCGCGTCCGCGACCGGCACGGCGGAAGGTGTGCGAGTGGCACGGCGCAAGGACATCGACGGCTCGATGAGCGTCCCGACGTTCTACGGCAAGGAGTTGAGGTGGAAGCGGGAGGCCGCGGGACTCTCGCTGGAGGCGATGCTCCAGGGCAGCTTCTACGGCAAGACCTACCTCAGCGACATCGAACGCGGCGAACGCCGCATGCCGTTGGACCTGGCGCGGCACGTGGACCAGGTGCTGGGGACCGACGGGTTCTTCGAACGGCACTGTGAGGACGTGCGGAAGGCGCGGCGGGCCGGGCACGCCGAGTACTTCGAGAAGGTCCTGGAGGCGGAGAAACACGCCACGACCATCGAGGAGTGGTGCCCGATGCTGATCCCGGGACTGCTGCAAACCCCGGCCTACGCGCGGGCCGTCATCCTGGCGGGTCTCCCGTTGTCCGCCGATGCCGAGGTGGAGGAGAAGGTCGGCGCCCGAATGGCGCGCGCCGACCTCTTCGAGGCGGATCACCGCACTCCGGAGTACTGGGTGATCCTGCATGAGTCGCTGATCAGCGACCCCCTTCTGGAGGCCGAAGGGATGGCCGAACAGATGGATCGGATCGTGGAGTTGGTGGAGCGCCGCCGAATCACTTCGCAAGTTCTACCGCGGAAGTGTGTAGCACACCCCTTCATGACCGGCTCGGCCATGATCATGACCTTCTCGGACGCCCCACCACTCTTCTATACAGAGGCGCTGCACAGCGGCGACACCGTCGACGATATTGCGCTCGTACAGGAGTACCGCAGGTCGTACGATCGGCTCAGGGCCGTCGCGCTGTCACCGGAGGCGTCCCTGGCCATGATCAAGGCAGCGGCAGGGGACTACCGAAATGGCAAAGAAGCCAATCGACTTGAGTGACGCCCTATGGCAGAAGTCCAGCTATAGCAACGCGAGCGGCGGTAACTGCGTCGAAGTAGCCACCGACTTCCCCGGCCTCGTCCCCGTCCGGGACTCCAAGGTCCCCCACGGCCCCGCCCTCGTCGTCGGCGCCGCCGCCTGGGCGCCCTTCGTCGCGTCGCTCAAGGGCTGAACGCTCAAGGGCTGAACCGGGCGCCGGGGAGCAGTCCCCGGCGCCCGGTCCCTCACCAGGGCGCGGTCAGCCTTCCGCCACCGCCTCGTCGACGCGGGCGAGGTCGCGCAGCCAGGCCTCGGCCGTACTGTCGGACGGGGCGCGCCAGTCGCCGCGCGGGGACAGCGAACCGCCGGCCGAGACCTTCGGCCCGTTCGGCATGGCCGAGCGCTTGAACTGCGCGAAGGCGAAGAAGCGGCGGCAGAAGACCTCCAGCCAGCGCCGGATCTCCGGCAGGTCGTACGCCACCCGCTTGGCCTCGGGGAAGTTCGGGGGCCAGGCGCCGCCCTCCGCGTCGTGCCAGGCGTGCCAGGCGAGGAAGGCGATCTTCGAGGGCCGGAAGCCGTGGCGCAGCACCTGGAAGAGGGTGAAGTCGTGCAGCGCGTACGGGCCGATCCTGGACTCGGTGGACTGCATCTCCTCGCCCGGCACCAGCTCCGGGCTGATCTCGGTGTCGAGGATCGCGGTCAGCACCTTCCCGGTCTCCTCGTCGAACTGGCCGCTGCTGACGACCCAGCGGATCAGGTGCTGCATCAGCGTCTTCGGCACGCCCGAGTTGACGTTGTAGTGGCTCATCTGGTCGCCCACGCCGTACGTGGACCAGCCGAGCGCCAGTTCCGACAGGTCGCCGGTGCCCAGCACGATGCCGCCGCGCTGGTTGGCGAGCCGGAACAGGTAGTCGGTGCGCAGGCCCGCCTGCACGTTCTCGAAGGTGACGTCGTACACCGGCTCGCCCGAGGCGAAGGGGTGGCCCATCTCCTTCAGCATCAGCCGTGCGGTCGGCGTGATGTCCAGCTCGGCCGCCGTGACCCCGAGGGCCCGCATCAGCTGGTGGGCGTTGCCCTTGGTGTGGTCGCTGGTGGCGAAGCCGGGCAGGGTCCAGGCCAGGATGTCGCTGCGCGGCCGGCCCGCGCGGTCCATCGCGCGGGCGGCGACGATCAGCGCGTGCGTGGAGTCGAGGCCCCCGGACACCCCGATGACGACCTTCGGGCCGCCGATCGAGGCCAGCCGCTGCTGGAGGCCGGCGACCTGGATGTTGTACGCCTCGTAGCAGTCCAGGGCGAGCCGCTCGGCGTCGGCGGGCACGAACGGGAACCGTTCGACGCGCCGGCGCAGCCCCAGGTCGGCGGCCGGCGGGGCGAGCGTGAAGGACACCGTCCGGAAGTCGCCGGTCCGTGCGGCGTGCGTACGCCGGTTCTCGTCGAACGTGCCCATCCGCATCCGCTCCTGCCGGAGCAGGTCGAGGTCCACGTCGGCCACCGCGTGGCTCTCGTCGAGCGCGAAGCGGTCGGACTCCGCCAGCAGCATCCCGTTCTCGTAGATCAGGGTCTGCCCGTCCCAGGACAGGTCGGTGGTCGACTCGCCCAGCCCGGCCGCCGCGTAGACGTACGCGGCGAGGCAGCGGGAGGACGCGGAGCGGCACAGCAGCTTTCGGTCCTCGGCCCTGCCGACCGTGATCGGGCTGCCCGAGAGGTTGACGAGGACGGTCGCGCCCGCCAGGGCGGCCTCGGCGCTCGGCGGCACCGGGACCCACATGTCCTCGCAGACCTCGGCGTGCAGCACCAGCCCGGGGACGTCCGCCGCCTCGAACAGCAGGTCCACGCCGAACGGCACGGCCCGGCCGCCGACCCGGATCGTCCCGCCGCGTTCGTCGTCGCCCCCGGCGATCTGCCGGCGCTCGTAGAACTCGCGGTAGTTCGGCGGGTACGACTTGGGCACGACGCCGAGCACCCGGCCGCGGTGCACGAGCACCGCGCAGTTGTAGACCCGGTTGCGGTGGCGCAGCGGGGCACCGACGACCAGGACCGGCAGCAGGTCCGCCGATCCCGCCACCACCTCCTCCAGCGCCTCCTCGACCTGGTCGAGCAGCGCGTCCTGGAGCAGCAGGTCCTCGATGGAGTAGCCGCACAGCACCAGCTCGGGGAACACGGTGACGGCGACCCCCTCGTCGGCGCACCGGCGGGCCTGGCGCAGCACCGCCTCGGCGTTGGCGTGCGGGTCGGCGATGACGGTGTGGCCCGTGCACGCGGCGACGCGCGCGAAGCCGTGCTGGTAGATCGACCAGAAGTTCAACGGAGCTTCCTCGGGTGAAGGGGGCGGGCACGGCGGACGAGCGCACGGGGTCCTGCCGGCACAGGGCGGATTCCGGACACACGGGCAGTGTAATCGTCAGAGCGACGCGATGGGGGGTACGGGGGTGCAGGGCCGCCCCACGCACGCCGCGAGGGGCGCGGGATCCGTGTTCCCGCGCCCCTCTGGGAGCTGTTCTCCGGGGCCCGTACCGCACGCGCCACGCGTCCCCGGGGTTCCTGCCGCGAAACACCTCGGGAGCCGGTCTCCCGGCGGGCGGCCCGTGCCCTACGGACGCGGTGCGGCCCCCCGTGCCGTGAGCATGTCGGCCATCAGCTCGATCTCCGACTGCTGCGCCTCGACCATGCCCTGCGCGAGCCGCTTCTCCACGCCCACCGTGCACTTGTCGGCACAGCCCTCGGCCATGTGGACGCCGCCCCGGTGGTGGTCCGTCATCAGCTGGAGGTAGAAGATCTCGGCCTGCCTGCCGTTCAGTTCGCCGAGCTTCTTCATCTCGGCGTCGGTGGCCATGCCCGGCATCAGCGCCCCGTCCTCGCCGGAGGCCATGCCGGCCATGTCCATCCAGGCCATCGGCTCGTCGGAGGACACCTTGGGCAGCTTCCACAGGTCGAGCCAGCCGATCAGCATGCCGCGCTGGTTGGCCTGCGTCTGCGCGATGTCGTAGGCGAGCCGCCGCACCTCCTCGTCCTTCGTGCGGTCGCGCACGATGTACGACATCTCGACGGCCTGCTGGTGGTGCACCGCCATGTCCCGGGCGAAACCGGCGTCCGCGGACGCGGCGGAGGGCACCTCGGAGCCGTTGTCCCCGGCCACGGAGTAACTGATCGCCCCGGCCGCGACCAGTACCCCGGCGGCGGCCACGGCGACTCCCGCGTACCTCACTTCGACAGACCGCCCGTGCACGCGGCGCCCGGCTCCGGGGTCTGCTCGCCCTGCACGTACTTCTCGAAGAACTTGTCCACGTTCGGGTCGCTCGCCCCGGTCACCGTCCGCTGGTGCCCCCAGGCGGTCAGCACGATCGGATCGGCCTGCTTGTCGTCCGGGCTCATCAGCGTGTACGGCGTCTTCTTCACCTTCGCCGCCAGCGCGTCCACGTCGGCCTTCGGCGCCTTGCTGCTGTACGTCACCCAGACCGCGCCGTGCTCCAGCGAGTGCACCGCGTTCATGTTGTTCAGGGCCTCGGTGTAGACGTCCCCGTTGCAGTTCATCCACACCTGGTTGTGGTCACCGCCGACCGGCGGCTCCATCGGGTAGGCGACCGACTTGGTGACGTGGTTGCGGCCCAGCGTGCCCTTCCACGTCTTCACGCCGTCCGAGCCGGTGACGAAGCTGCCCGAGGTCTTGGCGTCGGCGGAGGGGGTGTCGTCCGACTGCGACCGCACGAGCAGCACGGTGCCGACGACGAGGGCGGCCACCACGAGGGTGCTCACCGTGATCGTCAGGACCCGGTTGCGCCGCTCGCG
The DNA here is from genome assembly GCF_044750845.1 of Streptomyces sp. NPDC088766. Lineage (NCBI taxonomy): Bacteria > Bacillati > Actinomycetota > Actinomycetes > Kitasatosporales > Streptomycetaceae > Streptomyces > Streptomyces sp. NPDC088766. Next base: position 20,750 of record NZ_JBIVKQ010000022.1, on the reverse strand, counting down.
CGACCGCTCGGCACGGCGCATCTCCTCTATGCGCGCCTGGCGCGCCGCGCTGGTGTTCTTGTTGGCGGAACCCATGAGGCCTGTCCTTCTGGGAAAGGGGGAGCGGAACGGTCGGTGCGTGCGGTGCGTGCGGTGCGTGCGGGGTCCGCGGGCGGTCGCGGTGTCCGGGCGTTGTTCGAGTCGTTCGGTTCCACTGATCGTAGTGCGACAACCGGGTGAACCCGTAGGCAGGTCACGGCCAAGGACGGGTGCGAGCGGTGCCGGGCCAGCCCGCATAATCGGAAGCTGGGATGCGCATTATGTGCGCGCCTCCTCTACCCTTCACTCCATGCGGCTCTTGCGATCCACCGACCTGGCACTGCGCGTGCTGATGCGGCTCGCGGTGGTGGGCGGGACCACTCCGACGACCCGGGACGTGGCCGCCGCCATGGAGGTCCCCTACACCCACGCGGCCAAGGTCGTCGCGGAACTCCGGCACATGGGCCTCCTGGAGGCCCGTCGCGGCCGGGGCGGCGGCCTGGCCCTGACGGAGAAGGGCCGTACGGCGTCGGTGGGCGCCGTGGTCCGCGCCTTCGAGGGCGACGGCGACGTCGTCGACTGCGAGGGCGCCACCCCATGCCCCCTGAGCGGCGGCTGCCGCCTGCGCGGCGCCCTGCGCCGGGCCCAGGAGGCCTTCTACGCCTCACTGGACCCGATCACGGTCTCCGACATCGTCGCGGCCCCGACGGGCCCGCTGCTGCTGGGGATCTCCGGGCGGAGCTGACGGGTCCGGCGGGGCCGCCTGCCGGGTCCGCCCCGCGGCCCCCGCGCCCCCCGCGCGGCCCCCCGTGTCGACTCCGCTCCGGGTGGCCGGAGACACGCTCGTGGCGAGGCGACGCATACGCCTGCCGGGTGAAACACGTGTCCAACTGCCACGTTGCGCAAGCTGCCTGGCGTTGATCGTTTCATCAGTGGAAAAGAAAAAGGGTGCCATACGGGCAAACCGGACACGATTTCACTGGAGGACTCCTTGCGCAACACACACGTCGGTGTCGGTATCGGACTGATGGTCGGTGCCCTGACGCTGCAGATTCCGGTGGCCGCAGCCGACGACTCGAGTCTCCACATCCGCTCGCGGGCGGGTTCTTCCGGCTCCACGGTCACCGTCAGCACCGACGCCTGCGGCGCGGACGTGACCTACGGCAAGGGCGAGTCCGAGCTGGCAGGGGCGTTCCACCTCTTCGAAGGGAAGCGCAAGGGCGTCCTCACCGGCCGGTTCACGGTGCCGGAGGGGACCGGGGCCACCACCGACACCGTCACCGTCAAATGCCCGCCGCGGATCAAGCTCACGGAGTCGTACGAGCTGACGGCGGGCCGGCCCAACGGTGCCGTCGAGGCCGGTTTCGGGAGCAGCGACAGCGCCGCTTCCCAGCTCGCTCTCGGCGGAGGGCTGTTGGCCGCGGGCGCCGCGGGCTGGCTGGTGCGTGCACGTCGCCGCTCGCCCGCGAACCGCACCTGACCACCCGCGCGTCGTCGCACCGGCTCCCGGTACGTCCCGCACCGGGAGCCGCACGGCACGGCCGATCGTCTCTCCATCCCCCGGTCGTCAGCGAGAGGCTCGAACACGATGACCCCCGGGCACCCCGACCCCACCCCCACCCCCGCCCCCGCCCCCGCTTCCTCGCCCTCGTACGTCCCTTCGACCAGACTCCTGGCCTGGACCCTGGTGGCAGGCGCGCTGCTGGTGGCCGGTGCGCTGCGCGACGGACAGCCGCCGCAGCCTTCGGAGGGCCAGGCCTTCTCCGCCCCGGCAACTCCGCCCGCCGGCGGCACCACCCCGGCGGCTTCCCCCGCCGGCGGCACCGCACCTGCGGCAGGCCCCACCGTTCAGCCGCTGCCGCCCTCGCCGCCGCTGCGGCTGCGGATTCCCGCGATCGGCGTGGACGCGCCGTTGAGCAAGCTGGACCTCGACGCGTCGGGGGCGCTGCGGCCCCCACCGGCCGACGCCCCCGGCCTCGCCGGCTGGTACGGCGGGGGCACGTCTCCCGGATCCGTCGGGACGGCCGTCACCGCGGGGCACGTGGACCTGCCCACCGGCGCCCCCGGGGTCTTCTACCGCCTCGGCTTCGTCGCCAAGGGCAACACGGTCGAGATCGACCGGGCCGACCGGCGCACGGCCGTTTTCACCGTCGACGCCGTGGAGCTCTACGACAAGGACCGATTCCCCGACGACAAGGTCTACGGCAGTTCCGGCCGGGCCGAACTACGCGTGATCACCTGCGGCGGCGGTTACACCAAGCGCACCGGATACCAGGGCAACGTCGTCGTCTACGCCACCCTCACCGCGGTCAGATAGACGGGCGCCCGCCTCGACGTCGTCCTCGTCCTCCGGCGTGCCGGCCGTCGTCAGGCCGCCGCCGTCCACCGGGCACGGCCGGAAGGTGACGACGTCGTCGGTCCCGGGGACGCGCTCGACGATCTCTTGGATCTCGACGATCTCCTGGACGCGGATTGACTTGCCGGAGGCCGGGCTGAAGGGGGGCCGGGCGTTACGGATGTCGGTGCGAACAGGCAAGATGGGCGGGGAGCGGTACACCTGCCGCACGCGAGGCGTTCACCCCGGGGTCGGTCTCACGATCAAGGTGCGCAACGCGCATGAAATGGTGTTGTGGTGGGATGCTCAGGTGCCCGACCGCCTCCCGCGATGCGGGAGACAGGCGGCCTGACCGGCAAGGATGGGGAAGCGGAAGATGGACAAGCAGCAGGAGTTCGTGCTCCGGACGTTGGAGGAGCGCGACATCCGGTTCGTACGCCTGTGGTTCACGGACGTGCTGGGCTTCCTCAAGTCCGTCGCCGTGGCCCCGGCCGAACTCGAACAGGCCTTCGATGAAGGCATCGGCTTCGACGGCTCCGCCATCGAGGGCTTCGCCCGGGTGTACGAGTCCGACATGATCGCCAAGCCGGACCCGTCCACCTTCCAGGTCCTCCCCTGGCGCGCGGAGGCCCCCGGCACCGCCCGCATGTTCTGCGACATCCTCATGCCGGACGGCTCCCCGTCCTTCGCCGACCCGCGGTACGTCCTCAAGCGCGCCCTCGCCCGCGCCTCCGACCTGGGCTTCACCTTCTACACCCACCCCGAGATCGAGTTCTTCCTGCTGAAGGACCGCCCCCTCGACGGCTCGCGCCCCACCCCCGCCGACAACTCCGGCTACTTCGACCACACCCCGCAGAACATCGGCATGGACTTCCGCCGCCAGGCGATCACCATGCTGGAGTCGATGGGCATCTCGGTCGAGTTCTCCCACCACGAGGGCGCCCCCGGCCAGCAGGAGATCGACCTGCGGTACGCCGACGCGCTCTCCACGGCCGACAACATCATGACGTTCCGCCTGGTGATGAAGCAGGTCGCGCTGGAACAGGGCGTCCAGGCGACCTTCATGCCGAAGCCGTTCTCCGAGCACCCCGGCTCCGGCATGCACACCCACCTCTCCCTCTTCGAGGGCGACCGCAACGCCTTCTACGAGTCCGGTTCGGAGTACCAGCTCTCCAAGGTCGGCCGCTCCTTCATCGCGGGCCTGCTGAAGCACGCGGCGGAGATCTCGGCCGTGACCAACCAGTGGGTCAACTCCTACAAGCGCATCTGGGGCGGCTCCGAGCGCACCGCCGGCGCCGGCGGCGAGGCCCCCTCGTACATCTGCTGGGGTCACAACAACCGCTCGGCCCTGGTCCGCGTCCCGATGTACAAGCCCGGCAAGACCGGCTCGGCCCGCATCGAGGTCCGCTCCCTCGACTCCGGCACCAACCCCTACCTGGCCTACGCCATGCTGCTGGCCGCCGGCCTCAAGGGCGTCGAGGAGGGCTACGAGCTGCCGCCGGGCGCCGAGGACGACGTGTGGGCCCTCTCCGACGCCGAGCGCCGCGCGATGGGCATCGAGCCCCTCCCGCAGAACCTCGGCGAGGCCCTGACCCTGATGGAGCGCAGCGACCTGGTCGCCGAGACCCTCGGCGAGCACGTCTTCGACTTCTTCCTGCGCAACAAGAAGTCGGAGTGGGAGGAGTACCGCTCCGAGGTCACCGCCTTCGAGCTGCGGAAGAACCTGCCGGTGCTGTGACCTGCTCGGCGCGGTGCGTCGAACGGCCGGGGGCCGGTGGCCGGTGGCCGACGGGCAGCCACCGGCCCCCGGCCGTGCGCGGCGGGAGCTACTGCGCGCGCCGTCCGGCCAGGTCCGCGAGGACCTGGTGCAGGGGTTCCGTCGCGCGGCGGCGGTACTCCTGGATCGCCCAGCCGTTGCCGTCGGGGTCCTTGAAGTACATCAAGGTGGCGCCGTCCCGCGGGGCGAACTGCTGCGGCTCGCTCACCTCCAGGCCGCGGGCGGTCAGCTCCTCGTAGGCCACCTTCGCGTCCGTCACGCACAGCTGCATCCCGTGGTACGTCCCCGGACTCGGAGTGCCCGTCGGGACCTGGAGCCCGTCCACCAGGGCGATCGAACAGCCCGAGCCGGGCGGCGTGAGCTGCACGATCCGTACGCCGTCCATCACCTCGCCGTCGAGGTCCACGTGGAAGCCGACCTTGTCCCGGTAGAACTCCTTGGCCCGGTCCACGTCGGACACCGGTAACAGGATGACTTCGAGGGTCATGTCCATGGAGTGACTCCTTCGTCGCGACTGTCGTGCATGCCGTACGGCCGCCCCGGAGCAGCCCGGAGACACGCGGCTGCCCCTCACCCAACCCGAAACCCGGCCGGGGCGCCACCGTGCCGACGCGGGTTAGGCTCGAGCCCGTACGACCTTGATCGGAGTCGAGGAGGCCGGGGATGACGGGGCCGGGGCGCAGAAGCAGCACCTTCACGCGACTGCTGCGGCACGGGTTCACCGATCCCTCCGCCGCCGAACGCCTCCTGGACGGCGCCGAGCTGTCCCCGGTGCGCGACGACCCCGTGCTGCTGGAGGCCCTCGGCCGCACCGCCGATCCCGACCTCGCCCTCCGGGGACTCGTCCGGCTGCTGGAGGCGCAGCCCGGTGCGGGCGCCCGGCGCGAGCTGATCGACACCGTGATAGCCGCCAAGCCGCTGCGCGACCGGCTGCTCGGGGTTCTCGGCGCCTCCGCCGCCCTCGCCGACCACCTCGCCCGGCACCCCCGGGACTGGGAGGTCCTGGTCACCTACGAGCCGAGCGACCTGCACCCCGGGGTGGAGGAGTTCGAACGCGGACTCGCCGGCGCCGACGAACCGGTCTCGCTGCGGATCGCCTACCGGCGCTGCCTGCTGTCCATCGCCGCCCGCGACGTGTGCGGGACCACCGATCTGGCCGAGACCGCCGCCGAACTGGCCGATCTGGCCACCGCCACACTCCGGTCCGCCCTCGGTCTCGCCCGGGCCGCCGCCCCCGACGACGCCGCGCTGTGCCGGCTCGCGGTGATCGCGATGGGCAAGTGCGGCGGACACGAGCTGAACTACGTCTCCGACGTCGACGTCATCTTCGTGGGCGAGGCCCTCGACGGGGCCGACGAGGGCAAGGCGCTGCGCGCCGCCACCAAGCTCGCCTCGCACATGATGCGGATCTGCTCGGAGACCACCGTCGAGGGGTCCATCTGGCCCGTCGACGCCAACCTGCGGCCCGAGGGCCGCAACGGCCCCCTGGTGCGGACGCTCAGCAGCCATCTCGCCTACTACCGGCGCTGGGCCAAGACCTGGGAGTTCCAGGCCCTGCTGAAGGCCCGCCCGGTCGCCGGTGACCTCGCCCTGGGCGCGGAGTACGTCGCCGCCGTCGAGCCGCTGGTGTGGCAGGCCGCCGAGCGGGAGAACTTCGTCGCCGACGTCCAGAAGATGCGGCGGCGGGTCGTCGAGAACATCCCCGTCGCCGAGGTCGAGCGCGAGCTCAAGCTCGGGCCGGGCGGGCTGCGGGACGTCGAGTTCGCCGTACAGCTGCTCCAGCTGGTGCACGGGCGGGCCGACGCGTCGCTGCGCAGCGGCACCACCCTGGACGCGTTGCAGGCGCTCGCCACCGGCGGCTACGTCGGGCGGGCCGACGCCGTCCAGCTCGACGCCGCCTACCGGTTCCTGCGGTCCATGGAGCACCGGATCCAGCTCCACCGGCTGCGCCGCACCCACCTCGTCCCCGAGGCCGAGGGCGACCAGCGGCGGCTCGGACGGTCGCTCGGGCTGCGGACCGACCCGGTGGCCGAGCTGAACCGCGAGTGGAAGCGGCACGCCGCCGTCGTACGGCGGCTGCACGAGAAGCTGTTCTACCGGCCGCTGCTGGACGCGGTGGCCCAGCTCCCCTCCGGCGAGGCGCGGCTGAGCACCGCGGCCGCCCGCGAGCGGCTCGTCGCGCTCGGCTACGCCGACCCGGCCGCGGCCCTGCGGCACCTGGAGGCGCTGGCGTCCGGGGTGACCCGCAAGGCGGCGATCCAGCGGACGCTGCTGCCGGTGCTGCTCGGCTGGTTCGCCGACTCCGCCGATCCCGACGCCGGACTGCTCAACTTCCGCAAGGTGTCCGACGCGCTGGGGAAGACGCCCTGGTACCTGCGGCTGCTGCGCGACGAGGGCGCGGCCGCGGAGAACCTGGCACGGGTCCTGTCGGCGGGGCGGCTCGCGCCCGATCTGCTGATGCGGGCGCCCGAGGCCGTCGGGCTGCTCGGGGACGGCGACGGGGGCGGGCTGGCGCCGCGCGGCCGGGCCCATCTGGAGCAGGAGATCCTCGCCGCGGTCGGCCGCGCGGACGGTGCCGTGCAGGGGGTCACCGCGGCGCGCGGGGTGCGGCGCCGGGAGCTGTTCCGCACGGCCGCCGCGGACATCGTCGCCTCCTACGGCACGGAGGCGCAGCCCGTCGAGGCCGACCAGGGCGCCCTCGTCGACCTGGTCGGCGGGGCCGTCTCCGACCTCACCGCGGCCACCCTGGCCGGCACCCTGCGGGCCGTGGTGCGCGAGGGCTGGGGCGACACGCTGCCCACCCGGTTCGCGATCATCGGCATGGGGCGGTTCGGGGGGCACGAGCTGGGCTACGGGTCCGACGCGGACGTGCTGTTCGTGCACGAACCCCGCGAGGGGGCCGACGAGCAGGAGGCCGGGCGGGCGGCCAACGCGGTCGTCGCCGAGATGCGGCGGCTGCTGCAGGTGCCCAGTGCCGATCCGCCGCTGCTCGTCGACGCCGACCTGCGCCCGGAGGGCAAGTCCGGGCCACTCGTGCGGACGCTGAACTCGTACGCGGCCTACTACCGGCGGTGGTCGCTGGGATGGGAGTCGCAGGCGCTGCTGCGGGCCGAACCGGTGGCCGGGGACGAGGAGCTGGGGCGGCGGTTCGTCGAGCTGATCGACCCGCTGCGGTATCCGCCGGCCGGACTCGGGGACGACGCGGTGCGGGAGATCCGGCGGCTGAAGGCGCGGATGGAGTCGGAGCGGATGCCGCGAGGGGCCGATCCCAAGCTGCACACCAAGCTGGGGCCGGGCGGCCTGTCGGACGTCGAGTGGACCGTGCAGTTGCTGCAGCTGCGGTACGGGGCCCGGGAGGCGGGGCTGCGGACCACGCGTACCCGCGGGGCGCTGGCCGCCGCCCGGGACTGCGGGCTGCTGTCGGAGGAGGACGCGGCGACGCTGGACGAGGCCTGGGTGCTGGCCACCAGGGTGCGCAACGCGGTGATGCTGGTGCGGGGGCGGGCGGGGGACACCTTCCCGTCCGATCCCCGCGAGCTGGCCGCCGTGGGGCGGTACCTGGGGTACGGGCCCGGTCATGTGGGGGACATGCTGGACGACTACCGGCGGACCGGGCGGCTGGCCCGGCAGGTCGTGGACGCGCTGTTCTACGGCGGGTGACGGCTTGCGCGGTCACCCGGCGCCGCAGAGGACGAGGACGCCGCAGAGGACGAGAACGGGACGGCCGGGACCACGCCGCCGGAGCGGGCCGGGCGGGGGCCGGGCCACGGCGGCGGCCGTCGGGCCGCCCGCCCGGTGCACGGGTGCCGTCGGGCGGCGGACCGCGGAGACGGTGTCCGCCGTGTGACTACGGTCTCGGCGGTGGGTGCCGCGGCAGGGCGTGCGGCAGGGCGCCGTACCAGAGGCGGGCCACCGCGTAGCCGAAGGCCAGGCAGACGAGCCCGCCCACGGCGTCCAGCCAGAAGTGGTTGGCGGTGGCGACGATGACGACCAGGGTGGCCACCGGGTAGAGCAGGCCCAGGATGCGCACCCAGGGGAGTGTGGCCAGGGCGAAGAGTGTCAGACCGCACCACAGGGACCAGCCGATGTGCATGGAGGGCATCGCGGCGTACTGGTTCGACATGTTCTTGAGGTCGCCGGAGGCCATCGAGCCCCAGGTCTGGTGGACGACCACCGTGTCGATGAAGACGCCGCCGTTCATCAGGCGGGGCGGGGCCAGCGGATACAGGTAGTAGCCGACCAGGGCCACGGCCGTGGTGGCGAACAGGGCGAGGCGCGTGGCCGCGTAGCGGCCGGGATGGAGGCGGTAGAGCCAGACCAGGACGCCCAGGGTCAGCACGAAGTGCAGCGTGGCGTAGTAGTAGTTCATGCCGACGATGAGCCAGGTGACCGAGTTGACCGTGTGGTTGACGGACTCCTCGACGGCGATGGCCAGGTGGTGCTCCATCCGCCAGATCCAATTGGCGTTGCGCAGGGCCTCGGTCCGCTGCTCCGGCACCGCGTTGCGGATCTGTGAGTACGTCCAGTAACTCACCGCGATCAACAGGATCTCGAACCAGAGGCGCGGACGGCGCGGAGTGCGCAGCCGCTGCAGCCGGCCAGGGCTTTGCGGGGCCGTGACAGGCTCCGGGACGGCCTGGTCATGGCCTTCCAGAGACGTCACGGTCGATTCACCCATGGACACAGAGTCTGCCAGAAAAGCCTTCTCCCCCGATCATCCCCTGGTCCGATGCGGCCCGCATGTTCTCCCACCTCGAACCCTCTCCGGGGACACGGCGGACATACCGCCCCGAAAGCGGACTCATGTGTCCTGTGGGCGAGTTCGCTCCCCGGGTGCCGAGGCCGTCGAGCCGCGGACCACCAGCTCCGGCATGAACACGAACTCGCTGTGCGGGGCCGGCGTACCGCCGATCTCCTCCAGCAGGGTGCGCACCGCGGCCTGCCCCATCGCGGGGACCGGCTTGCGGACCGTCGTCAGCGGCGGGTCGGTGAAGGCGATCAGGGGGGAGTCGTCGAATCCGACGACGGAGATGTCCTGGGGGACGGACAGGCCGCGCTGGCGGGCCGCCCTTATCGCGCCGAGGGCCATCATGTCGCTGGCGCAGACCACCGCCGTGCAGCCGCGGTCGATGAGGGCCATGGTGGCGGCCTGGCCGCCCTCCAGGGTGTAGAGGGAGTGCTGGACCAGGTCCTGCTCGACCGTCTCCGCGTTCAGCCCGAGGGTCTCCTGCATGGCGCGGACGAAGCCCTCGATCTTGCGCTGCACCGGCACGAAGCGCTTCGGGCCGAGGGCCAGGCCGATCCGGGTGTGGCCCAGGGACGCGAGGTGGGTGACGGCCAGCGCCATCGCCGCCCGGTCGTCGGGGGAGATGAACGGCGCCTGCACCTTGGGGGAGAAGCCGTCGACGAGCACGAAGGGGACGCCCTGCGCGCGCAACTGCTCGTAGCGCTGCATGTCGGCGGTGGTGTCCGCGTGCAGGCCGGAGACGTAGATGATGCCGGCGACCCCGCGGTCCACCAGCATCTCGGTCAGCTCGTCCTCGGTGGAGCCGCCCGGGGTCTGGGTGGCGAGCACCGGGGTGTAGCCCTGGCGGGTCAGCGCCTGGCCGATGACCTGGGCCAGGGCCGGGAAGATGGGGTTCTCCAGCTCGGGCGTGATCAGGCCGACCAGGCCGGCGCTGCGCTGGCGCAGGCGGACGGGGCGCTCGTAGCCCAGGACGTCCAGAGCAGCGAGCACGGACTGGCGGGTGGTGGCGGCGACGCCGGGCTTCCCGTTGAGGACGCGGCTGACGGTCGCTTCGCTCACCCCCGCCTGCGCAGCGATGTCGGCAAGCCGTGTGGTCACAGGATTGGACTGTACCGGCCAGGTGTCCCCTTGCACACCAAACGGGCGCCGTGGGCGACCTGTTGGACGGCCCCGGCCGGGCTGCTGCGTCATCGCGCTCCCTCGTGAAAGTGATGGCAAGAGCTTGCAGAGTCTTGCACAAGCCGTCTTCGGCCGCTCCGCCGTAGGAAACAAGCGTCTCATGACGGTCGCCAAGAGGTCACGCCCGAATAACTTCGGAGATCTCTTGCACTTCTTTTCTGCAAGGTCTTTCGCAACGCTTACATCGCTGTTACGTTCTGGACGCCCGACGGCAGCAATGGCGCGGTCGGCAAGTCGACAGGGGCGGCGGACGGGGCCGCTCCCTGAGCTTCACGGGCTTTCACCCTCAAGGAGAACTCAATGCGGCGTGGCATAGCGGCCACCGCGCTGGTGGCGTCCCTCGCCCTCGCGGCGACGGCCTGCGGCGGAAGTGACGACAGCGGCGACTCGGCCGACGGTCCGGTCACCATCACCTGGTGGGACACCTCCAACGCCACCAATGAGGCGCCGACGTACCAGGCCTTGGTCAAGGAGTTCGAGGCCGCCAACAAGGACGTCAAGGTCAAGTACGTCAACGTCCAGTTCGACCAGGCGCAGAACAAGTTCGACACCGCCGCCGGTTCCAAGGGCGCCCCGGACGTGCTGCGCTCCGAGGTCGGCTGGACCCCCGCCTTCGCCAAGAAGGGCTTCTTCCTGCCGCTGGACGGCACCGAGGCCCTCGCCGAGCAGGACAAGTTCAAGTCGAACCTGATCGAGCAGGCGAAGTACGAGGGCAAGACGTACGGCGTGCCGATCGTCACCGACACCCTCGCGCTCGTCTACAACAAGGCGCTCTTCACCAAGGCCGGCATCACCGAGGCGCCCAAGAGCTGGGACGACCTGAAGAAGGCCGCCGCCACGATCAAGGACAAGACCGGCGTCGACGGCTACTGGGGCTCCACCCAGGCCTACTACGCCCAGTCCTTCCTCTACGGCGAGGGCACCGACACCGTCGACGTCGACGCCAAGAAGATCACCGTCAACTCGGCGGCGGCGAAGAAGGCGTACGGCACCTGGCTCGGCATGTTCGACGGCAAGGGCCTGCACAAGGCGGACACCACCGCGGACGCCTACGCCCACATCCAGGACGCGTTCGTCAACGGCAAGGTCGCGGCCATCGTCCAGGGCCCGTGGGAGATCACGAACTTCTACAAGGGTTCGGCCTTCACGGACAAGAACAACCTGGGCATCGCCACCGTCCCGGCCGGCTCCACCGGCAAGGCCGGCGCCCCGACCGGCGGCCACAACCTCTCGGTCTACGCCGGCTCGGACGCCGCCCACCAGAAGGCCGCGCTGAAGTTCGTCAAGTTCATGACCTCCGCGAAGGCCCAGGCGACCGTCGCGCAGAAGAACTCCACGCTGCCGACGCGCGACGACGCCTACACCGCCGAGGTCAAGGCCGACCCGGGCATCGCCGGCTACCAGACCGTGCTGTCCGCCGCCCAGCCGCGCCCGGCGCTGCCGGAGTACAGCTCCCTGTGGGGCCCCCTGGACACCGAACTGCCCAAGATCGCGGGCGGCAAGGAGTCCCTCGACAAGGGCCTGAGCACCGCTGAGACCGCCATCGCCAAGCTGGTGCCGGACTTCAGCAAGTGAGCCCCGCGTGGCCGCCGGATCACCCTGAACACGGGGGAGTGATCCGGCGGCCACCGGCCTGTGTCCCAGCCCGCCCCTGATCTTCGAATTTCCAGAAGGTGTCGAACCATGACAGTCGCCATCGACCGCGCGACCGGCAAGCGCCGCGGTGACGCCCCGCGCCCCGGGCTGGGCCAGCGTCTGAAGCACGGTTACCAGAAGCACTGGTACGCCTACGTCATGATCGCCCCCGTGGTGGTCGTCCTCGGCGTCCTCGTGCTGTACCCCCTCGGGTACGGCATGTACCTCACCCTCACCGACGCCAACAGCCTCAACACGGCCCGCACGATCGGCGTCAACGAGATCGAGGCCACCTACAAGTTCATCGGCCTGGACAACTACGCCGACATCCTGTGGGGCGAGACCGCCTACGACCGCTTCTGGTCGCACTTCATCTGGACGATCGTCTGGACGGCGGCCTGTGTCGCCCTGCACTACACCATCGGTCTCGGCCTCGCCCTCCTGCTCAACCAGAAGCTGCGCGGACGCACCTTCTACCGGCTGATCCTGGTCCTGCCCTGGGCCGTGCCGACCTTCGTCACCGTCTTCGGCTGGCGGTTCATGCTCTCCGACGGCGGCATCATCAACTCCGCCCTGGAGAGCCTGCACCTGCCGACGCCGCTGTGGCTGGAGGACAGCTTCTGGCAGCGGTTCGCCGCGATCATGGTCAACACCTGGTGCGGCGTGCCGTTCATGATGGTCTCCCTGCTCGGCGGCCTGCAGTCCATCGACTCCTCGCTCTACGAGGCCGCCGAGATGGACGGCGCGAACGCCTGGCAGCGGTTCCGCTACGTCACCCTGCCCGGCCTGCGCTCGGTCAGCTCGACCGTCGTCCTCCTCGGCATCATCTGGACCTTCAACCAGTTCGCCGTGATCTTCCTGCTGTTCGGCAACACCGCGCCGGACGCCCAGATCCTCGTCACCTGGGCGTACTACCTCGGCTTCGGACAGCAGCCGCGTGACTTCGCCCAGTCGGCGGCCTACGGCATCCTGCTGCTGGCCATCCTGATCGTCTTCACCTCTTTCTACCGCCGCTGGCTGAACCGCAACGAGCAGCAGCTCGCGATCTGAGGCAGGAGTTCCCATGAGCACCACCACCGTCGAGACCTCCGCCGACGTGACCGAGCGGCCCGCGGCCGCCCCCGGCAAGGCCCGGGGACGCGAGAAGCGGGGTGTCCTCGCCTCGCTCGCCTCGCACGGCGTGCTGGTCACCGCCTCGCTGATCGCGCTCTTCCCGATCGCCTGGCTGGTCTACCTCTCGCTCGGCCCGGACAAGGACGACTACCTCCACCCCGGGCGCATCTGGTCGAAGATGACCTTCGACAACTACACGTTCGTCCTCCAGGACACGAACTTCTTCGACTGGCTGAAGAGTTCGCTGATCGTGTCGCTGGGCACCACGGTGATCGGCGTGCTGATCGCCGCCACCACCGGCTACGCGGTCTCCCGCATGCGCTTCCCCGGCTACCGGAAGTTCATGTGGGTGCTGCTGGTGACCCAGATGTTCCCGGTCGCCGTGCTGATGGTGCCGATGTACCAGATCCTGTCGGACCTCCAGCTCATCGACACCTACCTCGGTCTGATCCTGGTCTACTGCTCGACCGCGGTGCCGTACTGCGCCTGGCTGCTCAAGGGCTACTTCGACACCATCCCGTTCGAGATCGACGAGGCCGGCCGGGTCGACGGGCTGACCCCCTTCGGCACCTTCGCGCGGCTGATCCTGCCGCTCGCCAAGCCGGGCCTCGCGGTGGCCGCGTTCTACAGCTTCATCACGGCCTTCGGCGAGGTCGCCTTCGCCACCACGTTCCTGCTGGACGACGAGAAGTACACCCTCGCCGTCGGACTCCAGAGCTTCGTCAGCGAGCACGACGCACAGCGCAACCTGATGGCCGCCACCGCGGTGCTGATCGCGATACCGGTCTCCGCGTTCTTCTACCTCGTGCAGAAGAACCTGGTGACCGGTCTGACCGCGGGCGGCACGAAGGGGTGACGTCGCGCCGGGAGGGCGGTCGTGCGACCGCCGGCCGCACACTCGCGGCCGCTCCCGCGCGGCGCCGGACCACGTGGCGAGAGCCGCGGGCCGGCGTCCCCGCGCCCCTTGGGGGGCGTGCCCACCGAAGACCCGAGGCGGCCGCGGTCACCATCCGACCCCGCTGTGACCGCGGCCGCCTCGTCAGCCACCGCCGTACAACCGCCCGAACCCGACGACTCCTCCCCCCGCCCGGCCTCGCCCGGGCGGGGGACCCCCACCGCCTCGAGGAAGCCATGAGCCAGCAGCACTCCGCCGCCCCGGCCCCGACCACCCGGCCCGTCCCGGCCGTCGCCACCGTCGCGCAGCGCGGCGACTGGTGGCGGGACGCGGTCATCTACCAGGTGTACCCGCGCAGCTTCGCCGACAGCAACGGCGACGGCATGGGCGACCTGGAGGGTGTACGCTCCCGCCTCCCGTACCTGCGCGACCTCGGCGTGGACGCCGTGTGGCTGAGCCCCTTCTACGCCTCGCCGCAGGCCGACGCCGGCTACGACGTCGCCGACTACCGTGCCGTCGACCCGATGTTCGGCAACCTCCTGGACGCCGACGCCCTGATCCGCGACGCCCACGGCCTGGGCCTGAGGATCATCGTCGACCTGGTCCCCAACCACTCCTCCGACCAGCACGAGTGGTTCAAGCGGGCGCTCGCCGAGGGACCCGGTTCCGCACTGCGCGACCGCTACCACTTCCGCCCCGGCAAGGGCGCGGACGGTGAACTGCCGCCCAACGACTGGGAGTCCATCTTCGGCGGCCCGGCCTGGACCCGGGTGACCGAGCCCGACGGCACGCCCGGCGAGTGGTACCTGCACCTCTTCGCGCCCGAACAGCCCGACTTCAACTGGGAACACCCGGCCGTCGGCGACGAGTTCCGCTCCATCCTGCGGTTCTGGCTCGACATGGGCGTCGACGGCTTCCGCATCGACGTGGCGCACGGTCTGGTGAAGGCGGAGGGCCTGCCCGACCTGGGCTCCCACGACCAGCTCAAGCTGCTGGGCAACGATGTCATGCCGTTCTTCGACCAGGACGGCGTGCACGAGGTCTACCGGCAGTGGCGCCTGGTCCTCGACGAGTACGCCGGTGAGCGCATCTTCGTGGCCGAGGCGTGGACCCCGACCGTCGAGCGGACCGCCAACTACGTCCGCCCCGACGAACTGCACCAGGCCTTCAACTTCCAGTACCTGGCCACGGAGTGGGACGCCAAGGAGCTGCGCCAGGTCGTCGACCGCACCCTGGAGGCCATGCGTCCGGTCGGTGCCCCGGCCACCTGGGTGCTCTCCAACCACGACGTCACCCGGCACGCCACCCGCTTCGCCAACCCGCCCGGCCTCGGCACCCAGATCCGCACGGCGGGCGACCGCGCCCTGGGGCTCAGGCGCGCCCGCGCGGCCAGCCTGCTGATGCTGGCGCTGCCCGGCTCGGCGTACGTCTACCAGGGCGAGGAACTGGGGCTGCCGGACGTCGTCGACCTGCCCGACGAGGTCCGCCAGGACCCGGCGTACTTCCGCGGCGCCGGCCAGGACGGCTTCCGCGACGGCTGCCGGGTCCCGATCCCGTGGACCCGCGAGGGTTCGTCGTACGGCTTCGGCGGTGGCGGCAGCTGGCTGCCGCAGCCCGGGGGCTGGGGCGAGCTGAGCGTCGAGGCGCAGCAGGGCGTGCCCGGCTCGACGCTGGAGCTGTACCGCTCGGCGCTGGCGCTGCGCCGGTCCCGGCCTGACCTCGGCGCGGGCGACTCGGTGGAGTGGCTGCGCGCCCCCGAGGGCGTCCTGGCGTTCCGGCGCGGGGAGTTCGTGTGCGTCGCCAACACCACCGGTGAGCCGGTGACGGTCCCGGCGTACGGCCGTGTCCTGCTCGCCAGCGGTGAGCCGACCGAGGCGGACGGCGGGACGAGGCTTCCGGCGGACACGACGGTGTGGTTCACCACGGCCTGACGGTCCGGCACGGCCTGCGGTCCGACATGACCTGGCGGTCCGGCACGACCTGACGGTCCGGTCCGCCCCGTTCCGGCGGTCCGGACCGCCACGGCCCGACGGCCCCGTGAAACTTCTTGCATCAACTTCTCCCGGCCCGCTGCCTTTTCAGGCAGCGGGCCTTTAACATCTGCGTCACCGCAAGGTTGCTGGAATATTTCAGCAAGAACCTTCAGCGGCTTTCAGCGACCTTCAACGTCGAAGGAACCCCACATGGCACGCAGAACCCTCTCCGGGGCGCTCGCCCTCTCGGCCGCCGCCCTTGTCATGACCCCGTCCTTGGCGCAGGCCTCCCCGCCCGGCACCAAGGACGTCACCGCCGTCCTCTTCGAGTGGAACTTCGCCTCCGTCGCCAAGGAGTGCACCAACACCCTCGGCCCCGCCGGCTACGGGTACGTGCAGGTCTCCCCGCCCGCCGAGCACATACAGGGCGCGCAGTGGTGGACGTCGTACCAGCCGGTCAGCTACAAGATCGCGGGACGCCTCGGCGACCGCACGGCCTTCCAGAACATGGTGAACACCTGCCACGCCGCCGGTGTGAAGGTCGTCGCCGACGCGGTCGTCAACCACATGTCCGCGGGCAGCGGCACCGGCACCGGCGGCTCGTCGTACACGAAGTACAACTACCCCGGCCTGTACTCCTCGTACGACTTCGACAACTGCACCTCGCAGGTCACCAACTACCAGGACCGCTGGAACGTCCAGAACTGCGAACTGGTCGGTCTCGCCGACCTCGACACCGGCGAGGACTACGTCCGCGGGGCCATCGCCAAATACCTGAACGACCTGCTCTCCCTCGGCGTCGACGGCTTCCGCGTCGACGGGGCCAAGCACATCGCGGCCGCCGACCTCGCGAACATCAAGTCCCGGCTGAGCAACCCGTCGGTGTACTGGAAGCAGGAGGTCATCTACGGCAGCGGCGAGGCCGTCCAGCCCACCGAGTACACCGGCAACGGCGACGTCCAGGAGTTCCGCTACGCCTACGACCTCAAGCGGGTCTTCAACAACGAGAACCTCGCCTACCTGAAGAACTACGGCGAGGGCTGGGGCTACATGAGCAGCGGTGTCTCCGGTGTCTTCGTCGACAACCACGACACCGAGCGCAACGGCTCCACGCTCAGCTACAAGGACGGCGCCAACTACACCCTGGCCAACGTCTTCATGCTGGCCTGGCCCTACGGCGCCCCGGACATCAACTCCGGTTACGAGTTCTCCGACACGGACGCCGGCCCGCCGAACGGCGGCTCCGTGACCGCCTGCTGGCAGAACGGCTGGAAGTGCCAGCACGCCTGGCCGGAGATCCAGCGCATGGTCGCCTTCCGCAACGCCACCCGCGGCCAGTCGGTGACGAACTGGTGGGACAACGGCGGTGACGCGATCGCCTTCGGCCGGGGCTCCAAGGGCTTCGTCGCGATCAACCACGAGAGCGGTTCCCTGAGCCGGACCTACCAGACCTCGCTGCCTGCCGGGACGTACTGCAACGTGCAGAACAACACGACGGTGACGGTCGACTCGAGCGGCCGGCTCACCGCCACCCTGGGCGCGAACACCGCGTTGGCCGTCTACGCGGGCAAGTCCAGCTGCTGACCGTGTGACCTGACCGTGTGACAGCACGGGTCGTGAAATTTCTTGCCGAGTCTTTCACGACCCTTGCTGTAAGCCTTTCGTCAGGGTTACGGTCACGCCGGCGCCCGGCGACGCAGCCGTCCCGTGGCGCAGGGGTCGGACCCAATGAGCCGTAATCGCAAGGAGTTCACACCTGTGACACCGAGATGGCCGGCGCCCGGGACGCGCCGCACCCACCGTGCCGGACGGGTCGCCGCGGTCACCGCGGCAGCCCTCGCCGCAGCCCTCGTGCAGCCGCTCGCGGCCCGCGCCGCCACCCCGCCCCCGCCGCCCTCCGACGCGGCGCTGGCGAAGACCGCCGCCCGGCACGACCTCACCCGCGAGCAGTTCTACTTCGTCCTGCCGGACCGTTTCGCCAACGGCGACACCGCCAACGACAAGGGCGGCCTGACCGGTTCCCGTCTCGCCACCGGCTACGACCCCACCGACAAGGGCTTCTACCAGGGCGGCGACCTCAAGGGCCTCACCCAGCGCCTCGACTACATCAAGGGGCTCGGCACCACCGCCCTGTGGATGGCGCCCATCTTCAAGAACCAGCCCGTCCAGGGCACCGGGAAGGACGCCTCGGCCGGCTACCACGGCTACTGGATCACCGACTTCACCCAGGTCGACCCGCACTTCGGCACCAACGAGGACCTGGAGACCCTCATCGACAAGGCGCACGCCAAGGGGATGAAGGTCTTCTTCGACGTCATCACCAACCACACCGCCGACGTCGTCGACTACGAGGAGAAGTCCTACGGCTACCTCGCCAAGGGTGCCTTCCCGTACCTGACGAAGGACGGCGAGCCCTTCGACGACGCCGACCACGCGGACACCGGTGACTTCCCCGGGACCGACGCCGGTTCCTTCCCCCGCACGCCCGTCGTGCCCTCGGCGAAGAAGAACCTCAAGGTCCCCTCCTGGCTCAACGACCCCACGATGTACCACAACCGGGGTGACTCGACCTTCGCCGGCGAGAGCTCGACGTACGGCGACTTCTCCGGCCTCGACGACCTGTGGACCGAGCGTCCCGAGGTCGTCCGGGGCATGGAGAGGATCTACCAGCGCTGGGTGCGCGACTTCGGTGTCGACGGCTTCCGCATCGACACCGTCAAGCACGTGAACATGGAGTTCTGGACGCAGTGGGCCACGGCCCTCGACGCCTACGCCGCGAAGCGGGGCCGCGACGACTTCTTCATGTTCGGCGAGGTCTACTCCGCCGACACCGCCGTCACCGCCCCCTACGTCACCCAGGGCCGCCTCGACGCCACCCTCGACTTCCCCTTCCAGGAGGCGGCCCGCCAGTACGCCTCCCAGGGCGGCAGCGCGAAGAAGCTCGCCTCCGTCTTCGGTGACGACTACCGGTACACCACCGACAAGGCCAACGCCTACGAGCAGGTGACCTTCCTCGGCAACCACGACATGGGCCGCTTCGGCACCTTCCTGACCCAGGACGACCCGAAGGCCACGGACGCCGAACTCCTCGCCAAGGACAAGCTCGCCAACGAGCTGATGTTCCTCAGCCGCGGCAACCCCGTCGTCTACTACGGCGACGAGCAGGGCTTCACCGGCGCCGGCGGCGACAAGGACGCCCGCCAGACGATGTTCGCCTCGAAGACCGCCGACTACCTCGACGACGACCGGATCGGCACCGACCGCACCCACGCGAGCGACGCCTACGACACCGGCGCCCCGCTCTACCGGCAGATCAGCACCCTCGCGGCGCTCCGCAAGGCCAACCCGGCCCTCACCGACGGCATCCAGACCGAGCGGTACGCCGCCGACGGCGCGGGCGTCTACGCCTTCTCCCGCACGGACGCGAAGACCGGCACCGAGTACGTCGTCGCCTTCAACAACGCGGACGAGGCCGAGTCGGCGACCTTCGCGACCGGTTCGGCGGGCACGGCCTTCCACGGGATCCACGGCACCTCCGCGACCGTCACCTCCGACGCCGGCAAGAAGATCACCGTGACCGTCCCGGCCGGCTCGGCGATCGTCCTCAAGGCGGCCGGGAAGCCCGCCGCGCCGGCCACGAAGCCCACCGTCACCCTCCGGGCCCCGGCCGCCGGCGCCACCGGCACGGTCGAGCTGAGCGCCGACGTGGACGGCGGCGGGCTCAACCGCGTCGTCTTCGCCGCCCAGGTGGGCAACGGGAAGTGGCGGACGCTGGGCTCCGCCGACCACGCCCCCTACAAGGTCACCCAGGTCGTCGGCGAGGACGTGCCCCCCGGCACCGCCCTGCGCTACAAGGCCGTGGTGATCGACTCCGCCGGTCGCACGGCGAGCGCGACCGCCGCCTCCGCCACCGGCACCCCGCCCGCCCCCGAGATCCCCACCGCCTCCTCCCGCGACTACGCGGTCGTCCACTACAAGCGCACCGACGGCGACTACGCGGACTGGGGCCTGTACGCCTGGGGCGACCTCGCCGACGGCGAGTCCACGAACTGGCCCGACAGCCACCCCTTCACCGGCCGCGACGCGTACGGCGCCTTCGCCTACGTCAAGCTGAAGCCGGGCGCGTCCGGCGTGGGCTTCCTCGTCATCGACGGACAGGGCAACAAGGACGTCTCCGCCGACCGCACGATCGACGTCACGAAGACCGGTGAGATCTGGATCGAGCAGGGCAAGGAGACCGTCCTCACCGAACGGCCCGCGTACCCGGCGCAGGACAGGAGCAAGGCCGTCCTGCACTACCACCGGGCCGACGGGAACTACGACGGCTGGGGCCTGCACACCTGGACGGGCGCCGCGAACCCCACCGAGTGGTCGAACCCGCTGAAGCCGGCGCGGACCGACAGCTACGGCGCGGTCTTCGAGGTGCCGCTCACCGAGGGCGCCACCAGCCTCAGCTACATCCTCCACAAGGGCGACGAGAAGGACCTGCCCACCGACCGGTCGCTCGACCTCACGGCGAACGGCCACGAGGTGTGGCTGCTGAACGGCCAGGAGAAGTACCTCCTTCCGCAGCCGGCCGGCTCCGCCGCAGCCCTCGACCTCACCACCTCCAAGGCGGTCTGGATCGACCGGAACACGGTCGCCTGGAACGGCTCCGACGCCGCCGCCTCCACTCAGCTGCTGTACTCGCGCACCGGCTCGGTCACGGTGAAGGACGGCGCGCTCACCGGCGCCGACCAGCGCTGGCTGCGGCTTGCGAAGAGCACCCTCACCGACGCCCAGAAGGCGAAGTTCCCGCACCTGAAGGACTACACCGCCTGGACCGTCGACCCACGTGACCGCGACCGCGTCCGCGAGGCCCTGCGCGGCCAGGTCGTCGCCTCCCAGCGGGCGGTGAACGGCGCGGTGCTCG
Organism: Streptomyces sp. NPDC088766; assembly: GCF_044750845.1. Taxonomy (NCBI): domain Bacteria; kingdom Bacillati; phylum Actinomycetota; class Actinomycetes; order Kitasatosporales; family Streptomycetaceae; genus Streptomyces; species Streptomyces sp. NPDC088766. Next base: position 166 of record NZ_JBIVKQ010000022.1, on the reverse strand, counting down.
CCGCCACGGGCGTGCAGACCGCGGGCGTCCTCGACGACCTCTACGCGGGCGCGACCAGGGCCGGCCTGGGTCCGACGTTCCGCGACGGCCGTCCCACCCTGGCCGTCTGGGCGCCGACCGCGCAGAAGGTCGCCCTGGAGATCGGCGGCTCCACCGTAAGGATGAG
>NZ_JBIVKQ010000021.1:100963-155024 GCF_044750845.1 Streptomyces sp. NPDC088766 | reverse complement strand
CGAGTACATCCAGTACGCGGGCAATGCTCCGCCTTGCGATGCACCGCACCGGGCGCCGCGAGCTTTCCGGCAAACCTTTCCGGCCACAGCACTAGTCCATCCTGCCCAGGACCTCCCGCACGTGCCGCACGTCCCGCAGCCGCCGCTCGTACGTCGCGCCCACGGCGAGCAGCAGGACTCCGGCGAGTGCGGGGGGCACCCAGCGGGGGAGCGCGTCGGCCGCCTGCACCAGGTAGGGGGCCAGTTCGTGGAGGGTGTCCAGCACCAGCACCGAGCCGCCGAGGAGCAGCGGGGCCCGCAGCCGGTGCCGGGCGCCGAGCAGCGTGACCAGCAGGGCGGCCGCGCCCAGCAGCAGCGGGCGCGGCCACTGCGGGTCGCTCCAGACCGCGGCGAGGCTCGGCACCAGGGTCGCGGCCAGGCCGGGGCCGTACGCCGTCCAGGACCCGGTCAGCGGGTCGCGGCGCCGGCGCCAGGCCCCGACGAGCAGCGCCGGGACGGTCACGGGAAGGGTGTACGCCTCCGGGGTGGTGACGTCCCAGGCGGCGAGCCTGACCCAGCCGGCCAGCAGGAACAGGGCGGCGGCCGGGTACGCGGCCCGACGGCGGTCGGGCCGGGCCGCCGTGCCCGCGGCGATCGTGGCGCAGCCCGCCAGCACCGTGGCCAGCATCGGCGCGTCGGTCACCGCCAGGCCCAGGGCGAGCAGCGCGGCGGCGGCTCCCGCGACCTCGACCGGCACGGTCGCCGGCGACGCGCCGAGCCGGGCGGCGGCCAGAGCCGCGGCCACGGGGACACAGAGCACGAGCAGCGCCGTGCGGGACGGCTGCCAGCCCGCCGCGGCACCGGTCGCGACGGCCAGCGCGGTGGCGTACCCGAGGGCGGCCGGCGCCGCGACCGGGGTGAGGCGGGGCCACCGGGACGCCGTCGCACACGACACGGTCAGTACCGACAGGACGGTCAGGGTCGCCGACCGCGTCGCCAGGGAGAGGAACGCCAGGTGGAGCGAGCCGGCCAGAGCCGGCCACGGCGTCGGCAGGAAGGCCGTCACCACCGTCACGGCACCCAGCATCAACAGGGCCGCGGCGTAAGGCAGTCCGAGCACCGACGGGAGGGCCACGCAGGCCGCCCAGGCCAGGACCAGCGCTCCGGTCCGCGCCCACGGCCGCCGGGTCTCGTCCCGCCCGGCCAGGAACAGGACACCGGCGACGGCCACCAGGACGAGGAGAGCCTGCCCCGCGTACGGCGGCCACGGCGTGTGCACGGTGACCGCGGCGCGGGCGTCCGACGGCTCGCCCCGCCAGGGGCGCTCCGCCCAGCCGAGCGGCCCCAGCAGCGTGACGACCACCAGCGGCACCGCCCACAGCAGCGCCAGCGCCTGCACCGCGGCGCAGGCCCGGACCAGCCCCTGCCGGACCGGCGCGGGGAGCCGGTCCGCGCGCACCGCCGCCAACAGCGCGACGCCCCACACCAGATGGACCGGGACCGCCCAGCCGGCGGGCAGGAACACCCGCAGCGCGCCGCCGCCCGCCGCCACCAGCAGCAGGCCTCCGGCGACCGCCGTGCCCGTCGCGACGCCCGGCTCCGGCAGCCGCGCGGCCGCCACCAGGGCGATCACCGCCGCGAGGACGAGGAGCGCCGCCGCACGGGCGGCGGCGCCCGGACCGGTGGCCGTCCACGACAGCCAGCCCGCCGCCAGAACGCCCCAGCCGCCCAGGCCGTACCCGCAGGCGGTGGCGGTCACCCGGACGGCGCCGCCGGCACCGGCCGGCAGCACCAGCGCCAGGACCGTGTCGAGGCCGGCCGTCACCAGCAGCGCCGTCGCGACCGCGTACGGGTCCGCGCCCGCCGCGACCGCCCAGAGGGTCAGGGGGAGCTGGGCCGCCACCAGCGCGGCGGGCAGCGGCAGCCGCAGCGCGCCGAGACCGCGGCCGTACGCCGCCCAGAGCCCCGCGAGCACCGCCGCGGCGGCCGCCGCGTAGCCCGTGCCGTCGGTGCCGGTGAGGGCCGCCTCGTGCAGGGCGTAGGCGTCCAGCACCGTCAGGGCCAGGCCGAGACCGGCCACCGACTCCGCCGTCGAGCGCAGCCCGCGCCGCAGCAGCGGCAGGGGGGCGGCGAGCACCACCAGCGTCACCGTGCCGAGCACCAGGGCCCGTCCGGTGATCCCGAGGTGCCCCCAGCTGACCAGTGTGAAGGCGATCGCCGCGACGGTGAGCAGGATGCCGCCGAGCAGCAGGAGCACGTTCTGGACCCGCGGGGCGCTCGCCTCGGGGCGGGGCGCGGCCGGGGGAAGGGGCGGCGCGGCCGGGCGCGACGACTGGAGCGAGGCGACCAGCCAGGCGCGGCGCGCGAGCAACTGGGTGCGGCGGGCGTCCAGTTGCCACAGCTCGGCGTCGAGGAGCCGCAGCTCCTCGGCCGGGGGCGGAAGGTGCGTCATGGAACGGAGTGTGGCCCGCGTCCCGCCGTGGGGCATGAGCGCGGCTACTCAGGACGTACTCAGCCCCCGGCCTTCCCGGCCCGTGGACGGGCACACTCGGTGCATGGACCTCAACCACTACCGTTTCCTCAGCCGGTGGCCGCTGCCCGCGCCGCCCGCCGCCGTCCACGCGGCGCTGGAACGGGTCGAGGACTATCCGCGCTGGTGGCCGCAGGTCCGCGAGGTGACCCGGCTGGACGGCACCACCGGCGTCGTCACCGTCCGCTCTCTCCTGCCGTACGGCCTGACCTTCACCGCGCGCGAGGTGCGGCGGGACCCGGTGGCCGGTGTGCTGGAGATCGCGATGGCCGGGGACCTCGAGGGCTGGGCGCGCTGGACGGTCACCGCGCACGGCTCCGGGAGCCTGGCCCGCTACGAGCAGGTCGTCGACGTCACCAAGCCGCTGCTCAGGAGGTTCGCCGTGCCCGGACGCCCGCTGTTCCGCGCCAACCACCGGCTGATGATGAGGGCCGGGCGGCGTGGCCTCCTCCGGTATCTCGAAGCGGTTTGAAGGAACCCCGAGGGGACCTGTATTGTTCACTCCGTTCCCGGGCGATTAGCTCAGTGGGAGAGCGCTTCGTTCACACCGAAGAGGTCACTGGTTCGAACCCAGTATCGCCCACCGGGAAAGGCCGGTCCGCATCACGCGGACCGGCTTTTTGCATGCCCCCGTGGGCCGGCCGGGCGCCCCTCGTCACGCCGCTGCCGACAACGCCGGGCGCAGCGGCCAGGACGTGTCGACCGTCTCGGGGGTGCCGCTGCGCGCGAACCACGCCTGGAGCCCGCGGGCCTGCGCCGCGTGCCAGGACGTCTGCAGCGCGTGCAGCTCGGCGGGGGACAGCCGCTCCAGCCGGGCCGCGAAACGCCGGCCCAGCGCCCGCACGACCTCCAGCGCGGCCAGCGCGTCCGCGGCCGCGTCGTGTGCCTCGGCCAGCGTCACGCCGTAGTGCCCGCACAGGTCGGTGAGCGTGCGGCGGCCCTTGCGGTAGCGGTCCAGGTGCTTGTCCAGGACCCGTGGGTCCAGCACCCGCAGCGGCGCCGGCTCCAGCCAGTGGCCCAGCGTGGACGCGCGGTGCCGGCGCAGCTCGCGGTCGAGCAGCGTCAGGTCGAACGGCGCGTTCATCACCACCAACGGCCGCCCCGCCGTCGCCTGTTCGCCGAGCAGTTCGGCTATCTCGTACATCACCGGCGCCGGCCAGCGGCCGTTGCGCTGAAGGTGTTCGTCCGTCAGACCGTGGACCGCCGTCGCTCCCTCGGGCACCGGCACGCCCGGGTTGACCAGCCACCGGCTCACCCGGGGCCGGTTGCCCGGCGCGTCCTGCACGACGAGCGCGGCCGACACGATCCGGTCGGTCTCGACGTCGACGCCCGTCGTCTCCGTGTCGAAGGCCGCGAGCGGCCCCTCGTACCAGCACGTCATATCCACCCAACCCCTCGCTCACCCGGGGCAGCCGACGCCCCGTCCTCTGCCCGTCTGGTGATACCCGGCCTGTTTGCGCCGTACGCCGGGAGGAGACAACAGGAGTACGGGTCCTGCCAGTTCAGGGGCCTGAAGCGAAGTTCTCCCAGTCCCCGGTGCCGGGGATCCTCACTGCTCGGAAGGCTGTTCGGTCATGGTGACAGCGCAGCCCGAACGGGGCGGGCTGCTGCCCGAACTCACGGGCCCTCCTCGCGGATCGCTCGCCACCACGGCGTGCATGGAGACACTCCAGGTGGGTTATCTCCACGCGGTCGCCGCGGCCGCGGGCTGTTCGCTGTCCCAGCCGTTCCCCGACAACGGCATCGACTGGCACGTCAGCCACAGCGCCCCCGGTCACACCGTCGACGACGAGGTGACCATCAAGGTGCAGCTGAAGGCCACGTACCAGCTCCCGCCCGACCCCCCGGGGCACTCCTTCTCCTTCACGCTGGACAACGACCACCTGCGCAAGCTCGCCCGCACCCCGGTGTCGGTCCACAAGATCCTCGTCGTGATGATCGTCCCGCGGTCGCAGGACCAGTGGCTGCGGGCCGGACACGACCGGCTCGACCTGCGGCACTGCTGCTACTGGGTCAACCTGGCCGGGCATCCGGTCACCGGCCGGTTCCGGACCAGCGTGCGGATCCCGACCGCGCGGATCTTCGACGACCGGGCGCTGTGCGAGATCATGACGCGGGTCGGGACGGGAGGCAGGCCATGACGCACCGCCCGCTGGAGGAGCCCCTGAGGCCGGTACGGCCGCACCCCGTCGACTCCTCCTGGAACCGGCCCCCCGAGGCCGCCGAGGTCGACCCGGCCGTCCTCGGCGCCCTGCTGCGCCGGCACGGCTGGCAGCGCCGCGGCGGCGCCGCCGGCCGTTACGGCCGCTGGACCCCGCCCGGACCGGGTGGCGCCGCGACCAGCCTGCTCGTACCGGAGAACCGCGCCTTCCCCGACAGCGACGACCTGCTCGGCGAGGCACTGCTGGCGCTGGAGCGCAGCCAGACGCCCGCCGCCCGCGAGGTACTTCTCGCCCTGGCCGTGCCGAGCGACGAGATCCGCTGGTGGCGGGAGACCCCGTCCGGGCCCGCCGAGGCGGCCGGAACCGCCTCCTGGGCGGTCGAGGACCGGCTGCGCGGCGCCGCCCGGCAGATGCTGCTCGCCGGCGCGCTCGCCACCCGCGCGCGGGCCGGCTACCACGGCGCCCGGCACCGGCGGTCGGCCGGCGCCATGCTGGAGAGCGTCCTCGTCGGCACCGCCGCCGACGGCCGCCGGCTGACCGCCTTCGCCCCCGTCGGCACGGCCCGCCCCCTCGCCGTACGCCTCCATCAGGCGCTCCACGCCGTCCGTGAGGCCATCGACTACCGGCGCGCCACCGGCGGCATGGACGCCTTCGACGGCGCCGTGGAGGCCGGCTCCAGCCGCGAGCTGACCGAGGCGATCGTCGCCCTGGTGCGCGGCACCGAGGGAGCCCGGATCGCCGTCGAGTGGGCGCCCGCCGCCGGGGTCCCCGAGGACTGCGCGGCCGGTGCCGAGCCCGTGGAGTTCTCCCCCGGAGACCTCACCGCCCTGCGCGAGGCGGGCGCCCGCTACCTGCGCGAGGAACCCTCCGTGTCCGTGCGGATCACCGGCACCGTGGTCCGGCTGCGCAGGTCGGGGCCGCGCGGCGAGGGCGGCGTACGGCTGCGGGTGCTCGCCGGAGCCGAGGTCCCGCAGGTCCGGCTCACCCTCGACGAGGAGGACTACCGCATCGCCGGCCAGGCCCATCTGGTCGGACTGCCGGTGCGGGTGCAGGGCCGGCTGGAGAGCCGGGGCGGGTTCCGCAGGCTGACCGGCGCCCACGGCGTGGTCCCGGTGCAGGTGGACGACGCCGAACGGGACCGGCTGATGAAATCGCTCCAGGAGAACCTGGACTTCTTCGGGGAGGCCTGCGGAGGGGAATGATTTCGCGGAGGGCGGTCCCGGGTCGGTACGATCGCCTCTTGCGTGGCGATGGATTCCGGGCCGCGCTTCCGCCTTCAGTCAGGAGAGACCGGTGTCAGACGTCCGTGTGATCATCCAACGCGATTCCGAGCGGGAAGAGCGCACGGTGACGACGGGCACCACGGCCGCCGACCTCTTCGCCGGTGAGCGCTCGATCGTCGCCGCGCGCGTGGACGGCGAACTGAAGGACCTCACCCACGAACTGCGCGACGGCGTGACCGTCGAGGGCGTCGAGATCTCCTCCGCCGACGGTCTCGACATCCTGCGCCACTCCACCGCGCACGTCATGGCGCAGGCCGTGCAGGAGCTGTTCCCCGAGGCCAAGCTCGGCATCGGCCCGCCGGTCAAGGACGGCTTCTACTACGACTTCGACGTGGAGAAGCCGTTCACGCCCGAGGATCTCAAGGCCGTCGAGAAGAAGATGCAGGAGATCCAGAAGCGCGGGCAGCGGTTCTCCCGCCGGGTGGTGACCGACGAGGCCGCCCGCGAGGAGCTGGCGGACGAGCCGTACAAGCTGGAGCTGATCGGTCTCAAGGGCTCCGCCTCCCACGACGACGGCGCGGACGTCGAGGTGGGCGCCGGCGAGCTGACCATCTACGACAACCTGGACGCCAAGACCGGAGAGCTGTGCTGGAAGGACCTCTGCCGCGGTCCCCACCTGCCCACCACCCGGTTCATCCCGGCGTTCAAGCTGATGCGCAACGCGGCCGCCTACTGGCGCGGCAGCGAGAAGAACCCCATGCTCCAGCGCATCTACGGCACCGCCTGGCCGTCCAAGGACGAGCTGAAGGCGCACCTCGACTTCCTCGCCGAGGCGGAGAAGCGCGATCACCGCAAGCTGGGCAGCGAGCTGGACCTGTTCTCCATCCCCGAGCAGATCGGCTCCGGCCTCGCCGTCTTCCACCCCAAGGGCGGCATCATCCGCCGGGTCATGGAGGACTACTCGCGCCGCCGCCACGAGGAGGAGGGCTACGAGTTCGTCTACACCCCGCACGCGACGAAGGGGAAGCTCTTCGAGACCTCGGGCCACCTGGACTGGTACGCCGACGGCATGTACCCGCCCATGCAGCTCGACGAGGGCGTGGACTACTACCTCAAGCCCATGAACTGCCCGATGCACAACCTGATCTTCGACGCGCGTGGCCGCTCCTACCGCGAACTGCCGCTGCGCCTCTTCGAGTTCGGGACCGTGTACCGGTACGAGAAGTCCGGCGTCGTGCACGGTCTGACCCGTGCCCGCGGCTTCACCCAGGACGACGCGCACATCTACTGCACGCGCGAGCAGATGTCGGAGGAGCTCGACAAGACGCTCACCTTCGTCCTCGGCCTGCTGCGCGACTACGGCCTGACCGACTTCTACCTGGAACTGTCCACCAAGGACCCGGAGAAGTTCGTCGGCTCCGACGAGGTCTGGGAGGAGGCGACCGAGACGCTGCGCCAGGTCGCCGAGAAGCAGGGCCTCCCGCTCGTCCCCGACCCGGGCGGCGCCGCCTTCTACGGCCCGAAGATCTCCGTGCAGACCAAGGACGCGATCGGCCGCACCTGGCAGATGTCGACCATCCAGCTCGACTTCAACCTGCCGGAGCGCTTCGACCTCGAGTACACCGGCCCGGACGGCTCCAAGCAGCGCCCGGTCATGATCCACCGCGCGCTGTTCGGCTCCATCGAGCGGTTCTTCGCGGTGCTCCTGGAGCACTACGCGGGCGCCTTCCCGGCCTGGCTGGCCCCGGTGCAGGCGATCGGCATCCCGATCGGCGACGCGCACGTGGAGTACCTGGAGAAGTTCGCCGCGGCCGCGAAGAAGCAGGGGCTGCGGGTCGAGGTCGACTCCTCCTCCGACCGCATGCAGAAGAAGATCCGCAACGCCCAGAAGCAGAAGGTGCCCTTCATGGTCATCGCGGGCGACGAGGACATGTCGAACGGCTCGGTCTCCTTCCGCTACCGCGACGGCTCCCAGGAGAACGGCATCCCGCTCGACGAGGCCGTCGCGAAGATCGCGAAGGTCGTCGAGGAGCGCGCGCAGGTCTGACCCACCGGCATACGGGGCCCCGGGGAGTCCGCTCTCCGGGGCCCCGTCCCGTTCCCCGCGGCCGGCTTTGCCAGGACGTGCCGTCGCGACCCCGCCGGGTCGCGACCCCGCCGGGTCACCCGTCCGACGGACGCCCCGTCTCCTCCTCGCTCTCCTGCTCGTCCTCACGCGCGAAGACCTGGATCAGCCAGGACGAGAACGAGCCGGTCACCGCGCCCAGCAGGGCCAGACCGCACACCATCAGCCCGACGCCGACGAACCGGCCCATGGGCGTGATCGGCACGACATCCCCGTAACCGACGGTGGACAGGGTGGAACAGGCCCACCACACCGCGTCACCGAAGGTGTGCATCTCCGTGCCCGGCGCCCCGCGCTCCTCGGCGTACACGGCGAGCGCGCCCGCGAAACCGAGCAGCAGCGTCGACACCCCCGCGTAGAGCATCACGCGCGCGTGCAGCGACAGCCGCGGCTCCCCGCGCCGTCGCAGTACGGCCTCGTAGAGCCGCACGATCCGCAGCGGGCGCAGCAGCGGCAACAGCATCACCAGGGTGTCCAGCGAGTGCCGCCGCACGAAACTCGGACCCAGTCCGCTCAGCCGCCAGCGCACCGCGTAGTCCACCACGAACAGCGCCCACGACGCGAGCAGCACCGCCAGGCTGGCGTCCCTCCAGGCGTCGGCGAGGTCGGGGGCGAGAACGAGGACGGCGTACCCGGCGAGATAGGTCAGCGAGGCGAGCGAGAGGGGCATCTCGGCGCGCCGTTCCCAGTGGACCAGGCGGCTGTCTTCGGTCATCGGCCCAGCTTGGCCCGCGTCGCGTTCGCGCTCCCCCCGCCGACACGCCGCGAACGGGCGAAGCCATATGCTGCCTAGCATGACGAGTGAGCCGGAGCAGCAGATCGGAGTGGGGACGCAGGACGCGTTCCAGCGCCTGTGGACGCCCCACCGGATGGCCTACATCCAGGGGGAGAACAAGCCCACGGGCCCCGGAGCCGACGACGGCTGTCCGTTCTGCGCGATCCCGGCGAAGTCCGACGAGGACGGCCTGGTGGTCCGGCGCGGCGAGCACGTGTACGCCGTCCTGAACCTGTACCCGTACAACGGCGGCCACCTGATGACCGTCCCCTACCGGCACGTGGCCGACTACACCGACCTGACCGGGCCGGAGACCGCGGAGCTGGCCGAGCTGACCAAGCAGGCGATGACCGCGCTGCGCACCGCGTCCGGCGCCCAGGGATTCAACATCGGCATGAACCAGGGGTCGGTCGCGGGCGCCGGCATCGCCGCGCACCTGCACCAGCACATCGTGCCCCGCTGGGGCGGTGACACGAACTTCATGCCGGTGGTCGGCCACACACGCGTGCTGCCGCAGCTGCTGGCGGACACCCGCAAGATGCTGGCGGAGGCGTGGCCCACCTCGCCATGACGGCTGCGGCGGGCGCATCCAGCCCGTCCGGCGTTTGAGGACGAGGCCGTCCAGGCCGAAAGCGGGGGTCCGGGGGCGGCAGCCCCCAGACCCCCGGCAAGAGTGCCGCCCGCCCCACCGCCGGAGGCCTACGCGTCGTAGGTGTCGGCCTTCTTCGGCGTCAGGTCCTGGACCGCGCCGCTGAGGGCCGACGAGCGGGAGCTGAACTTCTCGATGTCCACGTCGTGCTCCTTGAGCACCCGCAGCGCCGCACTGTGCACCACCCGCAGCACCGGCGTCGCCGCGCGCAGCGCGTCGTCGGCCATGAAGCGGTGCCGCCACGGCTGGTCGGCCCAGGCGTGCCGCAGGCCGAACGGCTCGGGCAGGCCTATGGAGCCGCCGAGCCAGTTCAGCAGCGGCGGGTACCAGCTGATCGTGGCGCGCGCCGCCACCCGGACCACCTCGTCGGCGGTGACCAGCGGCAGGCTGATCTTCCGCGTCTCCCAGAACCGGACGGTCTTGGCGACCTCCTTCGTGGGCGCCTCCGGCTTGGAGGTGAACAGGGAGTTCACCGGACCCAGCGCATGACCGGTGACCTCGATGCGCAGCGTCTCGTGCAGCACGGTCACGGTGATCAGCATGGTGATGATCAACTGGCCGTCCCACAGCGGCCACTGCACGCCGAGGTAGTGCCGGTCGCCGCCGCCGAACTGCTGGTTGTTGCAGATGTCCTCCACGGCCCTCGGCTTGACCTGGTAGGCCTCCACGTCGGTGCCCTCCGGGCGGGCCACCGCCTTGGCGTTCTCACCGACCGGCGTGACGATCCAGTGCCGTACCGAAGGAGGCGGGAAACCGCCGGTCTTCAGGCTCTGCCGGTGCAGCAGCTGGAGCTGGTCGTGGATGGCCTTGACCACCGTCCAGCTGCGGAACTCGTGGACGCCCTTGACGGGGTCGAGCGGGGTCAGCTCCTCCGCGAGGTGCCAGGCGCCCCAGCGGGTGCCCATGCCGAGTATCCCCTTGGGACCGGCGTAGAAGACCGAGTTGGACTGCTGCTCGGCGCTCAGCCGGGCCAGGGACTGGCGCAGTTGCTCGGCCGCCGTCTGGTTGGGGCTGGTCGGCACCGCCTCGGGGACCTTGGCGCCGACGCTGCCTCCGGACAGCAGGCTGTCCCAGCGCTCGCGCAGGTCCTTCGCCGTGCCCTCGCAGATCCGCTTGGCCAGGAACCAGCCGACCACCGGCGCGACGACCGCACCGCGCGCGTACCACCCGGCCAGGCCGGAGAACGGCATGCGGAGCAGGAAGAGCGCGGCGAGCGCGCCGACGGCCACGAGCAGACCGGTGGCCAGCCCGGAGACCCGCTTGTCGCCCGCCTTCACCATGGTGGACCGGAGCTGGAAGACCAGCAGCCACACCAGCAGTCCGGGCAGGAACAGCAGCCCGCACACGACCATGATGCCGGTGAGTTTCTTGTCGCGCTCCCGGCGGATCCGGTTGGCGGCCAGGCAGTGCTCGACGACCACCTGCGGTTCACTGCCGAACGACTGGATCAGCGGCTTGCGTCCGACGCCCAGCATGCGGTCGACCACCGCCTGGGAGAACGCCTCGCCGAGGTTGGGCCGGAAGATCCTGGCCCAGCTGCGGCCGGTGGCGACCGTCGACTGGTGCCATTCGTTGTCGGCCTTCTTGATGTCCTCGACGGGGTTGTCCCGGTAGGCGGCCGACGCCAGCGCCAGGGTCGGCGTCTGCCCGCCGTCGCCCTGCTGCGGCACCTGTGGTCCGAAGAAGTCCGCGTAACCGCTGCCAACGGTCATTCCCGCCCCCGATCGCCGCCACTGTCGCTTCTGCGGCCTTCCCGACTTCCGTGCTCCGCACACCTGTTGATCAGGTCATCAGCGTATATCCAGGCACGGACATCCGGAGGCGGGCGGCCGAAGCCGCCCGCCGTACCGGAAGAACACCTTCCCCACCCGTCACTTCAGGGTGGCCGCGTCCCAACCCCTATCCCGTCCGCTCCTGTTGACGAAGCCGCTCCGCCACCTGCGCCGGCATCGGCTCGTGCCGGGCGTACGCGCGGTGGAAGCGGGCCGTGCCGTGCGACAGGGAACGCAGGTCGACCGCGTACTGGCCGATCTCGATCTCGGGCACCTCCGCGCGTACCAGCGTGCGACCGCCACCGCTCTGTTCGGTGCCCAGGACCCGGCCGCGCCGCCCCGACAGGTCGCTCATCACGGCGCCCACGTACTCGTCGCCGATCAGCACGCTCACCTCGGCCACCGGCTCCAGCAGATGGATCCTCGCGTCGGCCGCGGCCTCCCGCAGCGCGAGCGCCCCGGCCGTCTGGAAAGCGGCGTCGGAGGAGTCCACCGAGTGCGCCTTGCCGTCGACCAGGGTCACCCGGACGTCGACGAGGGGATGGCCCGCGGCGACGCCCTTGGCCGCCTGCGCCCGTACGCCCTTCTCCACGGACGGGATGAACTGGCGCGGCACCGCGCCGCCCACGACCTTGTCCACGAACTCGATGCCCGAACCGCCCGGCAGCGGCTCCACCTCGATCTCGCAGATCGCGAACTGCCCGTGCCCGCCGGACTGCTTGACGTGCCGGCCGCGCCCGGCGGAGGCGGCGGCGAACGTCTCCCGGAGGGAGACCTTGTGCGGGACGACGTCCACCTGCACGCCGTAGCGGCTGCGCAGCCGTTCCAGAGCGACGTCCGCGTGGGCCTCGCCCAGGCACCACAGCACCACCTGGTGGGTGTCCTGGTTCTGCTCCAGCCGCATCGTCGGGTCCTCGGCGACCAGCCGGGACAGCCCCTGCGACAGCTTGTCCTCGTCGGCCTTGCTGTGCGCCCGGATGGCCACCGGCAGCAGCGGGTCGGGCATCTGCCACGGCTCCATCAGCAGCGGGTCGTCCTTGGCGGAGAGCGTGTCGCCGGTCTCCGCGCGGCTCAGCTTCGCCACGCACGCCAGGTCGCCCGCGACGCAGTGCGTCAGCGTCCGCTGCTGCTTGCCGAAGGGCGCGGACAGGGCGCCGACGCGTTCGTCGACGTCGTGGTCCTCGTGGCCGCGGTCGGTGAGCCCGTGCCCGGACACGTGGACGGTCTGGTCGGGGCGCAGGGTGCCGGAGAACACGCGCACCAGCGAGACCCGGCCGACGTACGGGTCGGAGGCGGTCTTCACGACCTCCGCGACCAGCGGACCGTCCGGATCGCACGGGGCCGCCGCACGCGGCTCGCCCCCGACCGTGGTGACGCGGGGCGCCGCACGCTCCAGGGGCGTCGGAAAGCCCCTGGTGATCAGTTCGAGCAGTTCCACGGTGCCGATGCCCTGCCGGGCGCCCTCGGCGGCCGGGGCCGCGGCCAGGACGGGGAAGAACGTGCCGCGCGCCACGGCCCGCTCCAGATCCTCGATCAGCGTCTTCACGTCGATCCGCTCGCCCCCGAGGTAGCGGTCCATGAGGGTCTCGTCCTCGCTCTCGGCGATGATTCCCTCGATCAGCCGGTTGCGGGCCTCCTCGATCCCGGGCAGCACGTCCTCGCCGGGCTCGGACTCCTCGCGCGCGCCGGAGGAGTAGTCGAACAGCTTGCGCGACAGCAGCCCGGTCAGACCGGTCACGGGCGCGTGCCCGTCCGGCGCCTGCGGGCCGTGCAGCGGCAGGTACAGCGGCAGCACGGCGTCGGGGTCGTCGCCGCCGAAGGCCTCCGCGCAGATCCGCGTCATCTCCTCGAGGTCCGCGCGCGCGGCCTCCAGGTGCGTGACGACGATCGCCCGGGGCATCCCGACGGCCGCGCACTCCTCCCACACCGTCCGGGTCGAGCCGTCCACGCCGTCCGAGGCCGAGACGACGAAGAGGGCCGCGTCCGCGGCGCGCAGACCGGCCCTCAGCTCCCCGACGAAGTCGGCGTACCCGGGAGTGTCGAGGAGATTGATCTTGATGCCGTCCCATTCGACCGGCACCAGGGAGAGCTGCACCGAGCGTTGCTGGCGGTGCTCGATGTCGTCGTAGTCGGAGACGGTGCCGCCGTCCTCCACGCGGCCCGCCCGGTTCACCGCTCCCGCCGTCAGCGCGAGCGCCTCCACCAAGGTCGTCTTGCCGGATCCGGAGTGGCCGACCAGCACCACGTTCCGTACGGATGCGGGGTGGTCGGCCGCCGTGGCCCTGCCGGCGGCCCCGGGGTGTGTGTTCGCCTTGTCGCCCATTTCTGCGCCTCCCGTGCACGGTGAGGTCATCGGGGCGCGGACACGGCGGCTCCTCCCACCAGACTCCACCCGGGGGCGACCCCCACCGGTGGCGGCTCCGGCGACGTCCGCGGTCCTTCGAGCTTTCCACTCCCGTCACGGCGCGTCCATACGAGGGACGCGCCGAGGCCCTCGGCACGGCCGTGACGCGGGCCCCGGACGCGACCCGGCCGGGCCCCGGACGCGACCCGGCCGTGACACCGGGCCCAGGTGCCCGAGGACCGCGCACGCGCGCGCGTGGCTACGATGGGCCAGCCGGTGGCCATCAAGGGCCGCGCGGTCATACAACCTTCGGGAAGGCCATGCTGAACAAGTACGCGCGTGCATTCTTCACGCGTGTCCTCACACCGTTCGCCGCGTTTCTCATCCGCCGGGGCGTGAGCCCCGACACGGTCACGCTGCTCGGCACCGCCGGCGTGGTCGCGGGCGCGCTGGTCTTCTACCCCAGGGGCGAGTTCTTCTGGGGCACGGTCGTGATCACACTGTTCGTGTTCTCCGACCTCGTCGACGGCAACATGGCCCGCCAGCTCGGCCGCTCCAGCCGCTGGGGCGCCTTCCTGGACTCCACGCTCGACCGGGTCGCCGACGGCGCGGTCTTCGGCGGCTTCGCCCTCTGGTACGCGGGCCACGGCGACGACAACGTGCTGTGCGCCGTCTCGATCTTCTGCCTGGCCAGCGGCCAGGTCGTGTCGTACACCAAGGCGCGCGGCGAGTCGATCGGGCTGCCGGTCGCGGTCAACGGGCTCGTCGAGCGCGCCGAGCGGCTCGTGGTGTCGCTGGTCGCCGCCGGGCTCGCGGGCCTGCACGCGTTCGGAGTGCCGGGCATCCAGTACCTGCTGCCGGTGGCCCTGTGGCTCGTCGCCGTCGGCAGCCTGGTCACCCTGATCCAGCGGGTCGTCACCGTACGGCGCGAATCGGCGGAGGCCGACGCGGCGACCGCGGCGGACGTGGCGGCCGAGCCGAAGCCCGAGCCGAAGCCCGAGCCGGAAGGGCGTGAGACGGCCCAGTGAGCGCACGTGACCAGCTGGCCGACGGGCTGTACGGGCTCGGCTGGAGCACCGTCAAGAAGCTCCCCGAGCCGGTCGCGGTCCGCCTCGGACGCACCATCGCCGACCTCGCCTGGAAGCAGCGCGGCAAGGGCGTCCAGCGCCTGGAGAGCAACTACGCGCGCGTGGTGCCGGACGCGAGCCCCGAGCGGCTCGCCGAGCTGTCCCGCGCGGGCATGCGCTCCTACCTGCGCTACTGGATGGAGTCCTTCCGCCTCCCCGCCTGGAGCCCGGAGCGGATCGCGTCCGGGTTCGAGCCCAAGGACCTGCACCACCTGACCGACGCACTCGCGGCAGGCAAGGGCGCCGTCATCGCGCTGCCGCACCTGGCCAACTGGGACCTCGCCGGTGCCTGGGTCACCACCGAGCTGCGCATGCCGTTCACCACGGTCGCCGAACGCCTCAGGCCCGAGACGCTCTACGACCGCTTCGTCGCCTACCGCGAGGGCCTCGGCATGGAGGTCCTGCCGCACAGCGGCGGCACCGCGTTCGGCACCCTCGCCCGGCGGCTGCGCGACGGCGGCCTGGTCTGCCTGGTCGCCGACCGCGACCTGTCCGCGTCCGGTGTCGAGGTCGACTTCTTCGGCGCCACCGCGCGCATGCCCGCCGGGCCGGCCCTGCTGGCCCAGCAGACCGGCGCGCTGCTGCTCCCCGTCACGCTCTGGTACGACGACTCGCCCGTGATGCGGGGCCGCGTCCACGCCCCGATCGAGGTACCCGGGTCGGGTACGCGCGCCGAGCGGACGTCCGTCATGACACAGGCGCTGGCAGACGCCTTCGCCACGGGTATCGCCGACCATCCGGAGGACTGGCACATGCTCCAGCGGCTGTGGCTCGCCGATCTCGACCCCGCGAAGGGACCCTCGTGAGGATCGGCATCGTCTGCCCGTACTCCTGGGACGTGCCCGGGGGCGTCCAGTTCCACATCCGCGACCTCGCCGAGTACTTCATCCGGCTCGGCCACGAGGTGTCCGTCCTCGCCCCCGCCGACGACGACACCCCGCTGCCGCCGTACGTCGTCTCGGCCGGCCGTGCCGTGCCGGTGCCGTACAACGGCTCGGTGGCCCGGCTCAACTTCGGTTTCCTGAGCGCCGCCCGGGTGCGGCGCTGGCTGCACGACGGCGCCTTCGACGTGGTCCACATCCACGAGCCGACCTCGCCGTCGCTCGGACTGCTGACCTGCTGGGCGGCGCAGGGCCCCATCGTGGCCACGTTCCACACGTCGAACCCGCGCTCGCGCGCGATGATCGCCGCCTACTCGATCCTGCAGGCCGCCCTGGAGAAGATCAGCGCGCGGATCGCGGTGAGCGAGTACGCCCGCCGCACCCTGGTGGAGCACCTCGGCGGGGACGCCGTGGTCATCCCCAACGGCGTCGACGTCGACTTCTTCGCCCGCGCCGAGCCCCGGCCCGAGTGGCAGGGCGGCACGATCGGCTTCATGGGACGCATCGACGAGCCCCGCAAGGGCCTGCCGGTGCTGATGGCGGCCCTGCCGAAGATCTTCGCCGAACGCCCCGACGCCCGCCTGCTGGTGGCCGGCCGCGGCGACGAGGAGGAGGCCGTCGAGAACCTCCCGGCGGAACTGCGCCCGCGCGTCGAGTTCCTCGGCATGGTCAGCGACGAGGACAAGGCCCGCTTCCTGCGCAGCATCGACCTCTACGTCGCCCCCAACACCGGCGGTGAGAGCTTCGGCATCATCCTGGTCGAGGCCCTGTCCGCCGGGGCCCCGGTGCTCGCCTCCGACCTCGACGCCTTCGCCCAGGTGCTCGACCAGGGCGCCGCGGGCGAACTCTTCGCCAACGAGGACGCGGACGCGCTGGCCGAGGCGGCCGTACGGCTGCTGGGCGACCCGGAGCGACGGGCCCGCCTGAGCGAACGCGGCAGCGCCCACGTCCGGCGCTTCGACTGGTCCGCGGTCGGCGCGGACATCCTCTCCGTCTACGAGACGGTGACGGCGGGTGCGGCGGCGGTGGCCGCGGACGACAAGGGCTCCCCGGGACTGCGCGCCCGCTTCGGCCTGGCCCGGGACTGACCCCGGGCGGGCACCGCGGCGTCGGCCGGGCGACCCGGCCCGCCCGGCGTCCGCCGACGAGGACCGCCCGGGGCCGGGGCGGGGCCCAGAGGGCGGCGGGCCCCGGCGGCCGCCGGAGGAGGCACCCCGGCCGGGTACGCGGAGCGACTAGCCTTGCCGCCCGTGACCGCAACCCTCATCTGGATCCTCGTCGTCCTCGTCGTCCTCGTCGCCATCGGCCTCTACCTGAGCTGGACCGCGGGACGCCTGGACCGGCTGCACGCCCGTATCGACGCCGCCCGCGCCGCACTGGACGCGCAACTGCTGCGCAGGGCCTCCGTGGCCCAGGAACTGGCCACCTCGGGCGTGCTCGATCCGGCCGCCTCGATCGTGCTGTACGAGGCCGCGCACGCCGCCCGGCAGGCGGAGGAGGAACAGCGGGAGGTCGCCGAGAGCGACCTGAGCCAGGCGCTGCGGGCGGTCTTCGCGGACGCGCAGCAGCTGGAGGCCGTCCGTGAGGTGCCCGGGGGAGAGGCCGCGGCGCACGAGCTGACCGAGGCCGTCCTGCGGGTCCCCATGGCCCGCCGTTTCCACAACGACGCGGTGGGCGGGGCCCGCAGACTGCGTGAGCACCGCAAGGTGCGCTGGTTCCGGCTGGCCGGCCACGCCCCGTTCCCGATGGCCTTCGAGATGGACGACGAGCCGCCGGCCGTACTGACGGCCCGTTCGCGGTCGTGAGCACCGTGTCCCGGGCGTCGCGGGCCCGGGCGTCGCGCCCCCGAACTTACCGGGTCCGCCCGTGCGGCCGACCGGCTGCCGTCGGTGACCGGGGAGGGTTCATGACCGAGCACACCGAGCACACCGAGCACACCGGGCTCTCGGCTCCAGGGCCGTACGCGTCGCCGACCCCGGTGGAGGCCGGGGACGGGGCAGCCGCACCCGGACCGGTCAAAAGGATCCACCGGCTTCCCATTGGCCCTTGCTGTGGACTGGTCCACTCACGTTTCCTCGGTGCGGTAGAAAACCCTCTTTACCTTCAGTGAGGTCAACCCGTGTCCAGCACCCAGAACCAGGCCCCCGAGACCGGCACCGCGCGCGTGAAGCGCGGCATGGCCGAGCAGCTCAAGGGCGGCGTGATCATGGACGTCGTCAACGCGGAGCAGGCGAAGATCGCCGAGGACGCGGGCGCCGTCGCCGTCATGGCCCTGGAGCGGGTGCCCGCCGACATCCGCAAGGACGGCGGCGTGGCCCGGATGTCGGACCCGAACATGATCGAGGAGATCATCGAAGCGGTCTCCATCCCGGTCATGGCCAAGTCCCGCATCGGCCACTTCGTCGAGGCCCAGGTGCTCCAGTCCCTCGGCGTCGACTACATCGACGAGTCCGAGGTCCTCACCCCGGCCGACGAGGTCAACCACTCCGACAAGTGGGCGTTCACCACCCCCTTCGTGTGCGGTGCCACCAACCTGGGCGAGGCCCTGCGGCGCATCGCCGAGGGCGCCGCCATGATCCGCTCCAAGGGCGAGGCCGGCACCGGCAACGTCGTCGAGGCGGTCCGTCACCTGCGCCAGATCAAGAACGAGATCGCCCGGCTCCGCGGCTTCGACAACAACGAGCTGTACGCCGCCGCCAAGGACCTGCGTGCCCCGTACGAGCTGGTCAAGGAGGTCGCCGAGCTGGGCAAGCTGCCCGTCGTGCTGTTCTCCGCCGGTGGCGTGGCCACCCCCGCCGACGCCGCCCTGATGCGCCAGCTCGGCGCCGAGGGCGTCTTCGTCGGCTCCGGCATCTTCAAGTCCGGCGACCCGGCCAAGCGCGCCGCCGCCATCGTGAAGGCGACCACCTTCTACGACGACCCGAAGATCATCGCGGACGCGTCCCGCAACCTCGGCGAGGCCATGGTCGGCATCAACTGCGACACCCTCCCCGAGGCCGAGCGCTACGCCAACCGCGGCTGGTAGTCACCATGCCGGATTCATCTGCAGCCCCTGTCATCGGCGTCCTGGCCCTCCAGGGCGACGTACGGGAGCACCTCATCGCCCTGGCCGCGGCCGACGCCGTGGCCAGGCCGGTCAGGCGCCCCGAGGAACTCGCCGAGGTCGACGGCCTGGTCCTTCCCGGCGGCGAGTCCACCACCATCTCCAAGCTGGCCGTCCTCTTCGGCGTGCTGGAACCCCTCCGCGCGCGCGTGCGGGCCGGCCTGCCCGTCTACGGCACCTGCGCGGGCATGATCCTGCTCGCCGACAAGATCCTCGACCCGCGCTCGGGCCAGGAGACCGTCGGCGGGATCGACATGATCGTGCGCCGCAACGCCTTCGGACGGCAGAACGAGTCCTTCGAAGCGGCGGTCGACATCAAGGGCGTCGCGGGCGATCCTGTGGAGGGCGTCTTCATCCGCGCCCCCTGGGTGGAGTCCGTCGGCGCCCGCGCCGAGGTGCTCGCCGAGCACGAGGGCCACATCGTCGCGGTCCGCCAGGGCAACGCGCTCGCCACGTCGTTCCACCCGGAGCTGACCGGCGACCACCGCGTGCACTCCCTGTTCGTCGACATGGTGCGCGCGAACCGGACACCGGAGTCCTTGTAGGATCTCTGGCGTTCATGCAGAGATGGGTTACGCGAAGGAGACAGGCAGATGTCCGGCCACTCTAAATGGGCCACGACGAAGCACAAGAAGGCCGTGATCGACGCCAAGCGCGGCAAGCTCTTCGCGAAGCTGATCAAGAACATCGAGGTCGCGGCGCGCATGGGCGGTGTCGACCTGGACGGCAACCCGACGCTCTACGACGCCGTCCAGAAGGCGAAGAAGTCGTCGGTCCCCAACAAGAACATCGACTCCGCGATCAAGCGCGGCGGTGGACTTGAGGCCGGCGGTGCCGACTACGAGACGATCATGTACGAGGGCTACGGCCCGAACGGCGTCGCGGTGCTCATCGAGTGCCTCACCGACAACCGCAACCGAGCCGCCTCCGACGTCCGCGTCGCCATGACCCGCAACGGCGGATCCATGGCCGACCCCGGCTCGGTGTCGTACCTCTTCAACCGCAAGGGCGTCGTCATCGTCCCCAAGGGGGAACTGACCGAGGACGACGTGCTCGGCGCCGTCCTGGACGCGGGCGCCGAGGAGGTCAACGACCTCGGTGAGTCCTTCGAGGTCCTCAGCGAGGCCACCGACCTGGTCGCGGTCCGCACCGCCCTCCAGGACGCCGGCATCGACTACGACTCCGCCGACGCCAACTTCGTCCCGACCATGCAGGTCGAACTGGACGAGGAGGGCGCCCGGAAGATCTTCAAGCTGATCGACGCGCTCGAGGACAGCGACGACGTGCAGAACGTCTTCGCCAACTTCGACGTCAGCGACGAGGTCATGGAGAAGGTCGACGCGTAGCGCTGCCGCGGACCGAGCGGATCCGTCGGGCCGGTGGGACACGTCCTGCCGGCCCGACGGCGTTGTCAGTGCCGGCGGATAGCCTGGCGACCGTCGCAGATCACCGGGCACGGCATTCGGCCGTGCCGGCTCGGACGCGGGAACCCGGTCACGAGGATCGGGACGCAGGAGTCCGGGCGCGAGTCCGGACGAGGAGGAGAGGGCGCGTGCGCGTACTCGGGGTGGACCCCGGCCTCACACGATGCGGCGTGGGCGTCGTCGAGGGCGTCGCGGGCCGACCGCTCACCATGCTCGGCGTCGGTGTCGTACGGACGCCCTCGGACGCCGAGTTGGGACAGCGCCTCGTCGCCGTCGAGCAGGGCATCGAGCGGTGGCTGGACGAGCACCGCCCCGAAGTCGTCGCCGTGGAGCGGGTGTTCAGCCAGCACAACGTGCGCACGGTCATGGGCACCGCCCAGGCCAGCGCCGTCGCCATGCTGTGCGCCGCCCGCCGCGGCATCCCGGTCGCCCTGCACACCCCCAGCGAGGTCAAGGCGGCTGTCACCGGCAGCGGCCGCGCCGACAAGGCCCAGGTCGGCGCCATGGTGGCCCGGCTGCTCCGGCTCGACGCACCCCCCAAGCCCGCCGACGCCGCCGACGCCCTCGCGCTCGCCATCTGCCACATCTGGCGCGCCCCCGCGCAGAACCGACTCCAGCAGGCCGTCGCCCTGCACACATCGAAAGGCCGTACGGGATGATCGCCTTCGTGAGCGGACCGGTCGCCGCCCTCGCCCCCGACCGCGCGGTGGTCGAGGTGGGGGGCATCGGCATCGCCGTCCAGTGCACCCCGAACACGCTCTCGGGCCTGCGCACGGGCCGGGAGACGAGACTCGCCACCTCCCTGGTCGTCCGCGAGGACTCCCTCACCCTGTACGGCTTCGCCGACGACGACGAACGCCAGGTCTTCGAGCTGCTCCAGACCGCGAGCGGGGTCGGTCCCCGCCTCGCCCAGGCCATGCTGGCGGTCCACTCGCCGGACGCCCTGCGGCGAGCCGTCGCCACCGGTGACGAGAAGGCCCTCACCGCCGTCCCCGGCATCGGCAAGAAGGGCGCCCAGAAGCTCCTGCTGGAACTGAAGGACCGCCTCGGCGAGCCGACCGGCACCCCCGCCGTCGGCACACCCGTCACCCAGGGCTGGCGCGACCAGTTGCACGCGGCCCTGATCGGCCTCGGCTACGCGACCCGCGAGGCCGAGGAGGCCGTGACCGCGGTCGCGCCGCAGGCCGAGGCCGCCGGTGGCGCACCCGCGGTCGGTCAGCTCCTGAAAGCGGCGCTGCAGACCCTCAACCGAGCCCGCTGACCCCCTACATCCCCGAGGCACACCACATGAACTGGGACGATCCGACCGACGCGACCGCCGACGAGGGGCTCGCCGGCCCCGCCGCGGAGCGGCTGGTGGGCTCTGTCGCCGACGGCGAGGACCAGGCCGTCGAGGCCGCCCTGCGCCCCAAGGACCTGGGCGAGTTCATCGGCCAGGAGAAGGTCCGCGAACAGCTCGACCTCGTCCTGCGCGCCGCACGCGCGCGTGGCGCCACCGCCGACCACGTGCTGCTCTCCGGCGCACCCGGCCTCGGCAAGACCACCCTCTCGATGATCATCGCGGCCGAGATGGGCGCCCCGATCCGGATCACGAGCGGTCCCGCCATCCAGCACGCGGGCGACCTCGCCGCGATCCTCTCCTCCCTCCAGGAGGGCGAGGTCCTCTTCCTCGACGAGATCCACCGCATGTCCCGGCCCGCCGAGGAGATGCTCTACATGGCGATGGAGGACTTCCGCGTCGACGTCATCGTCGGCAAGGGCCCCGGCGCCACCGCCATCCCCCTGGAACTGCCCCCGTTCACCCTGGTCGGCGCCACCACGCGCGCGGGCCTGCTGCCGCCCCCGCTGCGCGACCGCTTCGGCTTCACCGCGCACATGGAGTTCTACGAGCCGGCCGAGCTGGAGCGGGTGATCCACCGCTCGGCGAACCTCCTCGACGTCGAGATCGACACCCACGGCGCCGCCGAGATCGCCGGCCGCTCCCGGGGCACGCCCCGCATCGCCAACCGCCTGCTGCGCCGCGTCCGGGACTACGCCCAGGTCAAGGCCGACGGCGGGATCACCCGCGAGATCGCGGAAGCCGCGCTGAAGGTCTACGAGGTCGACGCCCGAGGCCTCGACCGCCTCGACCGCGCCGTCCTCACCGCCCTGCTGAAGCTGTTCGGCGGCGGACCGGTCGGCCTGTCCACGCTCGCCGTCGCCGTGGGGGAGGAGCGCGAGACCGTCGAGGAGGTCGCCGAACCCTTCCTCGTCCGCGAGGGCCTGCTCGCCCGCACGCCCCGCGGCCGGGTCGCGACCCCCGCCGCCTGGACCCACCTGGACCTGACCCCGCCCCGCTCCGCCACCGCGGGAAACGGACAACAGGACCTGTTCGGGGCGTGACCGCCCGGGCATCCGCCCGGGATCGGACGGGGTGATGGCGGCACCAGGAACCCTGGTGCCATGCTGAGCGTTGTTCCCTGCACGCGGACTCGCTTAGACTCCGCCGATGCCGCCCTTGTCGGCACCGCACAAACCCCCAACCATCAGGCCGCTCACCACCGCGGTCGCGTGAAGGAAGTACCGACCCGTGAGTCTCGTGACCCTCCTCCCGTTCATCGTGCTCATCGGGGCCATGTTCCTGATGACCCGGTCGGCGAAGAAGAAGCAGCAGCAGGCCGTGGACATGCGCAACCAGATGCAGCCCGGCAGCGGTGTCCGCACGATCGGGGGCATGTACGCGACGGTCAAGGAGGTCAACGAGGACACGGTCCTCCTCGACGCCGGCCCGGGTGTGGACCTGCTCTTCGCGAAGAACTCCATCGGTGCCGTGCTGACGGACGACGAGTACAACCGCATCGTCCACGGCATCGAGCACGACCTGAAGTCCGACGCCGACGTCGTCCCGGACGACGCCTCCTCCCTCACCGGGACCGACGGGTCCGCCGACGCCGCCGCCTCCGGCGACCAGCCCGTCGACCTCGGCAAGAAGGACGAGGAGCCCGGCACGAAGAACGAGGCCGAGGAGAAGACCGCCGCTGCCGAGGCCGACGAAGAGCCGAAGAAGACCGACGGCGACTCCGACGCGAAGAAGTAGCCACGACCCGGGGCACGCGGGCCGGTCCCGCGTGCCCCGGGCGCGCGCAATCTCGCACATAGGGGATCCCGACACCATGTCATGGCCGCTGCCGCGCTGACCCGGCGCGAGGCGGCCCGAGAGGGAGTACGAGAAGGTGGCAGCACCTAAAAAGGGCCGGAGCGCGAGCGCCCAGAGCAAGCCGTGGCGCTCGCTGGCCCTGATCCTGATCGCCATCGTGGGGCTCACCGGAGGCATGTTCCTCTCCGGCCACACGACTCCGCGTCTCGGCATCGACCTTGCCGGCGGTACGAGCATCACGCTCGAGGCGAAGGCCGACCAAGGGTCCGCGATCAACAAGGCCAACATGGACACCGCGGTCGAGATCATGAACCGCCGTGTCAACGGTCTTGGCGTCTC
The DNA here is from genome assembly GCF_044750845.1 of Streptomyces sp. NPDC088766. Classification (NCBI taxonomy): domain Bacteria; kingdom Bacillati; phylum Actinomycetota; class Actinomycetes; order Kitasatosporales; family Streptomycetaceae; genus Streptomyces; species Streptomyces sp. NPDC088766. The sequence goes on along the minus strand of NZ_JBIVKQ010000021.1, from coordinate 131,455 downwards.
CGAGGCGGAGGTGCAGACCCAGGGCGACCGCAACATCATCGTGAACATCCCCAAGGGCATCAACTCCAAGGAAGCCCGGGCACAGGTCGGCACCACCGCCAAGCTGTACTTCCGCCCGGTCCTGGCCAGCGAGCCCAGCGGCGCCGCCGCGAGCGGCTCGCCGAGCCCGTCGGCCAGCGGTTCCCCGGCCGCCTCCGCGAGCCCCTCCGCGAGCGCCTCGGCAGGTGAGAAGGCCTCCTCCTCGACCTCTCCGTCGGCCTCCGCCACCTCCCAGGGCCGTGCCGTCACCGACGCCCTGAAGGCCGACTCCACGCCGTCGCCCTCCGCGAGTGCCTCCGCCTCCGCCAGCCCCTCGGCGTCCGCGAGCGGCGGCACCACCGGCGAGGCCGCCCTCCAGGCGAAGTACGCCGCCCTGGACTGCAGCAAGCAGGCGCAGCGCTCCGGGCTCGGCGAAGGCGTCAAGCCCGGCGACACGACCGTGGCCTGCGGCGACATCGACGGCGTCTGGTACAAGTACCTGCTCGGCCCGGCCGCCGTCGACGGCACCGAGGTCGACGAGGCCAAGGCGGTCTACGACACCCAGGGTGCCGCCGGCTGGCAGGTCAACATGAAGTTCGACTCCAAGGGCGCGAAGAAGTTCGCGGACATCACGGGTCAGCTCGCCCAGAACCAGCAGCCGCAGAACCAGTTCGGCATCGTCCTCGACGGCGAGGTCGTCTCCAGCCCGTACGTCAGCTCCTCCATCGCCGGCGGCCAGGCCCAGATCTCCGGCAGCTTCCAGCAGGAGGAGGCCCAGAACCTCGCCAACATGCTGTCGTACGGTGCGCTGCCGCTCAGTTTCCAGGAGTCGAGCGTCCAGACCGTGACCGCCGCGCTCGGCGGTGACCAGCTCCGTGCCGGTCTGATCGCGGGCGCCATCGGCCTCGGCCTGGTCATCGTCTACCTGGTGGCCTACTACCGCGGCCTGTCGCTCATCGCGATCGCCTCGCTGCTGGTCTCCGCCGCGCTGACGTACGTGATCATGTCGCTGCTCGGCCCGACGATCCACTTCGCCCTCAACCTGCCGGCCGTCTGCGGTGCCATCGTCGCCATCGGCATCACCGCGGACTCGTTCATCGTGTACTTCGAACGGGTCCGGGACGAGATCCGCGAGGGCCGCTCCCTGCGCCCCGCGGTCGAGCGGGCCTGGCCGCGGGCGCGGCGCACCATCCTGGTCTCCGACTTCGTGTCGTTCCTCGCCGCCGCGGTGCTGTTCCTGGTCACCGTCGGCAAGGTCCAGGGCTTCGCGTTCACGCTCGGTCTGACCACCGTCCTCGACGTGGTCGTGGTCTTCTTCTTCACCAAGCCGCTGATGACGCTGATCGCACGCCGCAAGTTCTTCGCCGGCGGCCACAAGTGGTCCGGCCTCGACCCGAAGAGCCTGGGCGCCAAGCCGCCGCTGCGCCGCACCCGCCGTCCCTCCGGTCCTGCCGCCGGTCCCGTCGAGACGAAGGAGGCGTGAGCGATGTCGAAACTCGGCAGCCTCGGCGCCCGACTGCACCGTGGTGAGATCAGCTACGACTTCATCGGTCACCGCAAGATCTGGTACGGCATCTCGATCCTGATCACCATCACGGCCATCGTCGGCCTGGCGGTCCGCGGCCTGAACATGGGCATCGACTTCCAGGGCGGTGCCGTCTTCACCACCGCCAAGAACACCTCCGTCTCCGTCTCGCAGGCGGAGACCGCCGCGGAGGAGGCGGCGGGCCACCAGGCGATCGTGCAGAAGCTCGGCGACGGCTCGCTGCGCATCCAGATCGCCGGCATGGACACCAAGCAGTCCGACACGGTCAAGGAGGACCTGGCCAAGGAGTTCAAGGTCGACCCCGAGTCGATCGCCGCCGACCTGGTCGGCCCCAGCTGGGGTGACCAGATCGCCAACAAGGCCTGGCAGGGTCTGGCGATCTTCATGGTCCTGGTCGTGATCTACCTGGCGATCGCCTTCGAGTGGCGCATGGCCATCGCGGCGCTCATCGCCCTGATCCACGACATCACCATCACCGTCGGCATCTACGCCCTCGTCGGCTTCGAGGTCACGCCGGGCACGGTGATCGGTCTGCTGACCATCCTCGGCTACTCCCTGTACGACACGGTCGTCGTCTTCGACTCCCTCAAGGAACAGACGAAGGACCTCACGAAGCAGACCCGCTTCACCTACAGCGAGATCGCCAACCGCTCGATCAACGGCACCCTGGTGCGGTCCGTCAACACCACGGTGGTCGCGCTGCTCCCGGTCGCGGGCCTGCTGTTCATCGGCGGCGGTTTCCTCGGCGCGGGCACGCTCAACGACATCTCGCTGTCGCTGTTCGTCGGCCTCGCCGCCGGTGCCTACTCCTCGATCTTCATCGCCACCCCGCTCGTCGCCGACCTCAAGGAACGCGAGCCGCAGATGAGGGCCCTGAAGAAGCGCGTCCTCGCCAAGCGCGCCCAGTCGCACGCCGACGAGGAGCCCGCACGGTCGTACGGCTACGACGGGCGTGAGGAGGACCCCGAAGACGCAGAGGACGCCGAGACGGCCGTCGTCGGCCCCCGCACCCAGCCCTCGTCCCGCGGCCGCGGCCGCGGCCGTCCTTCGGGGAAGCGCCGATGACCGAGACCACCGACCTCACGACGCTGCTGCTCAGCCGCATCCGTGACGTGGCCGACCACCCGGAGCCGGGCGTGATGTTCAAGGACATCACGCCGCTGCTCGCGGACCCGGCGGCGTTCGCCGCGCTCACCGAGGCGTTCGCGGAGATCGCCGTGCGCACCGGTGCCACGAAGGTCGTCGGTCTGGAGGCCCGTGGCTTCATCCTGGGCGCTCCCGTCGCCGTCCGGGCCGGCCTCGGCTTCGTCCCCGTCCGCAAGGCGGGCAAGCTCCCCGGAGCCACCCTCGCCCAGGCCTACGACCTGGAGTACGGCTCGGCCGAGATCGAGATCCACGCCGAGGACCTGACCGCCGACGACCGCATCCTGATCGTCGACGACGTCCTCGCCACCGGCGGCACCGCCGAGGCGTCGATCCGGCTCATCCACCGCGCCGGCGCCGAGGTCTCGGGCGTCGCCGTCCTCATGGAGCTGGGCTTCCTCGACGGCCGGCCCCGCCTGGAGGCGGCCCTGGCCGGAGCCCCGCTGGAGGCGCTCCTCACGGTCTGACGGCACTGTGACGCACGACCCGGCACGGCGCGACGACCGCCGTACGCCAAGTGGGCGGGCCCGGAGGAATCCGGTGCCCGCCCCTCGTGTTCCACGGGCGGACCGTTCCCACAGCGGTCCGGAGGCGATCCCGGAGCCCGGGATCGCTACGATGGATGCTCCGGAGCCTGACCGGGGCACCCGGATCGCGCACGAGGAGCCCTCTTGCCAGACGAGGCCCAGCACCTGACCGCCGCCAAGCCCGAGTCGCCCTCGGAACCCGCGGCCGAGCCCGCGTCGCAGGCGCCCGACGACGCCCGCGGGCCGGTCGAGCACGACCGCTCCGCCCCCGTCGAGCAGCAGCCGGCCGAGCAGCCCCGCCCCAAGCCGTCCCCCGCGCCCGACGCGGCCCGAGCGGCGGCGTCCCCCTCGCCCGAGCGACCCGCCGCCCCGCCGGCCGCCCGCCCCGCCGCGCAGCCGCCTGCCCGCTCCGGCTCCTCGAACCGCGTCCGCGCCCGCCTCGCCCGCCTCGGCGTCCAGCGCGCGAACCCGTACAACCCGGTCCTGGAACCGCTGCTGCGGATAGTGCGCAGCAACGACCCGAAGATCGAGACCGCCACCCTGCGTCAGATCGAGAAGGCCTACCAGGTCGCCGAGCGCTGGCACCGGGGGCAGAAGCGCAAGAGCGGCGACCCGTACATCACGCACCCGCTCGCGGTGACGACGATCCTCGCCGAGCTGGGCATGGACCCGGCCACCCTCATGGCGGGCCTGCTCCACGACACGGTCGAGGACACCGAGTACGGCCTGGACGACCTGCGCCGTGACTTCGGCGACGTGGTCGCCCTCCTCGTCGACGGCGTGACCAAGCTCGACAAGGTCAAGTTCGGCGAAGCCGCGCAGGCCGAGACCGTCCGCAAGATGGTCGTCGCCATGGCCAAGGACCCGCGCGTCCTGGTCATCAAGCTGGCCGACCGCCTGCACAACATGCGCACCATGCGCTACCTCAAGCGCGAGAAGCAGGAGAAGAAGGCGCGCGAGACCCTCGAGATCTACGCGCCGCTCGCCCATCGCCTGGGCATGAACACCATCAAGTGGGAACTGGAGGACCTCGCCTTCGCGATCCTCTATCCCAAGATGTACGACGAGATCGTCCGGCTGGTGGCCGAAAGAGCACCGAAGCGTGACGAGTACCTGGCCATAGTGACCGACGAGGTCCAGGCCGACCTGCGCGCCGCCCGCATCAAGGCCACCGTCACCGGTCGTCCCAAGCACTACTACAGCGTCTACCAGAAGATGATCGTCCGCGGCCGTGACTTCGCGGAGATCTACGACCTGGTCGGCATCCGCGTCCTGGTGGACACCGTCCGCGACTGCTACGCGGCGCTGGGCACCGTCCACGCCCGCTGGAACCCGGTTCCGGGGCGGTTCAAGGACTACATCGCGATGCCCAAGTTCAACATGTACCAGTCGCTGCACACGACGGTCATCGGCCCCAACGGCAAGCCGGTCGAACTCCAGATCCGCACGTTCGACATGCACCGCCGCGCCGAGTACGGCATCGCCGCGCACTGGAAGTACAAGCAGGAAGCCGTCGCCGGTGCCTCCAAGGTCCGCAGCGACGCGCCCAAGTCGTCCGGCAAGGGCAAGGACGACCACCTCAACGACATGGCGTGGCTGCGGCAGCTCCTGGACTGGCAGAAGGAGACCGAGGACCCCAGCGAGTTCCTGGACTCGCTGCGCTTCGACCTCTCCCGCAACGAGGTCTTCGTCTTCACGCCGAAGGGCGACGTCATAGCGCTCCCGGCCGGGGCGACGCCGGTCGACTTCGCGTACGCGGTGCACACGGAGGTCGGCCACCGGACGATAGGAGCACGGGTCAACGGCAGACTCGTACCGCTGGAGTCCACGCTGGACAACGGCGACCTGGTGGAGGTCTTCACCTCCAAGGCGGTCGGCGCCGGGCCGTCCCGCGACTGGCTGGGCTTCGTCAAGTCACCGCGCGCCCGCAACAAGATCCGGGCCTGGTTCTCCAAGGAGCGCCGCGACGAGGCGATCGAGCAGGGCAAGGACGCCATCGCCCGCGCGATGCGCAAGCAGAACCTGCCGATCCAGCGCATCCTCACCGGTGACTCCCTGGTCACGCTCGCGCACGAGATGCGCTATCCGGACATCTCCTCGCTGTACGCCGCGATCGGCGAGGGCCACGTCGCCGCGCAGAACGTCGTGCAGAAGCTGGTGCAGGCCCTCGGCGGCGAGGAGGCCGCGAGCGAGGAGATCGACGAGACGGTCCCGTCCCGCGGTCGCGGACGCAAGCGGCGCAGCAGCAACGACCCGGGTGTGGTCGTCAAGGGCGTCGACGACGTGTGGGTCAAGCTGGCCCGCTGCTGCACGCCCGTCCCCGGCGACCCGATCATCGGCTTCGTCACGCGCGGCAGCGGTGTGTCGGTTCACCGCAGCGACTGCGTCAACGTGGACTCGCTCTCGCGGGAGCCGGAGCGCATCCTCGAGGTGGAGTGGGCGCCGACGCAGTCCTCGGTCTTCCTGGTCGCCATCCAGGTCGAGGCGCTGGACCGCTCGCGGCTCCTCTCGGACGTCACGCGGGTCCTGTCGGACCAGCACGTCAACATCCTCTCGGCGGCCGTGCAGACCTCCCGCGACCGCGTCGCCACCTCCCGCTTCACCTTCGAGATGGGTGATCCCAAGCACCTGGGACACGTCCTGAAGGCCGTCCGCGGGGTCGAGGGCGTCTACGACGTCTACCGGGTGACATCGGCACGCAGGCCGTAACCTACGGGCGGACGGCAGGGGCCGACGGGGACGGGGGAGAGGGATGGGCGGTAGCGGACAGGGCGGATTAACGGGCGGGGCGCCATCGGCCGACGGGCCGGTGGACGTGCCGGTGGAGGCGTCGCCGCCCGCCGCGCCCCTTCTGGTGGCCGATCGCTACCGCCCCGTCCGCTTCCTCGGCCGCGGCGGCATGGGCGTCGTCCACGAGGCGGAGGACACCCGGCTCGACCGCCGCGTCGCCGTGAAGATGCTCACCGCCGTCGAGGGCCTGGCGGGGGACAGCGACGCCTGGGACCGCTTCCGCCGGGAGGCCCGCGCCCTGGCCCGGATCGAGCACCCGGGCGTCGTCACCCTCTACGACAGCGGGGTGCACGACGGCACCCCCTACCTCGTGATGCAGGTGCTCGACGGCACCACCCTGGCCGATCTGGTGGCGGACACCGGACCGCTGCCGACGGCCGTCGTGTGCACGGTGGCCTTCGGCATGGCCGAGGCCCTGGAGGCCGCGCACGCGGCCGGGGTCCTGCACCGCGACGTCAAGCCCACCAACGTGGGCATCACCCGCAGCGGGCGGGTGGTCCTCCAGGACTTCGGCCTGGCCCGGCTGGCCGGCGAGGCCGCCATCACCCGTACCGGCGCCCTCGTCGGCACCCCGCAGTTCATGGCGCCCGAGGCCATGCGCGGCGTCCTGCCGGAACGCGCGGCCGACTGGTACGGCCTCGGCGTCTGCATGTACCTGATGATCACCGGCGAGCTGCCGTTCGGCCCCACCGTCGACTTCGGCGCGATCATGGAGCGGGCCCTCGGCGACGGCGTCCCCCCGCTCACCGGGAACCGCCACGACTGCCCCGAGAGCCTGTGCCGACTGGTCGACGGCCTCTGCCGGCAGGACCCCGCCGCCCGCCGCCAGGACGTCGACGCGATCCGGGACGTCCTGCTGCCCCTGACCTACGGCGGTACGGAGACCCTGGCCGGCCTGGTGACCGGCCGGGCCCGCGAGGAGGCCGTACGGGACGCCCAGGCCGTACCGCGCCTCGTCGAAGCCGGCGCGCCCGGCGGAGCGCACGAGGACGTGCCCGAGTACCTCTGGGACGAGGCGCCCGTCCTGACCGGGCAGCGGGACGCGCCGGCGGATCCCTTCCGGCCCGCCACCCTCAGCGACACCACCCGCAGGATCGTGCTCGGCAGCATGACCCCGCAGAGCGCCCTGTCCCGGCAGCGCGAGGCGGTCAACATGGTGCAGCGCGGACGGCTCCAGGAGGCGGCGCAAATGCTGTCGGTCGTGGTCCCGGTCTGCCTCTCCACACTCGGGCCCGACCATCCGACCACCCTCACCAGCCAGTACTGGCACGCGGTCTGCCTGGCCCGGCTCGACGCCGGACGGGACGCACTGGAACTGTTCTCCCGCGTCAACGCGCGCGTGGCCCGACGAACGGACGGACACGATGACTGACTCCGGCCCGGGGATCTCCGCCTCCCTGGACGCCACCGGCACCGAGGACGACCTGCGTTCCCTGCTGCGCTGGCTGCGCGCGGACGACACCGCCGGCGTGCGGGCCCGCCTCGCCGCCGCCCCGCCCCCGCCCGGCGGCATGGGCACCGGCTTCGACGTGCTCCAGTTCGCCGTGTCGGGCGGACTGTCGGCGGCCTCCCTGGTGGTCTCCGTCCTCCAGTGGCAGGCCTCCCTGCGCCGGGCCCCGGCCGTCACCCTGCGCCGCGGCGACGTGGAGGTCCGGCTCACCGCCCGGGCGGCCCGCGACGAGCGGACCGTACGGCGCCTCGTCGCCCTCCTCGACGGCGACCCCGCCCCCGCCGACCCGCCCGCCCCCCGCACCGAGGGAAGCGGAGGCGATGACGGCACTGCCTGACCCGGCGTGCTCGCGGGCCGTGCTCATCGGCACCGCCTCCTACCGCCACCTTCCCCAGCTCCCCGCCGTCGAGGCCGGTGTCGTCGACCTCGCCGCCGAACTGTGCGACGCCACCGTGTGGGGGCTGCCCGTGCAGCACTGCACGGTCGTCACCGACCCCCTGAGCCCCCAGACCATCCTCGACCCCGTCTACCGGGCGAGCGAGGAGGCCACCGACACCCTGCTGGTGTACTTCGCCGGACACGGCATGCGCGACGCGGAGTCCGCCGACCTCTACCTCGCCCTCGGCGACTCCCGCGAACACCTCGGCTACACCGCCGTCGCCTACCAGCACCTGCGCACCGCGCTGCGCTCCGCCCGCGCCCGCCGCAAGGTCGTCGTCCTGGACTGCTGCTTCAGCGGCCGTGCCGCCCGCGCCCTGTCCGGCGGCGACGTCCTCGCCGCGGAGGCCGCCGTGGACGGGGCGTACGTCCTGACCGCCTCCCCCCGCGACCGGATCGCCCTGGCCCCCGACGGCGAGCGCTACACCGCCTTCACCGGCGAACTCCTCACCGTGCTGCGGCACGGCGTCGAGGACGGCCCCGAACTGATCGACCTCGACACGCTGTACCGCGTCCTGCTGGAACGCCTGCGTGCCAAGAACCGCCCGCTGCCCCAGCACTCCCAGGAGAACGGCGTGGGACGGCTCCCGCTGGCCCGCAACAAGTCCCGGGCCGGCCGCCGCACCCCGGCGGGCCCGGTCCTGCCCGCCGACGTCCGCGCCGCCATGGTCTCCACCGGCCTCGCCGTCGCCCGGCTGCTGCGCGCCGAGGGCAACACCCGCGACGCCCTGCCCGTGCTACGGCTCGCCCTCCAGGAACAGCGGACCGCCGACGCCCAGGGCGACCTGCTCGCCGTCCAGCTCGAACTCTCCGAACTCCTCGCCGAGACCGGCCAGGTCAAGGACGCCATCGAGGTCCTGGAACTCGCCTTCCAGCAGGTCCACAAGGTCTACGGCCCGGAGGCCGTCCTGGTCTGCCGACGCCTCGCCGACCTGCTCCAGGAGTCCGGCAACCACCTCCAGGCCTGCGAGGTCCTCAAGCACGCCCTGGACATCAGCGAACGCGGCGGACCCGCCTGAGCCCCCCCGGGTCCGCCCAGCTCTCCGGACACCGCCCAGCTCCCCGGACACCGTGCGACACACCGGCACCGTGCGACACCCGAGAACGCCGAACGGCCCGGCCGTGGTCTCCCACAGCCGGGCCGCTCTGGCCGGTTCCGGCAGGCGGTGTCAGCCGCCGAACTCCTGGAGCCCCTTGAGCGCCTGGTCCAGCAGCGCCTGACGGCCCTCCAGCTCACGCTCCAGCTTGTCCGCCCGGGCGCTGTTGCCCTGGGCGCGCGCCTGCTCGATCTGGGAACGCAGCTTGTCCACGGCCGCCTGGAGCTGACCGGTCAGACCCTCGGCGCGCGCGCGTGCCTCCGGGTTGGTCCGGCGCCACTCCGCCTCCTCGGCCTCCTGGATGGCCCGCTCCACCGCGTGCATCCGGCCCTCGACCTTCGGCCGGGCGTCGCGCGGCACATGGCCGATGGCCTCCCAGCGCTCGTTGACCGAGCGGAACGCGGCCCGCGCCGCCTTGAGATCCGTCACCGGGAGGATCTTCTCGGCCTCCTCGGCCAGCTCCTCCTTCAGCTTCAGGTTCTCCGTCTGCTCGGCGTCGCGCTCCGCGAAGACCGAGCTGCGGGCGGCGAAGAAGACGTCCTGGGCGCCGCGGAAGCGGTTCCACAGGTCGTCCTCGTGCTCGCGCTGGGCGCGGCCGGCCGACTTCCACTCGGTCATCAGGTCGCGGTAGCGCGCGGCCGTCGGACCCCAGTCCGTCGAGCCGGACAGCGCCTCGGCCTCGGCGACCAGCCGCTCCTTGACCCGGCGGGCGTCCTCGCGCTGGGCGTCGAGCTGCGCGAAGTGGGCCTTGCGACGCTTGGAGAACGCCGACCGGGCGTGCGAGAACCGGTGCCACAGCTCGTCGTCCGACTTGCGGTCCAGCCGCGGCAGACCCTTCCAGGTGTCCACCAGCGCCCGCAGCCGCTCACCTGCCGCCCGCCACTGCTCGGACTGCGCCAGCTGCTCGGCCTCCGCGACGAGGTCCTCCTTGGCCTTGCGGGCCTCGTCGGACTGCTTGGCCCGCTGCTGCTTGCGCTCCTCGCGGCGCGCCTCGACCGTCGCCACCAGCTTGTCCAGCCGGGTGCGCAGCGCGTCCAGGTCGCCGACCGCGTGATGCGCGTCCACCTGCTCGCGAATGTGGCCGATCGCGACCTGGGCGTCCTTCGCCGACAGGTCGGTGGTCCGCACTCGCTTCTCGAGGAGGCCGATCTCGACAACCAGGCCCTCGTACTTGCGCTCGAAGTAGGCCAGCGCCTCCTCGGGGGAGCCGGCCTGCCAGGAACCGACGACCTGCTCGCCGTCGGCCGTACGCACGTACACGGTCCCCGTCTCGTCGACGCGGCCCCACGGGTCGCTGCTCACAGCGCCTCCTCCACATGATGCCTCCGAGGGGCTTCGGCGCCCCGGGCATCGTCCACAGTTTCGTCACCGCCAACATAGGCGACCGGCGGGCCGCCTGTCCGCATCCAGCGCGACCGAAATCGGGCGGTCGACCGCCCCGTCATCAGGACTTGGTGACCGTCGCCTTGTCGATCACCACGGTCGCGTTGGGGGCACCGTCACCGGCGCCCGTGTTCTCGCCCGCGGCGGCGATCTTCTTGAGGACGGCCATACCGGCCTCGGAGACCGTGCCGAACGGCGTGTAGCTGGGCGGGAGCTGGCTGTCCTCGTAGACGAGGAAGAACTGGCTGCCGCCGCTGTTGGCCTGACCGGTGTTGGCCATCGCCACCGTGCCGGCCGGGTAGACGTTCGCCTTGAGGCTCGTGTCCTTCAGGTTCTCGTCCGGAATGGTGTAGCCGGGCCCGCCGCTGCCGCTGCCCGTCGGGTCGCCGCACTGGAGCACGAAGATGCCGTTGGTGGTGAGCCGGTGGCACTTGGTGTGGTCGAAGTAGCCCTTGCCGGCGAGGAAGTTGAACGAGTTCACGGTGTGCGGGGCCGCCGACGTCTTCAGCGCGACGTCTATGTCGCCGCAGGTCGTGGCCAGCTTCATCGTGTACTTCGCCGACTTGTCGATCGTGATCGCCGGCTCCTTCTTCCACGTCTGCGTCTTGACCGCGCCCGCGGCGGGCTTCTCGCACGGGTCCTCGACGGCGCTGGGCGAGGCCGACGGGCTCGCCTCGGAGCTCGCGTTCGCCTTGTCGTCGTCCTTGAGGACGCCGGTCGTGTACAGCGCCAGACTGCCCACCAGAACCACGCCGAGGACCGACGCGATCACCGCGTTGCGAGCGCGTGCCTTGCGACGCAGGGCCGTACGGCGCTGCTGCTGCCGCAAGAACTTCTCCCGGGCGAGCTGACGCTTGCGCTGTTCCTGGGTGACCACCGGGTTCTCTCCTCGTGCGTCTCGTATGTCCACCGGTACGCGTGCGTCCAGTGAGCCGACCGCCTGCGTGTGCCCCGTACCGTATATGGGTTCGCTGAGGAATCGGCAGCGCCGGTAGGCTCTGACCGCAGGCACAGCCGCTCTCAAGCCACCCGTATCGACACAAACGAAGGACGATCGTGCTCATTGCCGGGTTCCCCGCCGGGGCCTGGGCGACGAACTGTTACCTCGTCGCCCCCGCCGCCGGTGAGGAGTGCGTGATCATCGACCCGGGCCACCAGGCGGCCCCCGGAGTCGAGGAAGCGATCAGGAAGCATCGGCTCAAGCCCGTCGCCGTCGTCCTCACCCACGGCCACCTCGACCACGTGGCCTCGGTCGTCCCGGTCTGCGGGGCGCACGACGTCCCGGCCTGGATCCACCCCGAGGACCGGTTCATGATGAGCGACCCCGAGAAAGGGCTCGGCCGGTCCGTCGGCCTGCCGCTGCTGGGCGAGCTGACCGTGGGGGAGCCCGACGACGTCCGTGAGCTGACGGACGGGGCGAAGCTGGAGCTGGCGGGTCTGGAGTTCTCCGTCGCGCACGCGCCGGGCCATACCAGGGGGTCGGTGACCTTCCGGATGCCCGGGAGCGCGGACGTCCCGTCCGTCCTCTTCTCGGGCGACCTGCTGTTCGCCGGCTCCGTCGGACGCACCGACCTGCCCGGTGGCTCCATGGACGACATGCTCGAGTCGTTGGCCCGCGTGGTCCTTCCGCTCGACGACTCCACCGTGGTGCTGCCCGGTCACAATGAGCACACGACCATCGGCCAGGAACGCGCCACCAACCCGTATCTGCGGCAGGTGGCCGCCGGCCAGGGACCCTTTGGGGCTCCCCGACGAGGAATGTGACGAGAGACCTCCCGTGAGTACCTTCCAGGCCCCCAAGGGCACGTACGACCTCATCCCGCCGGACAGCGCCACGTACCTGGCCGTCCGCGAGGCGATCGCCGCCCCGCTGCGCAACTCCGGCTACGGCTACATCGAGACGCCCGGCTTCGAGAACGTCGAGCTGTTCGCGCGCGGCGTCGGCGAGTCCACCGACATCGTGACCAAGGAGATGTACGCCTTCGAGACCAAGGGCGGCGACCGGCTCGCGCTGCGCCCCGAGGGAACGGCGTCGGTCCTGCGCGCCGCCCTCGAGGCCAACCTCCACAAGACGGGCAACCTCCCGGTCAAGCTCTGGTACTCCGGCTCGTACTACCGCTACGAGCGCCCCCAGAAGGGCCGCTACCGCCACTTCTCCCAGGTCGGCGCCGAGGCGATCGGTGCCGAGGACCCGGCGCTGGACGCCGAGCTGATCATCCTGGCCGACCAGGCGTACCGCTCCCTGGGGCTCAGGAACTTCCGCATCCTGCTCAACAGCCTGGGCGACAAGGAGTGCCGTCCGGTGTACCGGGAGGCGCTGCAGACCTTCCTGCGCGGCCTGGACCTCGACGAGGAGACGCTCCGCCGCGCCGAGATCAACCCGCTGCGCGTCCTCGACGACAAGCGCCGGGACGTCCAGCAGCAGCTGGCCGGGGCCCCGCTGCTGCGCGACTACCTCTGCGACGCCTGCAAGGCCTACCACGAGGAGGTCCGCGAGCTGGTCACGGCGGCCGGCGTCGTCTTCGAGGACGACCCGAAGCTGGTCCGCGGCCTGGACTACTACACCCGCACCACCTTCGAGTTCGTCCACGACGGCCTGGGCTCGCAGTCCGCGGTGGGTGGCGGCGGGCGCTACGACGGCCTGTCCGAGATGATCGGCGGCCCCGCGCTGCCGTCCGTCGGCTGGGCACTGGGCGTCGACCGCACGGTCCTGGCGCTGGAGGCGGAGGGCGTGGAACTCCGGCTCCCCGCGTCCACCAGCGTGTTCGCGGTCCCGCTCGGGGAGGAGGCGCGCCGCGTCCTCTTCGGCAAGGTCACCGAACTGCGCAAGCTCGGCGTCGCCGCCGACTTCTCCTACGGCGCCAAGGGCCTCAAGGGTGCGATGAAGAGCGCCAACCGCAGCGGCGCCCGCTACACGATCGTCGCCGGTGAACGCGACCTCGCCGAGGGAGTCGTCCAGCTCAAGGACATGGAGTCCGGCGAGCAGACGGCGGTCGGCGTCAACGAGATCGTGGCGGAGCTGGAGTCGCGGCTCGGCTGACGGGCACGTGCGGGGCGCCGGACATCTTCCCGGATGTCCGGCGCCCTCGTCGTGTCCGGTGCCAGGCCGGGCGCGGTGCCCGTACCGGGTGTCCGAAACCGAACACCCGAGCCGGGTCTCACCTTCATCCTTATGGGGAGTGAACGGTGCGCACGCGCGCGTGTGCGGCACAATGGCCGTGCCCGAAGAAGGTCCAAGTCTCAAGTGACGGAATCGGCGTGATGAGCAAGACGACAGTCAAGGACGTCTCCACCGAGCCCGGGCCGCGGCGCGCCGAACCGGCCGTGACCGCGACGGCGGGCGGCAGCCGGGCGTTCGCCCTGCTGCTGGTGATCACCGGCGCGGCCGGACTGCTCGCCGCGTGGGTCATCACGGTCGACAAGTTCAAGCTTCTCGAGGCCAAGGTCGAGGGCAAGACCTTCACCCCCGGGTGCAGCCTCAACCCCGTCGTCTCCTGCGGCAGCGTCATGGAGAGCGACCAGGCCTCCGTCTTCGGCTTCCCCAACCCGATGCTCGGTCTCGTCGCCTACGGCATCGTCGTCTGCGTCGGCATCAGCCTGCTCGCGGGCGCCCGCTTCCCGCGCTGGTACTGGCTCACCTTCAACGCCGGCACGCTCTTCGGGGTCGTCTTCTGCGCCTGGCTGATGTTCCAGTCCCTGTACCGGATCAACGCCCTGTGCCTGTGGTGCTCCCTGGCCTGGGTCGCCACGATCTTCATGTTCTGGTACGTGACCTCGTTCAACGTCCGCAACGGCTTCCTGCCCGCCCCCGGCTGGCTCAAGAGCTTCTTCGGCGAGTTCACCTGGGTCCTGCCCGTGCTGCACGTCGGCATCATCGGCATGCTGATCCTGACCCGCTGGTGGGACTTCTGGACCAGCTGACCCGGCTGACCCGGCCGGCCCCGGCAGCACCGGGCAGATCCGGCCGGCCAGGGCCTCCCGGCGGCCGACGGCATTGTCGGTGCGGTGAATTAGGGTTTCAGCGTGGAGCCCGATCTGTTCACCGCCGCAGCCGAAGAACGCCAGGAGAAGGACCCCGCCGGGAGCCCCCTCGCGGTCCGGATGCGCCCGCGCACCCTCGACGAGGTCGTGGGCCAGCAGCACCTGCTGAAGCCGGGCTCACCCCTGCGCCGCCTGGTAGGTGAGAGCTCCAGGGGCCCGGCCGGTCCGTCCTCGGTGATCCTCTGGGGCCCGCCGGGCACCGGCAAGACCACCCTGGCCTACGTCGTCTCCAAGGCCACCGACGCCCGCTTCGTCGAACTCTCCGCGATCACCGCCGGCGTCAAGGAGGTCCGTGCCGTCATCGACGGAGCCCGCCGTGCCACCGGAGGCTTCGGCAAGGAGACGGTCCTCTTCCTCGACGAGATCCACCGCTTCAGCAAGGCCCAGCAGGACTCCCTCCTGCCCGCCGTCGAGAACCGCTGGGTCACCCTGATCGCGGCCACCACGGAGAACCCGTTCTTCTCGGTCATCTCGCCCCTGCTCTCCCGCTCGCTCCTCCTCACCCTCGAACCGCTCACCGACGACGACCTGCGCGGTCTGCTGCGGCGCGCGGTGGCCGACGACCGCGGACTGAAGGGCGCCGTCGACCTCCCCGAGGACACCGAGGACCACCTCCTGCGCATCGCCGGCGGCGACGCCCGCCGCGCCCTCACCGCCCTGGAGGCCGCCGCCGGGGCCGCCCTGGACAAGGGTGAGGCGCGGATCTCCCTCGCCACCCTGGAGGAGACGGTCGACCGGGCCGCCGTGAAGTACGACCGCGACGGCGACCAGCACTACGACGTCGCCAGCGCCCTGATCAAGTCGATCCGCGGCTCCGACGTCGACGCGGCCCTGCACTACCTGGCCCGCATGATCGAGGCGGGTGAGGACCCCCGTTTCATCGCCCGCCGCCTGATGATCTCCGCCAGCGAGGACATCGGCCTGGCCGACCCCGGCGCCCTGCCGATCGCGGTCGCCGCCGCCCAGGCCGTCGCCATGATCGGCTTCCCCGAGGCCGCCCTCACCCTCAGCCACGCCACCATCGCCCTGGCCCTCGCCCCCAAGTCGAACTCCGCGACGACCGCGATAGGCGCCGCCCTGGACGACGTACGCAAGGGGCTGGCCGGGCCCGTGCCGGCGCATCTGCGGGACGGGCACTACAAGGGAGCCGCCAAGCTGGGGCACGCGCAGGGGTACGTGTACCCGCACGACCTGCCCGAGGGGATCGCCCCCCAGCAGTACGCCCCGGACGCCGTCAAGGACCGCCGGTACTACGAGCCGACCCGGCACGGTGCGGAGGCGCGGTACTCGGACGCCGTGGAGTGGACCAGGAAGCACCTCGGTCGCAAGCGGGACTGAGCACCCTGTAAACTCGCTTGGAGCGCTGCGTCCCGCGCTGTCAGAACGGGACAGTCAGCCGGAGTCCCGGTCCTTCGCGGACCGGCTCCAGGAGCGTCGCGCACCGTCGAACGGTGTCGCGGGCAGCCCACCACCAGCCGGGGTTCCGGTCAGGGGCGGTGGGCCACTCGCGTGCTGCACGTATGTGCCCAGACCAGGGGAGCGGCTGCCCGGCAGGTCCCCCGTGGACCCGGCGGGTCTCCCCGGCTGCGGATGCGACCTCCCTCAACCCTGACAAGCCGAAACCAGGAAATGAGTGACAGTGGCGAACCAGTCCCGCCCCAAGGTCAAGAAGTCGCGTGCCCTCGGCATCGCGCTGACCCCGAAGGCCGTCAAGTACTTCGAGGCCCGCCCCTACCCGCCGGGTGAGCACGGCCGCGGCCGCAAGCAGAACTCGGACTACAAGGTCCGTCTGCTCGAGAAGCAGCGTCTGCGCGCGCAGTACGACGTGTCCGAGCGCCAGCTCGTCCGCGCCTACGAGCGTGCCTCCAAGGTCCAGGGCAAGACCGGTGAGGCCCTGATCATCGAGCTCGAGCGTCGTCTCGACGCGCTGGTCCTGCGTTCGGGCATCGCCCGCACGATCTACCAGGCCCGCCAGATGGTCGTCCACGGCCACATCGAGGTCAACGGCCAGAAGGTCGACAAGCCCTCGTTCCGCGTCCGTCCCGACGACGTCGTGATGGTCCGCGAGCGCAGCCGCGAGAAGACCCTCTTCGCGGTCGCCCGTGAGGGCGGCTTCGCCCCCGACGGCGAGACCCCGCGCTACCTCCAGGTGAACCTCCGCGCCCTGGCGTTCCGCCTGGACCGCGAGCCGAACCGCAAGGAGATCCCGGTCATCTGCGACGAGCAGCTGGTCGTCGAGTACTACGCCCGCTGATCCTCCGGCGGCCGCAGGACTTCCGTGTCCGGACCCGCCGTCCCCCCGCCTTCCGGGCGGGCGGGGCGGCGGGTCCGCGCATGTCCGGGACCGTGGCCGTGACGCGGCCCGCGCCGTCGGTCAGGGGCTGCCCGGCCGATCGTGCCGGAGACGCGGGGGCCGGCACGGCCTCCCCCGGAGGGGCCCCAGCGGCGTTGTCGTCGGCTGCCGACGTCCCCCTGCCTTCGGCCGGAAGGCGCCCCCACCGCGTCGACGCCCTCCTCCGCCTTGCAGCCGGACGCACCGGCCCCCGCTCACCCCTGCTCCAGGGCGCCGCCGGTTTCCTCCGGCCTGACCCGCCGGACGGACCCTAATCCGGTTCGGACCGGCCCCGGCGGCGCGATAGGCTCGGTGCACGACTTTTCCGATACAGAGGCACGTTTCAGGGAGCGGGTGCGCAGTGTCCGGTGGAGAGGTGGCCGGCATCCTGGTGGCCGTGTTCTGGGCGATCCTGGTCTCCTTCCTCGCGGTCGCGCTGGCGAGACTGGCCCAGACGCTCAGGGCCACCACCAAGCTGGTCGCGGACGTGACCGATCAGGCCGTACCGCTGCTGGCGGACGCCTCCACGGCGGTCCGCTCGGCGCAGACCCAGATCGACCGGGTCGACGCGATCGCCTCGGACGTCCAGGAGGTCACCTCCAACGCCTCCGCGCTCTCCACCACGGTCGCCTCCACCTTCGGCGGTCCCCTGGTGAAGGTCGCCGCCTTCGGCTACGGCGTCCGCCGGGCCCTCGGCGGACGGAAGGAAGACGGGCCCGCCAAGGCGCCCCGACGCACCGTGATCGTGGGCCGGACCGTCCCGGCCCAGCGGTGGGGCAAGCGGAAGAAGGACTGAGACCCAAGCGATGTTCCGCCGTACGTTCTGGTTCAGCACCGGTGTCGCCGCCGGTGTGTGGGCCACCACCAAGGTCAACCGCAAGCTGAGGCAGCTGACCCCCGAGAGCCTCGCCGCGACCGCGGCCGACAAGGCTCTCGAGACGGGAGCGCGCCTCAAGGACCGCGCGGTGGGTTTCGTGCTCGACGTCCGCGACAACATGGCCCAGCGGGAGGCCGAACTGGGGGACGCGCTCGGGCTCCGCTCGGACCCCGAACTGCCCGCACCCCGGCGCTACACCGCCATCGAGAACCACCCCAGCAAGCCGAAGCACGTCGATGACACGACGTACCCGTACAACCGGAATGAGGACCACTGATGGAGTCGGCTGAGATCCGCCGCCGCTGGCTGAGCTTCTTCGAGGAGCGCGGGCACACCGTCGTCCCTTCGGCGTCGCTCATCGCGGACGACCCGACTCTGCTCCTGGTCCCCGCCGGCATGGTGCCCTTCAAGCCCTACTTCCTGGGTGAGGTCAAGCCGCCCTTCCAGCGCGCCACCAGCGTGCAGAAGTGCGTGCGCACGCCCGACATCGAAGAGGTCGGCAAGACCACCCGCCACGGCACGTTCTTCCAGATGTGCGGCAACTTCTCCTTCGGCGACTACTTCAAGGAAGGCGCCATCTCCTACGCCTGGGAGCTGCTCACCACGCCCCAGGACAAGGGTGGTTACGGCCTGGAGCCGGAGAAGCTCTGGATCACCGTCTACAAGGACGACGACGAGGCCGAGCGCATCTGGCACGAGGTCGTCGGAGTGCCGAAGGAGCGCATCCAGCGCCTCGGCATGAAGGACAACTACTGGTCCATGGGCGTCCCCGGACCCTGCGGCCCCTGCTCCGAGATCAACTACGACCGCGGCCCCGAGTTCGGCGTCGAGGGCGGCCCCGCCGTCAACGACGAGCGGTACGTGGAGATCTGGAACCTCGTCTTCATGCAGTACGAGCGGGGCGAGGGCATCGGCAAGGACAACTTCGAGATCCTGGGCGACCTGCCGAGCAAGAACATCGACACGGGCCTCGGCCTGGAGCGCCTCGCCATGATTCTGCAGGGCGTGCAGAACATGTACGAGATCGACACCTCCATGGCCGTCATCAAGAAGGCCACCGAGCTGACCGGCGTCGAGTACGGCGACGCCCACGACTCGGACGTCTCCCTGCGCGTGGTCACCGACCACATGCGCACCTCGGTGATGCTCATCGGCGACGGCGTGACCCCCGGCAACGAGGGCCGCGGCTACGTCCTGCGCCGCATCATGCGCCGCGCCATCCGCAACATGCGCCTGCTCGGCGCCACCGGCCCGGTCGTCAAGGACCTCATCGACACCGTCATCGCCATGATGGGCCAGCAGTACCCCGAGCTGGTCACCGACCGCGAGCGCATCGAGAAGGTCGCCCTCGCCGAGGAGAACGCCTTCCTCAAGACACTCAAGGCCGGCACCAACATCCTCGACACCGCCGTCACCGAGACCAAGGCCGCCGGCGGCCGGGTCCTCGCCGGCGACAAGGCCTTCCTGCTCCACGACACCTGGGGCTTCCCGATCGACCTCACCCTGGAGATGGCCGCCGAGCAGGGCCTCTCGGTGGACGAGGACGGCTTCCGCCGCCTGATGAAGGAACAGCGGGAGCGCGCCAAGGCCGACGCCCAGGCCAAGAAGACCGGCCACGCCGGTGTCGGCGCCTACCGCGAGATCGCCGACAAGGCCGGCGAGACCGACTTCATCGGCTACACCGACACCGAGGGCGAGACCACGGTCGTCGGCATCCTCGTCGACGGCGTCTCCTCCCCGGCCGCCACCGAGGGCGACGAGGTCGAGATCGTCCTGGACCGCACCCCGTTCTACGCCGAGGGCGGCGGCCAGATCGGCGACACCGGCCGCATCAAGATCGACACCGGTGCCGTCGTCGAGATCCGCGACACCCAGAAGCCGGTGCCGGGCGTGTACGTCCACAAGGGCGTCGTCCAGTTCGGCGAGGTGACCGTCGGGGCCAAGGCCCACGCCTCGATCGACGGCCGCCGCCGTACGGCCATCGCCCGCGCCCACTCGGCCACGCACCTCACCCACCAGGCCCTGCGCGACGCCCTCGGCCCGACGGCCGCCCAGGCCGGTTCCGAGAACCAGCCCGGTCGCTTCCGCTTCGACTTCGGCTCCCCCGCCGCCGTCCCCACGGCCGTGATGACCGACGTCGAGCAGAAGATCAACGAGGTGCTCGCCCGTGACCTGGACGTGCACGCCGAGATCCTGAGCCTCGACGAGGCCAAGAAGCAGGGCGCCATCGCCGAGTTCGGCGAGAAGTACGGCGAGCGGGTCCGTGTCGTGACCATCGGCGACTTCTCCAAGGAACTGTGCGGCGGAACCCATGTGCACAACACCGCCCAGCTCGGCCTGGTGAAGCTGCTCGGCGAGTCGTCGATCGGCTCGGGCGTGCGCCGTATCGAGGCCCTCGTCGGGGTCGACGCCTACAACTTCCTGGCCCGCGAGCACACCGTCGTCGCCCAGCTCCAGGAGCTGATCAAGGGCCGCCCGGAGGAGCTCCCGGAGAAGGTCTCCGCCATGCTCGGCAAGCTGAAGGACGCCGAGAAGGAGATCGAGAAGTTCCGCGCGGAGAAGGTCCTCCAGGCCGCCGCCGGTCTCGCCGGGTCCGCCAAGGACGTCCGTGGCGTCGCCGTCGTCACCGGGCAGGTGCCGGACGGTACGACCCCCGACGACCTGCGCAAGCTGGTCCTCGACGTGCGCGGCCGCATCCAGGGCGGACGGGCCGCCGTCGTCGCGCTGTTCACGGTCAACAACGGCAAGCCGCTCACGGTCATCGCCACCAACGAGGCCGCCCGCGAGCGCGGCCTCAAGGCCGGCGACCTGGTCCGTACGGCGGCCAAGACCCTCGGCGGCGGCGGTGGCGGCAAGCCGGACGTAGCCCAGGGCGGTGGCCAGAACCCGGCCGCCGTCGGCGAGGCCGTCGACGCCGTCGAGCGGCTCGTGGCGGAATCGGCCAAGTGAGCCGTCCCATGCGCAAGGGCCGTCGTCTCGCCGTCGACGTCGGGGACGCCCGGATCGGGGTCGCCTCGTGCGACCTCGACGGGATCCTCGCCACCCCGGTGGAGACGGTCCCCGGCCGTGACGTCCCGGCGGCCCACCGCCGGCTGCGGCAACTCGTCGAGGAGTACGAGCCGATCGAGGTCGTCGTCGGCCTCCCTCGCTCCCTCAAGGGGGGCGAGGGCCCGGCCGCGGTCAAGGTGCGCGCCTTCGCCCAGGAGCTGGCCAAGGGCATCGCACCGGTCCAGGTCCGGCTGGTCGACGAGCGGATGACGACGGTGACGGCCAGTCAGGGACTGCGCGCCTCGGGCGTGAAGTCCAGGAAGGGACGTTCCGTCATCGACCAGGCTGCCGCTGTGATCATCCTCCAGCAGGCCCTGGAATCCGAACGGGTGTCAGGCTCGGCACCCGGCGAGGGCGTCGAAGTGGTCATCTGATCGCGATACGGTAACGTTCCGCGCGATGCGGTGGTGTTCGAACAGCGACCGCACAGAAAGAGGCGGGACGGTAGCCGGGCCCACAAGCCGCGCGACCGCCGCCTCGCGGCTCTAGGGGATCGATGACTGAGTATGGCCGGGGCCCGGGCTCCGAACCGTGGCATCCGGAGGACCCGTTGTACGGGGACGGCGGATGGGAAGGGCAGCAGGGTCACACCGGCCATCAGCCTGCCTACGGCGACCGGCCGCAGCACCAGTACCCGCAGCAGCCGCAGCAGGAGTACGCGGACTGGAGCAACGGCCAGCCACAGCAGTACGGCCGGCAACAGTACGACCAGCAGCAGTACCAGCAGCCCTACGAGCAGCAGCAGTACGCCGCTCCGGGCCAGCAGTACGCCCACCGCGACCAGCAGGCCTACCAGGAGGGCGGCTGGGACGGCACCGGCAGCCACGCACAGGTCCCGTACGCCGCCGACCCCGGTGACCCCTACGGCCAGCAGGCCGTGGCCTACGGCGCCGAACAGCCCGACCTCTACGCGACGCCGGACGCCTATCCGCCCCCGGAGCCGCCGGCCCGCAGGCGCGCCGAGCCGGAACCGGAACCCGAGGCGGAGCAGCCGCGGCCCGACTGGGACCCCGGTCCCGACCAGGGCGAGCACGCCTTCTTCGCGGGCGGCGGGGCGGAAGACGAGGACGACGACGAGCCGGAGACGCGCGGCGACCGGCGCGGCCGCGGCGGCAAAGGGGCCAAGGGCGCCAAGAGCAAGAAGAGCCGCAACGGCTGTGCCTGCCTGGTCGTCCTGCTGGTGTTCGGCGGCGGCCTCGGCGGCGTCACCTACTTCGGCTACAAGTTCTACCAGAATCGTCACAGCGCGGCGCCGGACTTCGCGGGCGACGGCACCAGCCAGACCGTCAGCATCGAGGTCCCCAAAGGCGCCCGCGGCGTCGACATCGGCCGCAAGCTGAAGGAGGCCGGTGTGGTGAAGAGCGTCGACGCCTTCGTGTCCGCCTTCACCACCAACGACGGGGACCAGATCCAGGCGGGCGCGTACATCCTCAGGAAGGAGATGTCCGCCAAGAGCGCCGTGGAGATGATGCTCGACCCCAAGAGCCAGGCCAACGTGATGGTCCCGCCCGGCCAGCGCAACATCGCCGTCTACAAGGCGATCGACACCAAGCTCGGCCTCGCCGCCGGCACCACCAGGGACGTCGCGGAGAAGGACTTCAAGAACCTCGGCCTGCCCGACTGGGCGAACGCCGACGGCGACGTCAAGGACCCGCTGGAGGGCTTCCTCTACCCCGGCACCTACCCCGCGGCCAAGGGCATGAAGCCCGCGACGGTCCTCAAGCAGATGGTCGCCCGGGCCGACGAGGCCTACGGCAAGTACGACCTCGAGGCCAAGGCCAAGGCGCTGAAACTGGAGAACCCGCTCCAGGTCATCACGGTCGCCAGCCTGGTCCAGGCGGAGGGCAAGACGCACGACGACTTCCGCAGGATGGCGGAGGTGGTCTACAACCGTCTCAAGCCGACGAACACCGAGACCAACCAGCTGCTCCAGTTCGACTCGACCTTCAACTACCTGAAGAACGAGAGCAACATCCACATCAGCGAGTCCGAGATCAACAGCAACCAGGACCCGTACAACACGTACACCCGGAAGGGCCTTCCGCCGGGACCGATCGGGAACCCCGGGGCCGAGGCCCTGACGGCGGCGCTGACTCCGACGAGCGACGGCTGGATCTACTTCGTGGCGACCGACGGCCAGGACAAGACCGAATTCGCCAAGACCTACGCGGAATTCGAACGGCTCAAGGACAAGTTCAACGAGAGCGCCGGTAACTGAGGACATGACCGACACCACCCGCCCCGAACACGTCCACCGGCACCGCGCCGCCGTACTCGGCAGCCCCGTCGCCCACTCCCTCTCCCCGGTGCTGCACCGCGCCGCGTACCGGGCGATGGACCTGCCGCAGTGGACCTACGACCTCTTCGACGTGGACGAGGCGGCCCTGCCCTCCTTCGTCGAGGGGCTCGGGGCCGAGTGGGCGGGACTGTCGCTGACCATGCCGCTCAAGCGCGCGGTCGTCCCCCTGCTGGACGAGGTCAGCGAGACGGCGGCCGCCGTCGAGGCGGTCAACACCCTGGTGTTCACCGAGGACGGCCGCCGCGTCGGCGACAACACCGACATCCCCGGCATGGTCGCCGCCCTGCGCGAGCACGGCGTCGAGCAGGTCGCCTCGGCCGCGATCCTCGGCGCCGGCGCCACTGCCTCCTCCGCGCTGGCCGCGATGTCCAGGGTCTGCGCCGGCGAGGTCGTGGTCTACGTACGCAGCGCGGACCGTGCCGCCGAGATGCGGCGGTGGGGCGAGCGCCTCGACGTCGACGTCCGCACGGCCGACTGGGCCGACGCGGCCGAAGCGCTGCGCGCCCCCCTGGTGATCGCCACCACGCCCGCGGGCGCCACCGACGCGCTCGCCACCGCCGTACCGGAGCGGCCCGCCACCCTCTTCGACGTGCTCTACCACCCCTGGCCGACCGAACTGGCCGCCCGCTGGTCGATGTCCGGTGGCGCCGTCGTCAGCGGCCTCGATCTGCTGGTGCACCAGGCCGCGCTCCAGGTGGAGCGGATGACCGGACGCTCCCCGGCCCCCGTGGACGCGATGCGGAAGGCCGGAGAGCACGCGCTCGCCTCCCGCCCGTAGCGGGATCTCCGCATCCGGTCCGGCTCGCGGGAGCCCGTCCGCCGGCAGCCGACGTCCGCCAGATGGACCGGCGGCCGGTTCCGGGTGGCGGACGTGGGAGGATCGGGGGTGGCGGACCAGGGTCGCGCACCCGGTCGCGCCGTTGCCGTACGCGAGGACGCGCGTACGCAGGGCAGTACCAGGCGCGAGACTGAGGAGCACCGTTGAGCAGGTTGCGCTGGCTGACCGCGGGGGAGTCCCACGGTCCCGCACTCGTGGCGACGCTGGAGGGCCTTCCCGCCGGCGTGCCGATCACCACGGACATGGTGGCGGACCATCTGGCGAGGCGCCGGCTCGGCTATGGGCGCGGTGCGCGGATGAAGTTCGAGCGGGACGAGGTGACCTTCCTCGGCGGTGTCCGCCACGGCCTCACCCTCGGTTCCCCGGTCGCGGTCATGGTGGGCAACACCGAGTGGCCGAAGTGGGACCAGGTCATGGCGGCCGACCCGGTCGACCCCGAGGTGCTCGCCGGGCTCGCCCGCAACGCCCCGCTGACCCGCCCCCGCCCCGGCCACGCCGACCTGGCCGGCATGCAGAAGTACGGCTTCGACGAGGCCAGGCCGATCCTGGAGCGCGCCTCCGCGCGCGAGACGGCCGCCCGCGTCGCCCTGGGCGCCGTCGCCCGGTCGTACCTGAAGGAGACGGCCGGCATCGAGATCGTGTCCCACGTCGTGGAGATCGCCGCCGCCAGGGCGCCCTACGGCGTGTACCCGACCCCCGCCGACGTCGAGAAGCTGGACGCCGACCCGGTGCGCTGCCTGGACGCGGACGCGTCGAAGGCGATGGTCGCCGAGATCGACCAGGCCCACAAGGACGGCGACACCCTCGGCGGGGTCGTCGAGGTGCTGGCCTACGACGTGCCGGTGGGCCTGGGTTCGCACGTGCACTGGGACCGCAAGCTGGACGCCCGGCTGGCCGGTGCCCTCATGGGCATCCAGGCGATCAAGGGCGTCGAGGTCGGCGACGGCTTCGACCTCGCGCGCGTGCCCGGCTCACAGGCGCACGACGAGATCGTCGGCACCCCCGAGGGCCTCCGGCGGGCCTCCGGCCGCGCCGGCGGCACCGAGGGCGGTCTGTCCACCGGCGAACTGCTGCGCGTCCGCGCGGCCATGAAGCCGATCGCCACCGTGCCGCGCGCACTGCGGACCGTGGACGTGGCCACCGGCGAGGCGACGCAGGCCCACCACCAGCGCTCCGACGTCTGCGCCGTGCCGGCGGCCGGCATCGTCGCCGAGGCCATGGTCGCGCTCGTCCTCGCGGACGCCGTCGCGGAGAAGTTCGGCGGCGACAGCGTCGCCGAGACCCGCCGCAACGTGCGGTCGTACCTCGACCACCTCCCCGTCCGATGAGCGGACCGCTGGTCGTCCTGGTCGGGCCGATGGGCGTCGGCAAGTCCACCGTCGGCCGGCAGCTGGCCGAGCGGCTCCAGGTCGCCTACCGGGACACCGACGACGACATCGTCGCCGGACAGGGCCGCGCCATCGCCGACATCTTCGTCGAGGAGGGCGAGCCCGCCTTCCGCGCCGTCGAGAAGGCGGCCGTGCTGCGCGCGCTCGCCGAGCACGACGGCGTCCTGGCGCTCGGCGGCGGCTCGATCCTCGACGAGGAGACGCGCGGCCGGCTGGCCGGGCAGCGGGTGCTCTACCTGTCGATGGACGTCGAGGAGGCCGTCAGGCGGACCGGCCTGAACGCGGCCCGCCCGCTGCTCGCCGTCAACCCGCGCAAGCAGTGGCGCGAGCTGATGGAGGCCCGCCGCCACCTCTACGAGGCAGTCGCCACCGCGGTCGTGCCGACGGACGGCCGCACGCCCGAAGAGGTCACGCAGGCAGCCCTGGACGCGTTGGAGTTGACCACATCCCCCGGGGGACGACCCCCGGACCCCCGGCCGGAGGACGACATGACGAGCCAGGTGACAAGAATCCGGGTCGGCGGCAGCGCCGGCTCCGAGCCGTACGAGGTGCTGGTCGGCCACCGGCTCCTCGGCGAGCTGGGCGGACTGATCGGCGACCGTGCGAAGCGGGTCGCGGTGATCCACCCCGAGGCGCTCGCCGAGACCGGGGAGGCGCTCCGCGCCGACCTGGCCGGACAGGGCTTCGAGGCGGTCGCCATCCAGGTGCCCAACGCGGAGGAGGCCAAGACCGCCGAGGTCGCGGCGTACTGCTGGAAGGCGCTCGGCCAGTCCGGGTTCACCCGCACCGACGTCGTGGTGGGCGTCGGCGGCGGCGCGACCACCGACCTCGCCGGGTTCGTGGCCGCCACCTGGCTGCGCGGGGTGCGCTGGATCGCCATCCCGACCACCGTGCTCGCCATGGTGGACGCGGCCGTCGGCGGCAAGACCGGCATCAACACCGCCGAGGGCAAGAACCTCGTCGGCGCCTTCCACCCGCCGGCCGGCGTGCTCTGCGACCTGGCCGCGCTGGACTCCCTCCCGGTCCACGACTACGTCTCCGGGCTCGCCGAGGTCATCAAGGCCGGTTTCATCGCCGACCCGGTCATCCTCGACCTCATCGAGGCCGACCCCGAGGCCGCCCGCACCCCGGCCGGCCCGCACACCGCCGAGCTGATCGAGCGCTCCATCCGGGTCAAGGCGGACGTCGTCTCCTCCGACCTCAAGGAGTCGGGCCTGCGGGAGATCCTCAACTACGGCCACACGCTCGCCCACGCCATCGAGAAGAACGAGCGCTACAAGTGGCGGCACGGCGCCGCCGTCTCGGTCGGCCTGCACTTCGCCGCCGAGCTGGGCCGCCTGGCCGGCCGGCTGGACGACGCCACGGCAGACCGCCACCGCACCGTGCTGGAGTCGGTGGGGCTGCCGCTGCACTACCGTCACGACCAGTGGCCCAAGCTGCTGGAGAACATGAAGGTCGACAAGAAGTCCCGCGGCGACCTCCTGCGCTTCATCGTCCTCGACGGCCTGGCCAAGCCCACCGTCCTCGAGAGCCCCGACCCGGCCGTACTGCTCGCCGCGTACGGCGAGGTGGGCGAGTAAGTCCGCAGGGTCCCCATCCGTCCGATTCGCTTGGCGCACCGGGCACTTCACACCGCCCCCGGCCGTTCACCAAAGGACGGCAGGGGGCGGTACCGTTCGGTGGGAGGCGAGGGCCCGCACCCTCGCTGCCAGCGTCAATCGCCTGTACGAGACGGAGTGGCACCGGATGCAGCACGCAGTGGGTTCTCCGCTGCCGCCGCCCCATCAGCCGGGGCACGGACCGGCCGTCGGCTGGTCGCCGGCCGCGCAACACCCGGGGCCGCACCAGCCCGCCGGCACCCCCGGACGGCCCGTGCCCCCGCCGCCCCCGGGCTTCACCGCCCCGCCGCCGGGCCCGCTCCAGCCCGCGCCCCCGGCCCCGCCCGCCGCGCACCCCCCGGCTCCGCAGCACGCTCCGCCCCCCCGGCACGCGCCGCCGGGCGGCGACGTCACCGGGCACGTGCCGCTGCCTCCCGGCGGTCCCGTCGGCATGCCGAGCGCGCCGCCGGCCCCGGCGGCCCCCGACCCGGCGGCCACGACGCTCGCGGTACTGCTCATCGGACCGGCCGGCGCCGGGAAGACCAGCGTCGCCAAGTTCTGGGCCGACCACCGCCGGGTGCCCACCGCCCACATCAGCCTCGACGACGTCCGCGAATGGGTCCGCTCCGGCTTCGCCGACCCCCAGTCGGGCTGGAACGACCACTCCGAGGCGCAGTACCGCCTGGCTCGCCGCACCTGCGGCTTCGCCGCGCGCAACTTCCTGGCGAACGGCATCTCGTGCATCCTCGACGACGCGATCTTCCCCGACCGCCCGGCCGTCGGGCTCGGCGGCTGGAAGCGGCACGTGGGGCCCGGCCTGCTCCCGGTCGTCCTGCTCCCCGGCCTCGAAGTCGTCCTGGAACGCAACGCTGAGCGCTCCGGCAACCGCCGTCTCGCGGACGAGGAGGTCGCCCGCATCCACGGGCGCATGGCCGGCTGGTACGGCTCCGGACTCCCGATCATCGACAACTCCCAACTGGACGTCCCGACGACGGCACGGGTCCTGGACGACGTGCTGGCGCGGGCGATAGCCAGCCCGCCGAGCTGGTGATCGCACCGGTGACCACCTCGATGCGGTAGCCGCGGCACGAGGGCCCCGCCTTCCCGGCCCGCGGCACGAGGGCCCCGTCTTCCCGTCCACCCCGCTCGGCGCAGCCCAACCGGCACAATCCGGACAAGCCTCCTACGCTCGACACATGTCAGAGGTGTACGCGGCTCGCCGCAAACGGCTCAGGGAACGGTGCAGTGCCGGCGGCAGCGCGAGCGCACTGATCTCCCGTCCCGCCAATGTGAGATACCTCGCGGGCGCGGCCCCCCAGGGCGCCGTCCTGCTGCTGAGTGCACACGAGGAACTCCTCGTGTGCACGGACCCACCCGACGACCGGCCCCACGAGGGCAGGCCCGACGAGGCCCTCGAGGTCCAGGTCCTGTCCCGCTCCGGAGGCGACCCCGCGGTGGCCGCCGCGGGCATCCTCACGGACCGCGGCGCCGATTCCCTGGCGGTCGAGGAACACCACCTCACGGTGGCCCGGCACCGCGCCCTGCGGTCGGTCGCGCCCCGGCTGCGCCTCGCCGACCTCGGCGGTGCCGTGGAGCAGCTGAGGGTCGTCAAGGACGAGGAGGAGATCTCCTGCCTGCGCATCGGCGCCGAGATCGCCGACCAGGCCCTCGGTGAACTGCTGGAGTCCATCCTCGTCGGCCGTACCGAACGCCACCTCGCCCTGGAGCTGGAGCGCCGCCTCGTCGACCACGGGGCCGACGGCCCCGCCTTCACCCCGTCCGTGGGCACCGGCCCGAACTCGGGACGGCGGGGCCACCGGCCCACCGACCGACGTGTGGAGGAGGGCGATTTCCTTTCGGTCTGCCTCGGGGCGACGTACCGCGGCTACCGCTGCGAGATCGGCCGCACGTTCGTCATCGGCACCTCTCCCGCGCAGTGGCAGATCGAGCTGTACGACCTTGTCTTCGCCGCTCAGCGGGCCGGACGCGAAAGCCTGGTGCCCGGTGCCGCGTACCGCGACGTGGACCGTGCCGCACGGCAGGTGCTGGACTCCGCGGGGTACGCCGAGGGCCTCACGGCACTCACCGGGCACGGTGTGGGACTCGAAATCGAGGAGGACCCGCAGTTGGCCCCCGCGGCCATGGGTAAACTGGACGCTTGCGTGCCGGTCACCGTCGAACCGGGGGTCCACCTCCCGGGCCGGGGCGGTGTCCGGATCGATGACACGCTCGTCGTACGCCCCGAGGCGGACGGCGGACCCG
Source organism: Streptomyces sp. NPDC088766 (assembly GCF_044750845.1). Classification (NCBI taxonomy): domain Bacteria; kingdom Bacillati; phylum Actinomycetota; class Actinomycetes; order Kitasatosporales; family Streptomycetaceae; genus Streptomyces; species Streptomyces sp. NPDC088766. The sequence continues at coordinate 102,380 of NZ_JBIVKQ010000021.1, read as the reverse complement.
AGCTACTCACCATCACGACCAAGGAGCTGCTCGCACTATAGCTACAGGCAGGTGCGTGCCCCCGGGGTCGTCCACGTCAGTCCAGGAGATTCCGCAACCGTGGCTTCCACGAACGACCTCAAGAACGGCCTGGTGCTCAAGCTCGAAGGCGGCCAGCTCTGGTCCGTCGTCGAGTTCCAGCACGTCAAGCCCGGCAAGGGCCCGGCCTTCGTGCGCACCAAGCTCAAGAACGTGCTGTCCGGCAAGGTGGTCGACAAGACCTTCAACGCCGGCGTCAAGGTCGAGACGGCCACTGTCGACAAGCGCGACATGCAGTTCTCCTACATGGACGGCGAGTACTTCGTCTTCATGGACATGGAGACCTACGACCAGCTCATGGTCGACCGCAAGGCCGTCGGCGACGCCGCCAACTTCCTGATCGAGGGCTTCACGGCCACCGTCGCGCAGCACGAGGGCGAGGTGCTCTTCGTCGAGCTGCCGGCCGCCGTCGAGCTCGTCGTCCAGGAGACCGAGCCGGGCCTGCAGGGTGACCGCTCCACCGGTGGCACCAAGCCCGCCACCCTGGAGACCGGTCACCAGATCCAGGTCCCGCTCTTCATCACCACCGGTGAGAAGATCAAGGTCGACACCCGTACGAGCGACTACCTCGGCCGGGTGAACAGCTAACCGTGGCTGCCCGCAACACGGCCCGCAAGCGCGCCTTCCAGATCCTCTTCGAGGGCGACCAGCGCGGCGCCGACGTCCTGACGGTTCTCGCGGACTGGATCCGGCTCTCCCGGACCGACACCCGGCAGCCCCCGGTGAGCGAGTACACGATGCAGCTGGTCGAGGGCTTCGCCGAGCACGCGCGGCGCATCGACGAGCTGATCTCCCAGTACTCGGTCGGCTGGACGCTCGACCGGATGCCGGTCGTCGACCGCAACATCCTGCGGCTCGGCGCGTACGAGCTGATCTGGGTCGACGAGACCCCGGACGCCGTCGTCCTCGACGAGATGGTGCAGCTGGCGAAGGAGTTCTCCACGGACGAGTCGCCCTCGTTCGTGAACGGCCTGCTCGGCCGGCTGAAGGAGCTCAAGCCGTCGCTGCGCCGGGAGGCGTGAGCGGTTGCCGCCGACGCCGGAGGGCCCGTGGACAGCGCGTCCGCGGGCCCTCCGGCTGTTCCGGCACGTCTCGGCCCGTCGGTGTTCCCCTCGGCCCGGGAGGCTTCCGGGACCCCCGGTCCCCCGTACCCTCGGGCTTCCGGGGCTCCTGGGGCTTCCGGGGCTCCTGGCCTTCACGGGCCGGGACAAAGCCGCCGGGGGGGGGGGGGCCCCGGGGGGGGGGCCCCCCCGCCGGCGGGGGGGGGGGGGGGGCCCCGCGGCGGCCCCCCCCGCCGGGGGGGCGGCGGGGCGCGCGGGCCCGGGCCGGGCGCCCCCCC
>NZ_JBIVKQ010000021.1:0-100953 GCF_044750845.1 Streptomyces sp. NPDC088766 | reverse complement strand
TCCCCGGGGGGTGGGGGGGCGCGGGGGGGTGCGGGGGCCCGGGTCCACCGGGGGCGGTCAAAACGCCGCGGGGGTGCCCGTAAAATTGGGGCCCGCCCCCCCCGGCGCCACGTTTCTGCTGAGTCGCCGCGGCGCTCAGCCCTCCTCGTGGGAGACGGCGCGACGCGCGTCCGCGTCCAGGACGCCCCAGCTGATCAGCTGCTCGGTCAGGACCGAGGGCGACTGGTCGTAGATGACGGCGAGGGTGCGCAGGTCGTCCTGGCGGATCGAGAGCACCTTGCCGTTGTAGTCGCCGCGCTGCGACTGGATCGTGGCTGCGTAGCGCTGGAGGGGACCGGCCTTCTCGACCGGCACGTGGGCCAGCCGCTCCAGGTCCAGGACCAGCTTCGGCGGCGGCTCGGCCGCACCGCCCGGAGTGGTGCCCGGGAGCAGCTCCTGCACGGGAACACCGTAGAAATCGGCCAGCTCCGCAAGGCGCTGCACGGTCACGGCGCGGTCGCCGCGCTCGTACGAACCGACCACGACCGCCTTCCACCGTCCCTGGGACTTCTCCTCGACACCGTGGAGGGAAAGGCCCTGCTGGGTGCGGATCGCCCGGAGCTTGGCCCCGAGCTGTTTGGCGTATTCGCTGGACATATAGCTCCCCGGCACTGGGTCGACGCGACTGGGTGAGGTTTCCATGCCGCGCGGCTGGTAACTCACTGTGAGGTTACGCAGCGTGATTCTTCTGCGTCAAGCCGAATGGTCCACACCGACTCTTCCGTGGTATCCGCGGCCCATTGGGCCAATGGGGTGAACGGAGGTGTCCCCCCGGCCTGCTACCGTAGATGGCGCAAATCCGACGTCCTTTAAGGTCCGTCCCGTGAGGCGGAGAAGGAGGTCCGTTTCCCATGGACACGTACGACAATCAGGACGGGCGAGAGCCGCAGGGCCCGCACGCCGCCCAGGACGCGCGGCAGGAACCGCGCTCCGACGCGCGGCCCGTCCTCGAAGGCCCCGACATCGCACGGGTGCTGACCCGCATCGCCCACGAGATCGTCGAGCGCGCCAAGGGCGCCGACGACGTGGTCCTCCTCGGCATCCCGACCCGGGGCGTCTTCCTCGGCCGCCGGCTCGCCGCCAAGCTCGAGCAGATCACCGACCGCAAGATCCCGGTCGGCTCCCTCGACATCACCATGTACCGCGACGACCTGCGCATGCACCCGCCGCGGGCGCTCGCCCGCACCGAGATCCCCGGCGACGGGATCGACGGCAAGCTGGTCGTCCTCGTCGACGACGTGCTCTTCTCGGGCCGCACCATCCGCGCAGCCCTCGACGCCCTGAACGACATCGGGCGCCCCCGCGCGGTGCAGCTCGCGGTCCTCGTCGACCGCGGTCACCGCGAACTCCCCATCCGCGCCGACTACGTCGGCAAGAACCTCCCCACGTCACTGCGGGAGACGGTCAAGGTCCAGCTGGCCGAGGAGGACGGTCGCGACACCGTGCTGCTCGGTGTCCGGCAGACCGCCCCGGGCGCACAGCACTAGCACTCCGACGTACGCCCCCGAGTGCGTGCCCCCACGCGCCCGCATGCCCGAAAACTCCCCATGCCCTACGGAGCCTGACAGATGCAGCGTCATCTCATCTCGGCCGCCGACCTCACCCGCGACGACGCCGTCCATGTCCTCGACACCGCCGAGGAGATGGCCCGGGTGGCGGACCGGCCCATCAAGAAGCTGCCGACCCTGCGCGGCCGCACGATCGTCAACCTCTTCTTCGAGGACTCCACCCGGACCCGGATCTCCTTCGAGGCCGCCGAGAAGCGCCTGTCCGCGGACGTCATCAACTTCTCCGCCAAGGGCTCCAGCGTCTCCAAGGGCGAGTCGCTCAAGGACACCGCCCAGACCCTGGAGGCCATGGGCGTCGACGCCGTCGTCATCCGGCACGGCGCCTCCGGAGCGCCGTACCGCCTCGCCACCTCCGGGTGGATCGACGCGGCCGTCGTCAACGCCGGTGACGGCACCCACCAGCACCCCACCCAGGCGCTGCTGGACGCCTTCACCATGCGCCGCAGGCTCGTCGGCCGCGACGCCGGGCTCGGCCAGGACCTGTCCGGCAAGCGGATCACCATCGTGGGCGACGTGCTGCACAGCCGGGTCGCCCGCTCCAACGTCGACCTGCTGCACACCCTCGGCGCCGAGGTCACCCTCGTCGCCCCGCCCACTCTGGTGCCGGTCGGCGTCGAGACCTGGCCCTGCGAGGTGTCGTACGACCTCGACAGCACGCTGCCCAAGTCCGACGCCGTGATGATGCTGCGCGTCCAGCGCGAGCGGATGAACGCCGCGTTCTTCCCGACCGAGCGCGAGTACTCGCGCCGCTACGGCCTCGACGGCGACCGGATGGCGCGGATGCCCGAGCACGCCATCGTGATGCACCCCGGCCCGATGGTCCGCGGCATGGAGATCACCGCCGAGGTCGCCGACTCCGACCGCTGCACCGTCGTCGAACAGGTCGCCAACGGGGTGTCGATCCGGATGGCCGTCCTCTACCTGCTCCTGGGCGGGAACGAACCCGCCGTCAGCCACGCCCGTACCACCGAGGAGAAGTAAGAACCATGAGCAAGATCCTTATCCGTGGTGCGCGGGTCCTCGGCGGCGAGCCGCAGGACGTCCTGATCGACGGCGAGGTCGTCGAGGCCGTCGGCAGCGGGCTGTCCGCCGAGGGCGCCGAGGTCGTCGAGGCCGGGGGCAAGGTGCTGCTGCCGGGCCTCGTCGACCTGCACACCCATCTGCGCGAGCCGGGCCGCGAGGACTCCGAGACCGTCCTGACCGGCACCCGCGCCGCCGCGAGCGGCGGTTTCACGGCCGTCTTCGCCATGGCCAACACCTTCCCCGTCGCGGACACCGCCGGCGTCGTCGAGCAGGTCTGGCGACTGGGCCGGGAGCACGGCTACTGCGACGTGCAGCCGATCGGCGCCGTCACCGTCGGCCTGGAGGGCAGGAAGCTCGCCGAGCTGGGAGCGATGCACGAGTCCGCCGCCGGCGTCACCGTCTTCTCCGACGACGGCAAGTGCGTGGACGACGCCGTGATCATGCGCCGCGCGCTGGAGTACGTGAAGGCCTTCGGCGGCGTCGTCGCCCAGCACGCGCAGGAGCCGCGGCTGACCGAGGGCGCCCAGATGAACGAGGGCGTCGTCTCCGCCGAGCTGGGACTCGGGGGCTGGCCGGCCGTCGCCGAGGAGTCGATCATCGCGCGGGACGTGCTGCTCGCCGAGCACGTCGGCTCGCGCGTCCACATCTGCCACCTGTCCACCGCCGGCTCCGTCGAGATCGTCCGCTGGGCCAAGTCCCGCGGCATCGACGTCACCGCCGAGGTCACCCCGCACCACCTCCTCCTCACCGACGAGCTGGTGCGCTCCTACGACCCGGTCTACAAGGTGAACCCGCCGCTGCGGACCGAGCGTGACGTGCACGCCCTGCGCGAGGCGCTCGCCGACGGCACGATCGACATCGTCGCCACCGACCACGCCCCGCACCCGCACGAGGACAAGGACTGCGAGTGGGCCGCGGCCGCCATGGGCATGGTCGGCCTGGAGACCGCGCTGTCGGTGGTCCAGGAGACGATGGTGGAGACGGGCCTGCTGGACTGGGCCCAGGTCGCCGACCGCATGTCCTTCACGCCGGCCCGCATCGGACGGGCCCAGGGGCACGGCCGCCCCGTCTCGGCTGGTGAGCCCGCCAACCTCACGCTCGTCGACACGGCATACCGTGGGCAGGTGGACCCCGCGGGCTTCGCCTCGCGCAGCCGGAACACCCCGTACGAGGGGCGTGAGCTGCCGGGCCGTGTGACGCACACCTGGCTCCGGGGCAAGGCCACGCTCGTCGACGGGAAGCTCACGTGACACCTGTAATCCTGCTCGCGGCCGAGAGGGAATCGGCCGAAGTGACCGACTGGGCCGCCCGCGTCGGCTGGGTCGTCGGTCTCGGCCTCTTCGTCGCGCTCGTCTACTGGCTGATGCGCGAGGGCTGGAAGTGGCGCGGCACGCTCCAGGGCGACCTGCCGGAGCTGCCTGCCGCGCCCTCCGAGCCCGGCGGGGCGAGACCGACCGTGCTGTCGATGAGCGGCCGCTACCACGGCTCCACCACCGCCGGGCAGTGGCTGGACCGCATCGTGGCGCACGGTCTGGGCACCCGCAGCCGGGTCCAGCTCACCCTGACGGACGCGGGACTGCACGTCGTACGCCCCGGCGCGAACGACTTCTTCGTCCCGGCCGGCGCGCTGCGCGAGGCGGTGCTCGGCAAGGGCATCGCCGGCAAGGTCCTCACCGAGGGCGGACTGCTCCTGGTGACCTGGGAGCACGGCGGCACACTGATCGACTCCGGTTTCCGCTCGGACCACGCGGCCGAGCACACCGAGTGGGTCGAGGCCATCAACTCCATGATCAACAAGAGGGAAACGGAAGGCGCACGATGACGACCTCCATCCAGGGGATCGCCTCACAGAGGCACAAGGCGGCTCCCGCCGTACTCGTCCTGGAGGACGGCCGCACCTTCCGCGGCCGTGCCTACGGGGCCGTGGGGGAGACCTTCGGCGAAGCGGTGTTCTCCACCGGCATGACCGGCTACCAGGAGACCCTGACCGACCCCTCCTACGACCGTCAGATCGTCGTGGCGACCGCGCCGCAGATCGGCAACACCGGCTGGAACGACGAGGACGACGAGTCGGGCCGCATCTGGGTCTCCGGCTACGTCGTCCGCGACCCCGCGCGCGTGCCGTCCAACTGGCGCTCCAAGCGATCCCTGGACGACGAGCTGGTCGCGCAGGGCGTCGTCGGCATCTCCGGCATCGACACCCGCGCCCTCACCCGCCACCTGCGCGAGCGCGGCTCGATGCGCGCCGGCATCTTCTCCGGCGAGGCGGTCGCGGCCGGGCCCGAGCTGCTCGCACGGGTGCAGGCCCAGCCGCACATGAAGGGCGCGAGCCTCTACGAGGAGGTCGCCACCAAGGAGGCGTACGTCGTCCCCGCGGTCGGCGAGAAGCGGTTCACCGTCGCCGCGATCGACCTCGGCATCAAGGGCATGACCCCGCACCGCATGGCCGAGCGCGGCATCGAGGTGCACGTGCTGCCCGCCACGGCCACGCCGGACGAGGTGTACGCCGTCGGCCCCGACGGCGTGTTCTTCTCCAACGGCCCGGGCGACCCGGCCACCGCCGACGGTCCCGTGGAACTGATGACCGAGGTGCTCCGGCGCCGGACGCCCCTGTTCGGCATCTGCTTCGGCAACCAGATCCTCGGCCGCGCCCTCGGCTTCGGCACCTACAAGCTGAAGTACGGCCACCGCGGCATCAACCAGCCGGTCCAGGACCGTACGACCGGCAAGGTCGAGGTCACCGCGCACAACCACGGGTTCGCCGTGGACGCGCCGCTCGACAAGGTCAGCGACACCGAGTTCGGCCGCGCCGAGGTGTCCCACGTCTGTCTCAACGACGACGTCGTGGAGGGGCTCCAGCTGCTCGACCAGCCTGCCTTCTCCGTCCAGTACCACCCCGAAGCGGCAGCGGGCCCGCACGACGCCGCCTACCTGTTCGACCGCTTCGTTTCCCTGATGGAGGGCCAGCGTGCCTAAGCGCACCGATATCCAGTCCGTCCTGGTCATCGGCTCCGGCCCGATCGTCATCGGACAGGCAGCCGAGTTCGACTACTCCGGCACCCAGGCGTGCCGCGTCCTGCGCGCCGAAGGGCTGCGCGTGATCCTCGTCAACTCCAACCCGGCGACGATCATGACCGACCCGGAGATCGCCGACGCCACCTACGTCGAGCCGATCACCCCGGAGTTCGTCGAGAAGATCATCGCCAAGGAGCGGCCGGACGCCCTGCTGCCCACCCTGGGCGGCCAGACGGCCCTCAACACCGCCATCGCGCTCTCCGAGAACGGCGTCCTGGACAAGTACGGCGTCGAGCTGATCGGCGCCAACGTGGAGGCCATCCACAAGGGCGAGGACCGCGACCGGTTCAAGGACGTCGTGGAGGAGGTCCGCCGCAAGATCGGCCACGGCGAGTCCGCCCGCTCCGTCATCTGCCACACGATGGACGAGGTCCTCGCCGGCGTCGACGAGCTGGGCGGCTACCCGGTCGTCGTCCGCCCCTCCTTCACCATGGGCGGCGCCGGCTCCGGCTTCGCCCACGACGAGGAGGAGCTGCGCCGCATCGCCGGCCAGGGCCTCACGCTCTCGCCGACCACCGAGGTGCTCCTGGAGGAGTCCATCCTCGGCTGGAAGGAGTACGAGCTGGAGCTGATGCGCGACAAGCACGACAACGTCGTGGTCGTCTGCTCCATCGAGAACTTCGACCCCATGGGCGTGCACACCGGCGACTCGATCACCGTCGCGCCCGCCATGACGCTGACCGACCGCGAGTACCAGACCCTGCGCGACGTCGGCATCGCCGTGATCCGCGAGGTCGGCGTGGACACCGGCGGCTGCAACATCCAGTTCGCGGTGAACCCCGAGGACGGCCGGGTCATCGTCATCGAGATGAACCCGCGCGTGTCCCGCTCGTCGGCGCTGGCCTCCAAGGCGACCGGCTTCCCGATCGCCAAGATCGCGGCCAAGCTCGCCGTCGGCTACACCCTCGACGAGATCCCGAACGACATCACCCAGGAGACCCCGGCCTCCTTCGAGCCCACGCTCGACTACGTGGTCGTCAAGGCCCCCCGCTTCGCCTTCGAGAAGTTCCCGAGCGCGGACTCGACGCTGACGACCACCATGAAGTCCGTCGGCGAGGCCATGGCCATCGGCCGCAACTTCACCGAGGCCTTCCAGAAGGCGCTGCGCTCGCTGGAGAAGAAGGGCAGCCAGTTCACGTTCGTCGGCGAGCCCGGCGACAAGCAGCAGCTCCTGACGGAGGCCGTCCGTCCCACCGACGGCCGGATCAACACCGTCATGCAGGCCATCCGCGCGGGCGCCACCCCGGAGGAGGTCTTCGAGTTCACGAAGATCGACCCCTGGTTCGTCGACCAGCTGTTCCTGATCAAGGAGGTCGCGGACGCCCTGGCCGCCGCCGACCGCCTCGACGGCGACCTGCTCGCCGAGGCCAAGCGGCACGGCTTCTCCGACCAGCAGATCGCCGAGATCCGCGGCCTGCGCGAGGACGTCGTCCGCGAGGTCCGGCACGCGCTGGGCGTCCGCCCCGTCTACAAGACGGTCGACACCTGCGCCGCCGAGTTCGCGGCGAAGACGCCGTACTTCTACTCCTCCTACGACGAGGAGAGCGAGGTGGCGACCCGCGAGAAGCCTGCCGTCATCATCCTGGGCTCCGGCCCGAACCGCATCGGCCAGGGCATCGAGTTCGACTACTCCTGCGTGCACGCCTCCTTCGCGCTGTCCGACGCCGGGTACGAGACGGTGATGGTCAACTGCAACCCGGAGACCGTCTCCACCGACTACGACACCTCCGACCGCCTGTACTTCGAGCCGCTGACGCTCGAGGACGTGCTGGAGATCGTCCACGCGGAGGCGCAGGCCGGCCCGATCGCCGGTGTCGTCGTCCAGCTCGGCGGCCAGACCCCGCTGGGCCTGGCGCAGGCGCTCAAGGACAACGGCGTGCCGATCGTCGGCACGCCCCCCGAGGCGATCCACGCGGCCGAGGACCGGGGCGTCTTCGGACGCGTCCTCGCCGAGGCCGGCCTGCCGGCCCCCAAGCACGGCACCGCCACCACCTTCGCCGGCGCCAAGGCCATCGCCGACGAGATCGGCTACCCGGTCCTCGTCCGCCCGTCGTACGTCCTCGGCGGCCGTGGCATGGAGATCGTCTACGACGAGACCCGGCTGTCCGCCTACATCGCCGAGTCGACCGAGATCAGCCCCACCCGGCCGGTCCTCGTCGACCGCTTCCTCGACGACGCCATCGAGATCGACGTCGACGCGCTCTACGACGGCGAGGAGCTGTACCTCGGCGGCGTCATGGAGCACATCGAGGAGGCCGGCATCCACTCCGGCGACTCGGCGTGCGCCCTGCCCCCGATCACCCTCGGCGGCTTCGACATCAAGCGCCTGCGGGTCTCCACGGAGGCCATCGCGCGCGGGGTGGGCGTCCGCGGTCTGATCAACATCCAGTTCGCGATGGCCGGGGACATCCTCTACGTCCTGGAGGCCAACCCGCGCGCCTCCCGCACCGTCCCCTTCACCTCGAAGGCGACCGCGGTGCCGCTGGCCAAGGCCGCCGCCCGGATCTCCCTGGGCGCGACCATCGCCGAACTGCGCGCCGAGGGGCTGCTCCCGGCGACCGGTGACGGCGGCGAGCTGCCGCTGGACGCGCCGATCTCCGTCAAGGAGGCCGTGATGCCGTGGACCCGCTTCCGCGACACCTCCGGCCGCGGCGTCGACACCATCCTGGGCCCGGAGATGCGCTCCACCGGCGAGGTCATGGGCATCGACTCCGTCTTCGGCACGGCGTACGCCAAGTCGCAGGCGGGCGCCTACGGCCCGCTGCCCACCAGGGGCCGCGCGTTCATCTCGGTCGCCAACCGCGACAAGCGGTCGATGATCTTCCCGGCGCGCGAGCTGGTCGCCCACGGCTTCGAGCTGCTCGCCACCTCCGGCACCGCCGAGGTCCTCAGGCGCAACGGCATCAACGCCACGGTCGTGCGCAAGCAGTCCGAGGGCGTGGGCCCGAACGGCGAGAAGACCATCGTCCAGCTCATCCACGACGGCCAGGTCGACCTCATCGTCAACACCCCGTACGGCACCGGTGGCCGTCTCGACGGCTACGACATCCGTACGGCGGCGGTGGCGCGCTCGGTGCCCTGCCTCACGACGGTCCAGGCGCTCGCCGCCGCCGTCCAGGGCATCGACGCCCTCAACCACGGGGATGTGGGGGTGCGTTCCCTCCAGGAACACGCCGAGCATCTGACCGCGGCCCGCGACTAGCAGCCCCAGGGGGACACCGGAAACGGTGTCCCCCTCTGTATGAGGTCTTCGAGGACACACCCATGTACCAGCTCTTCTTCCGTCTGGTCTTCTCCCGGATGGACCCGGAGAAGGCCCACCACCTGGCCTTCCGCTGGATCCGGCTCGCCGCCCGGATCCCGGTGCTCCGCACGTTCGTCGCGGCCGCACTCGCCCCCCGCCACCGGGAACTGCGCACCGAGGCCTTCGGCCTGCGCATGCACGGCCCCTTCGGGCTCGCCGCCGGCTTCGACAAGAACGCGGTCGCCGTCGACGGCATGGCCATGGTGGGCTTCGACCACGTCGAGATCGGCACGGTCACCGGGGAGGCACAGCCGGGCAACCCCAAGAAGCGGCTGTTCCGCCTGGTCGCCGACCGGGCGCTGATCAACCGCATGGGCTTCAACAACGACGGCTCGCTGACCGTCGCCGCGCGCCTGGCCTCCCGCGAGCCCGTCTTCAAAACCGTCGTCGGCGTCAACATCGGCAAGACCAAGGCCGTACCGGAGGCCGAGGCGGTCGCCGACTACGTGAAGTCGGCCGAGCGGCTCGCGCCGTACGCCGACTACCTGGTCGTCAACGTCTCCTCCCCGAACACACCGGGACTGCGCAACCTCCAGGCCACCGAGGCGCTGCGGCCGCTGCTGAGCGCCGTGCGGGAGGCCGCCGACCGCACGGTCGCCCACCGACGGGTGCCGCTGCTGGTCAAGATCGCCCCCGACCTCGCGGACGAGGACGTGGACGCCGTCGCCGACCTTGCCGTCGAACTGGGCCTGGACGGGATCATCGCCACGAACACCACCATCGCGCGCGAGGGCCTCGGTCTGACCTCGCCACCCGCCCTGGTGCAGGAGACCGGCGGTCTGTCGGGGGCACCGCTCAAGGCGCGCTCCCTCGAGGTCCTGCGGCGCCTCTACGCGCGCGTGGGCGACCGCATCACCCTCGTGGGCGTCGGCGGCGTCGAGACCGCCGAGGACGCCTGGGAGCGCATCCTGGCGGGCGCCACCCTCGTCCAGGGCTACAGCGCCTTCGTCTACGAGGGGCCCTTCTGGGCCCGTGCGATCCACAAGGGGCTCGCCGCCCGCCTGCGCACCAGCCCGTACGCCACCCTCGCCGACGCGGTCGGCGCCGACGTGAGGAAGACGGCATGACCCTGGAACCCTTCGGCGCCCGCCTGCGCCGCGCCATGGACGAGCGCGGCCCGCTGTGCGTCGGCATCGACCCGCACGCCTCGCTGCTCGCCGAGTGGGGCCTGGACGACACCGTCGCCGGTCTGGAGCGGTTCAGCCGGACGGTCGTCGAGGCCATGGCCGACCGGGTCGCCGTCCTGAAGCCGCAGAGCGCCTTCTTCGAACGGTTCGGCTCGCGCGGGGTCGCCGTCCTGGAGAGGTCGGTCGAGGAGGCGCGGGCGGCCGGCGCCCTGGTCGTGATGGACGCCAAGCGCGGCGACATCGGCTCGACCATGGCCGCCTACGCCGAGTCCTTCCTGAGCAGGGACGCCCCGCTCTTCTCGGACGCGCTGACCGTCTCGCCGTACCTCGGCTACGGGTCGCTCTCGCCGGCCGTGGCCCTCGCGCGCGAGAGCGGCGCCGGACTCTTCGTGCTGGCGCTCACCTCCAACCCGGAGGGCGGCGAGGTCCAGCACGCGGTGCGCTCGGACGGCCGTACCGTCGGCGCGACGATGCTGGCGCACCTGGCGGCCGAGAACGCCGGGGAGGAGCCGCTGGGCTCCTTCGGCGCGGTCGTCGGCGCGACGCTCGGTGACCTGTCGACGTACGACCTCGACATCAACGGCCCGATCCTCGCGCCCGGCATCGGCGCCCAGGGGGCCACTCCGGCGGACCTGCCGCACGTCTTCGGGGCCGCGGTGCGCAACGTCGTGCCGAACGTCAGCCGCGGAGTGCTGCGCCACGGTCCCGGCGTGGTCGCGCTGCGTGACGCCGCGGACCGGTTCGCGCAACAGGTCAGGGCCGCGGTCGAGGCCGCCTGACCGCCCGCGGCCGTCCGGCCGGGACCTCTGCCGGACGGCCGCGGGCCGACTTGAGCCTGAATACATTCTCAAATACGGGGCAATTTGTCTTAAATGTCCGTCCCGGTTGAGGCTGACCAGGACTTTTCCGCTGTTCTCGCTGACTCTGGCGGAGTTGGCCGCTAGTCTCCGAGCGGAGGGTCAACGGGCGAGCGTGTTGCTCGTGGCTCCCCAGGTGTGGGGCGACTAGGTTCCTCACCGGTCCGTATCCGACAGTTCGACATCCGAGGTGACGTAGGCGTGGCTCTTCCGCCCCTTACCCCCGAACAGCGCGCAGCCGCGCTCGAAAAGGCCGCCGCGGCTCGCCGGGAGCGGGCCGAGGTCAAGAATCGACTCAAGCACTCCGGCGCCTCCCTTCACGAGGTCATCAAGCAGGGCCAGGAGAATGACGTCGTCGGCAAGATGAAGGTCTCCGCGCTCCTGGAGTCCCTGCCGGGCGTGGGCAAGGTCCGCGCCAAGCAGATCATGGAGCGGCTCGGCATCTCCGAGAGCCGCCGGGTGCGCGGGCTCGGCTCCAACCAGATCGCCTCCCTGGAGCGTGAGTTCGGCGACACGGCCAAGTGAGTCCGACGTGCCCCGGGCACAGCGTCCCGGGCACGGCGAGACAACTGGAATAATCGCTGCATGGCTGTAACACCCCGGGGGACGACCCCCGAACCCCCGGACGCACGTCCGCGGCTGACCGTGCTCTCCGGCCCCTCCGGGGTCGGTAAGAGCACGGTCGTCGCTCATATGCGCAAAGAACACCCCGAGGTCTGGCTCTCGGTCTCGGCGACTACCCGCAGGCCCCGCCCCGGCGAGAAGCACGGTGTCCACTACTTCTTCGTCACCGACGACGAGATGGACAAGCTGATCGCCAATGGCGAGCTGCTGGAGTGGGCCGAGTTCGCCGGCAACCGCTACGGCACGCCGCGTGCGGCCGTGCTGGAGCGCCTGGAGGCGGGCGAGCCCGTCCTCCTCGAGATCGACCTCCAGGGCGCGCGGCAGGTCCGTGACTCCATGCCCGAGGCCCAGCTGGTGTTCCTGGCTCCGCCCTCCTGGGAGGAGCTGGTGCGCAGGCTCACCGGCCGCGGCACCGAGCCGCCCGAGGTCGTCGCACGCCGTCTGGACGCGGCCAAGGTCGAACTCGCGGCCGAGCCGGAGTTCCACGAGACCCTGGTCAACACATCCGTCGAGGACGTGGCGCGCGAGCTGCTAGCCTTGATGGATGTTGTGTGATCACGACTGTGTGATCATGCCCCGTCTTTTCCCACCTATCGGAAGGTAGAGCGTGTCCTCTTCCATCTCCGCTCCCGAGGGCATCATCAACCCGCCGATCGACGAGCTCCTCGAGGCCACCGACTCGAAGTACAGCCTCGTGATCTACGCGGCCAAGCGGGCCCGCCAGATCAACGCGTACTACTCGCAGCTCGGCGAGGGCCTCCTCGAGTACGTCGGTCCGCTCGTCGACACCCACGTCCACGAGAAGCCGCTCTCGATCGCGCTCCGCGAGATCAACGCGGGTCTGCTGACGTCCGAGGCCATCGAGGGCCCGGCTCAGTAGTATTTTCAGCTCGCAGTAGGTTTTTCCACAGGCCCGGCGGCGCGACTGCCGGGCCTGTGGTGTGTGATGGACCCATGCGCCGGGAGCCGCGGCGTACGGTTTCCGAGGTCCGGGGAGAGACGGTGGACAAACCCAAGGTCGTGCTCGGGGTCAGTGGTGGCATCGCCGCCTACAAGGCCTGCGAGCTGCTGCGCAGGCTGACCGAGTCGGGCCATGACGTGCGCGTCGTCCCCACCGCCTCCGCCCTGCACTTCGTCGGCGCCGCCACCTGGTCCGCCCTCTCCGGCCATCCGGTCTCCACCGAGGTCTGGGACGACGTCCACGAGGTCCCGCACGTGCGCATCGGCCAGCACGCCGACCTCGTGGTGGTCGCCCCCGCCACGGCCGACATGCTCGCCAAGGCCGCCCACGGGCTGGCCGACGACCTGCTCACCAACACCCTGCTCACCGCCCGGTGTCCGGTCGTCTTCGCCCCGGCGATGCACACCGAGATGTGGGAGCACCCGGCCACCCGGGAGAACGTGGCGACGCTGCGCCGCCGCGGTGCCGTCGTCGTCGAACCGGCCGTCGGCCGGCTCACCGGCGTCGACACCGGCAAGGGCAGGCTGCCCGACCCCGCCGAGATCTTCGAGGTCTGCCGACGCGTCCTGGCCCGCGGGCCGCGGGAGCCCGACCTGGCCGGGCGGCACGTCGTCGTCAGCGCGGGCGGCACCCGCGAGCCCCTCGACCCCGTCCGCTTCCTCGGCAACCGCTCCTCCGGCAAGCAGGGCTACGCCCTCGCCCGTACCGCCGCCGCCCGCGGCGCCCGCGTCACGCTCGTCGCGGCCAACACCGCGCTGCCCGACCCCGCCGGCGTCGACGTCGTCCAGGTCGGCACCGCCGTGCAGCTGCGCGAGGCGGTGCTGAAGGCGGCAGCCGACGCCGACGCGGTGGTCATGGCGGCCGCGGTCGCCGATTTCCGGCCCGCCGCCTACGCGCCCGGCAAGATCAAGAAGAAGGACGGGCAGGAGCCGGACCCCATCGTGCTGCTGCGTAATCCGGACATCCTCGCGGAGATTTCCGCCGAGCGGGCCCGCCCCGGCCAGGTGGTCGTCGGCTTCGCCGCCGAGACCGACGACGTGCTGGCCAACGGCCGGACGAAACTGCGCCGCAAGGGCTGCGATCTGCTGGTCGTCAACGAGGTGGGGGAGCGCAGGACCTTCGGCTCGGAGGAGAACGAGGCGGTCGTCCTGGGCGCCGACGGCAGCGAGACCCCCGTTCCGCACGGCCCCAAGGAAGCACTGGCCGAAATCGTGTGGGACCTGGTGACGCGGCGGCTGGGGTGATTGTTTGATGCGCACGGTCCCCCGGGCATCGCCCGTTCGGCGTGCCGCCCCTGGCCAACAGTGGCAGGCATTCGGCAGAATGCCTGTGCCGCAGGTCACAGCGCTCCCGAGAGGCGAGACGGGTGGGCCGGTGGTGAAGCGCGACCGATAAACTGTTGTCGGACGAAGACGGGCGCAGCTCCCGTCACGTCCGCCCATGATCAGCCAGCAGCCGCTGCAACCCCAGGGAGCGTTGTGTCCCGTCGCCTGTTCACCTCGGAGTCCGTGACCGAGGGTCACCCCGACAAGATCGCTGACCAGATCAGCGACACCATTCTCGACGCGCTCCTGCGCGAGGACCCCACGTCCCGGGTCGCCGTAGAGACCCTGATCACGACCGGCCTGGTGCACGTGGCCGGCGAGGTCACCACCAAGGCGTACGCGCCGATCCCGCAGCTGGTCCGGGACAAGATCCTGGAGATCGGTTACGACTCCTCGAAGAAGGGCTTCGACGGCGCCTCCTGCGGCGTCTCGGTGTCCATCGGCGCGCAGTCCCCGGACATCGCCCAGGGTGTCGACACGGCGTACGAGACGCGGGTCGAGGGTGACGACGACGAGCTGGACAGGCAGGGCGCGGGCGACCAGGGCCTGATGTTCGGCTACGCCTCCGACGAGACGCCGACGCTGATGCCGCTCCCGATCTTCCTGGCCCACCGCCTGTCGAAGCGCCTCTCGGACGTCCGCAAGAACGGGACCATCCCCTACCTGCGCCCCGACGGCAAGACCCAGGTCACCATCGAGTACGACGGCGACAAGGCGGTCCGTCTGGACACCGTCGTCGTCTCCTCGCAGCACGCGTCCGACATCGACCTGGACTCGCTGCTCACGCCCGACATCCGCGAGTTCGTCGTCGAGCCGGAGCTGAAGGCGCTGCTGGACGAGGGCATCAAGATCGACACCGAGAACTACCGTCTGCTGGTCAACCCCACCGGCCGTTTCGAGATCGGCGGCCCGATGGGCGACGCGGGTCTGACCGGCCGCAAGATCATCATCGACACGTACGGCGGCTTCGCCCGCCACGGCGGCGGTGCCTTCTCCGGCAAGGACCCGTCCAAGGTCGACCGCTCCGCCGCCTACGCGATGCGCTGGGTCGCGAAGAACGTCGTCGCCGCCGGCCTGGCCGCGCGCTGCGAGGTCCAGGTCGCGTACGCGATCGGCAAGGCCGAGCCGGTCGGTCTGTTCGTCGAGACCTTCGGCACGCACAAGATCGACCCCGAGAAGATCGAGAAGGCCATCGACGAGGTCTTCGACCTCCGCCCGGCCGCGATCATCCGCGACCTCGACCTGCTCCGCCCGATCTACGCCCAGACCGCCGCGTACGGCCACTTCGGCCGCGAGCTGCCCGACTTCACGTGGGAGCGTACGGACCGCGTGGCCGCGCTGAAGGAGGCGGCGGGCCTCTGAGGCCACCGTCACCGCGACTCACCGGGCCCGGCCTCCCCGACTTCTTCGGGGAGGCCGGGCCTCGGCGTTGCGCGGCGTCGCCCGCGGCCGGCGGGACCGGGGAGTGCGGGCGCTCGGGAGCAGCCGTTGTCAGCGGCGTTTGGTATGAATGCAGGCGTGAGCAGCGAGAACGGGCAGCGGGAGGGCGGTGGCGGCGGGGACGGTGCGCCGCCGGAGCAGCTCGCGCTTCTCCGCGAGAGTGTGCGGCAGGCCAAGGCGCCGCGGGCGAAGCCGCGGACCTGGCGGGGGGCCGCGCTCGCCGAGAAGCTGCCGGTCGCGCGGGTGCTCGTCGACAAGGGCGTCCTGCATCTCGACCGGTACTTCGACTACGCGGTGCCGGCCGAGCTGGACGCGGACGCCCAGCCGGGCGTGCGGGTGCGGGTACGGTTCGGTGCCGGTCGCGGGCGGGTGCGCGAGGGGCGCCGGGAGGGCGGCGGGCTGATCGACGGGTTTCTCGTCGAACGGCTCGCCGAGTCGGACTACGCCGGGCCGCTGGCCGCCCTCGCCCAGGTCGTGTCGCCCGAGCCCGTGCTGAGCCCGGAACTGCTGGGGCTGGCGCGGTCCGTGGCCGACCGGTACGCGGGCAGCCTGGCGGACGTGCTCCAGCTGGCCGTGCCGCCGCGCAGCGCCCGGGCCGAGCAGCGGCCCTCACCCGCGCCGCTTCCCCCGCCACCGGCCCCGCCACCGGGCTCGTGGGGGCGGTACGAGCACGGGGCCGCGTTCCTCGACGCGCTGGCCCGGGGAGGGTCCCCCAGGGCGGTGTGGAACGCGCTGCCCGGTCCCGAGTGGAGCGAGGAACTGGCGCGGGCCGTCGCCGCGGCGCTGGCCTCGGGGCGCGGGGCGCTCGTCGTCGTACCGGACGGGCGGGCCGCCGCGCGCGTGGACGGCGCCCTGACGGCCCTGCTGGGGGAGGGGCGTCATGCTCTGCTCACGGCCGACGCCGGGCCGGAGAAGCGGTACCGGGAATGGCTCGCCGTGCGGCGCGGGAGCGTACGGGCGGTCGTCGGAACGCGGGCCGCCATGTTCGCGCCGGTGCGCGACCTGGGACTGGTCGCGGTGTGGGACGACGGGGACGACAGCCACAGCGAGCAGCATGCCCCGCAGCCGCACGCGCGCGATGTGCTGCTGCTGCGGGCGGCGCAGGACAAGTGCGGCTTTCTGATGGGAGGTTGGAGCTGCACCGTCGAGGGGGCGCAGCTCGTCGAGAGCGGGTGGGCGCGGCCCCTGGTGGCCACCCGGGAGCAGGTGCGCCGGGCCGTGCCGCTGGTGCGGACCGTGGGGGACCAGGAACTCGCCCGCGACGAGGCCGCCCGGGCCGCCCGGCTCCCCAGCCTCGCCTGGCAGGCCGTCCGCGAGGGACTGCGGCACGGGCCTGTGCTCGTGCAGGTGCCGCGGCGCGGCTACGTGCCGCGCATGGCGTGCGCCGCCTGCCGGGCACCCGCCCGGTGCCGGCACTGCTTTGGGCCCCTGGAGGCGCGGGACGGCGGGGCGCTGTGGTGCGGCTGGTGCGGGCGCGAGGAGGGGGCCTGGCACTGCCCGGAGTGCGGAGGCTTCCGGCTGCGTGCGCAGGTCGTCGGCGCGCGGCGGACCGCCGAGGAACTGGGCCGGGCGTTCCCCGCCGTACCGGTGCGGACGTCCGGGCGGGAGCAGGTGCTGGACACCGTGCCGGGCACACCCGCGCTCGTCGTGAGCACACCGGGTGCCGAGCCCGTCGCCGAGGGCGGGTACGCGGCGGCCCTGCTGCTGGACGGCTGGGCCATGGTCGGACGGCCCGACCTGCGGGCCGGGGAGGACGCGCTGCGGCGCTGGATCGCGGCCGCCTCCCTGGTACGGCCGCAGGCCGACGGGGGGACCGTGGTCGTCGTCGCCGAGCCGACCCTGCGGCCGGTGCAGGCACTGGTGCGGTGGGACCCCGTCGGACACGCCGTGCGCGAACTGTCGGAACGGGCCGAGCTGGGCTTTCCTCCGGTGTCGCGGATGGCGGCCGTCATCGGGACGGGGGAGGCGGTTGCTGCTTTCCTCGGTTCCGTGGAACTGCCCGGGGAGGCCGAGTTGCTGGGCCCCGTCCCGCTGCCGGTCACTCCCGCGGGGCGGCCCCGGCGGCCGGGGGCGCCGCCGCCCGGTGAGCAGTGGGAGCGGGCGCTGGTCCGGGTGCCGCCGGGGAAGGGGGCCGCCCTGGCCGCCGCGCTCAAGGCGGCGCAGGCCGCACGGACGGCGCGGGGCGGTGCGGCCTCGCGGGGCGAGGGAGCCTCGGGGGCGGTGTGGGTGCGGGTGGATCCGCCCGACATCGGGTGACGGACACCGGGTGACGGTCGGCTGGGGCCCCTGTCTGTTCCGTCGACCCCGGTGAGGTCGGCCTGCAGGGGTTGATACTGCTTTTGGGAACGTCGGACCAGGTGGTCATCAGGCCCCTCGTCAGCGGTCAAGCGGTGTCCTGAAGCCCGGCGGCAACACCTTCCCCAGGTCATCCGTACGACAGGGGGCACACAGCCATACCGGGCCCGGCGGCCAGGCGCCCCGTTGCAGGGCCACGGAAAAGATGACGGGGGCGATGTACCGCGGTGGCGACGCGGCCGGCCGCCGTTCCAGGTTCGCGCGCCGGGGAAAGAGCCGCCCGGGTCCGGCCGGCCGCCGCGCGACGCACCTGCCAGGGTCGACGGCCGGGGCCGGCGTGTGCTCTCGGACGGGTGCGCGAGACGGGGAGAGCCTGTGCGGCTGCCGAATCCACGACATCGACCCCACCGGCCACAGCGGAGACGCGGGCCGTCGTCCCTTCGCCGCACGTGCACGACTATTGACGTGCCCAAGACAACAGTTTTACGTTCTGGAGAAAGCGCTTGCCCCGAAGTGGGCCGCCATTCATGCAGCACAGCCCCTCAAAGAGCACCCTCTTCGACATGATCGAAAGATGGCATAGAAAGGGCTGTCCCCCCATGCGATTATTCGAACGCCGCGTGTCTCGAGCCGGACCGACCGCCGCCGCACTGCTCGCCTCCTTCCTCGTCACCTCGCCGGTCGGTTTCTCCTCCGCCTCCTCCACGGCCCTCTCGGCCTCCCCCTCCCCCTCACTCTCCCCCTCTGTCTCTGCCGCGACCGCCGACGGCTTCGCCTCCGTCAGCGCCCTCGGTCAGAACGGCACCACCGGTGGCGCGGGCGGCCCGGTCGTCACGGCTGCCACCGCCGCGCAGTTCCTCGACTACATCTCTCGCCCCGAACCCCTGGTCGTGCAGGTCAGCGGCACGATCACGCTGCCCACCGGCTCCAGCGACGGCATGCACCCGGTCGCTTCGGACAAGACCGTCATCGGACTGGGCGGCACCGCCCGCCTGACCGGCGGCGGTCTGCACATCGGCCTCCCTGTGAGCGAAGGCGTCACCTCGCCACCTGCCGACGCGGTGCACAACATCATCATCCGCAACCTGTCGTTCGACGGAGCCACGGACGACCTGATCAACGTCCAGATGTTCTCGCACCACATCTGGATCGACCACAACGACTTCTCCAACGGTGACGACGGCGCCGTGGACATCAAACGCGGCTCGGACTTCGTCACCGTGTCGTGGAACCGGTTCCACGACCATGACAAGACGCTGCTGCTCGGGCACGACGACGACAACGCCGCACAGGACCGCGGCCGACTGCGCGTCACCTACCACCACAACTACTTCGACGCCTCCGACCAGCGCAATCCGCGGGTGCGGTTCGCCGAGCCGGTGCACGTCTACAACAACTACTACCGCGACAACAGTTACGGCGTGGCCTCCGCCATGGACGCAGGGGTGGTGCTGGAAGGCAACTACTTCCACAGCGTCAACAACCCCGCCCGCGTGGACTTCAGCGGTGACCTCGGCCGACTCGTCGCACGCGACAACATCCTCGTCGAGTGCAACCACGCCATCGAGACGCGGGGTTCGGTCGTCGAGCCGCGCACGTACTACGTCTACACCCCGCACCGGGCAGCCGAGGTCCCGACCGTCGTCCCGGCCGGGGCCGGCGTCGGGAAGATCTGAGAGACGGAGTCGACGATGAAGAACCTCCCCCACATCAGCCGCCGCGGCCTGCTCACGGGCGCCGCCGCCACCGCGGCCTTCGCCGCTCTGCCGGCCACCGGCGGTAACGGTCACGCGTGGGCCGCCGCACCCGCTTCGGTACGACGGACGCGAGCCGCCCTGGCGGCGCAGAGCGCCGACGGCTTCGCGGGCGTTCCCGCGCTGGGTCTGTCCGGCACCACGGGCGGGGCCGGCGGACCGGTGGTCACCGTCACCGACGCCGACACGTTCCTGGACTACTGCGACCGCAACGAGCCCTACGTCATCCAGGTCTCGGGCACCCTGCGCATCAGCAGCAAGCAGGGCGTCCGCTCCAACAAGACCATCGTCGGGCTGGGCGACGACGCGGAGATCACCGGTGGCGGCCTCGACATGTACCGCAGAGAGAACGTGATCATCCGGAACCTGCGGTTCACCGGCGCCGACGACGACTCCCTCAGCATCCAGCAGTCCTCGCACCACATCTGGATCGACCACTGCACCTTCAGCACGGGCGCGGACGGTCTGATCGACATCGTGCGCGGCGCGGACTACATCACCGTCTCCTGGAACCACTTCCACGACCACAGCAAGACGATGCTGATCGGTCATTCGGACGCCAACGGAAGCCAGGACCGGGGCAAGCTGCGGATCAGTTTCCACCACAACTTCTTCGACGGCACCGACCAGCGCCACCCGCGGGTGCGGTTCGCCGAGCCGGTGCACGTCTACAACAACTACTACCGCGACAACCGGCTCTACGGTGTGGCCTCGACCGAGGACGCGGGCGTGCTGGTCGAAGGCAACTACTTCGAGGACGTCGCGCATCCGATCTACTCCGGCTACGACGAGAGCGGGCCCGGCCGGGTGGTGGAGCGGAACAACGTCTACGTGCGCTGCGGGACGCCCGAGACGCTGGGCACCGTGATCGAGCCGCGCACCTACTACGCGTACACCCTCGACGCCCCCGCTGACCTTCCCGCCATCGTGCCCGCCGGCGCCGGCGCCGGCCGGATCTGAAGGAGCTCTCGTGTCAGAAGTCCCCCCGGCGGTCCCCCCGATCACCCGCCGCCGCCTGCTCGCAGGCACCACCGCCACCGCGGCTTCCGCCGCCCTGCTGGCGGTCGGCGCGGCCCCGCGCGCCCGGGCGGCCTCCACCGGCCCGGGCCGGCTCGCCGCTGTGGCTGTGCAGAGCGCCGACGGCTTCGCGAGTGTCAGCGCGCTGGGCCTGCCCGGCACCACGGGCGGTGTCGCCGGACCCACCGTGACGGTGAACACCGGTGCCCAGCTCGCCGACTACGTGGGCCGCAACTCCCCGTACGTCGTCCTGGTGTCCGGCCGCATCGAGATCGACGGCATGATCACCGTGGTGGCCGACAAGTCGGTCCTCGGCGTCGGTTCC
Organism: Streptomyces sp. NPDC088766; assembly: GCF_044750845.1. NCBI lineage: Bacteria > Bacillati > Actinomycetota > Actinomycetes > Kitasatosporales > Streptomycetaceae > Streptomyces > Streptomyces sp. NPDC088766. The sequence goes on along the minus strand of NZ_JBIVKQ010000021.1, from coordinate 80,219 downwards.
ACCGCTGAGATCACCGGCGGTGGTCTCCAACTCGGTTCCACGACCAGGCCCGGCAACAACGTCATCATCCGCAACATCCGCTTCAGCGACAGCTCCGACGACTCCGTCAGCGTCACCAACCGTGCCCACCACGTGTGGATCGACCACTGCGACTTCTCGCGGGCGTACGACGGACTGCTCGACATCAAGCGGGAGTCGGACTTCGTCACCGTCTCCTGGAACCACTTCCACGACCACAGCAAGACGTGTCTGCTCGGCCACAACGACAGCCACACAGCCGACCGGGGCAAGCTGCGCGTGACGTACCACCACAACTTCTTCGACGGCACCGACCAGCGCCACCCGCGGGTGCGGTTCGCCGAGCCGGTGCACGTCTACAACAACTACTACCGCGACAACCGGCTCTACGGTGTGGCCTCGACCGAGGACGCGGGCGTGCTGGTCGAAGGCAACTACTTCGAGGACGTCGCGCATCCGATCTACTCCGGCTACGACGAGAGCGGGCCCGGCCGGGTGGTGGAGCGGAACAACCTCTACGTCAACTCCGGAGCCCCCCAGACGCTGGGCACCGTGATCGAGCCGCGCACCTACTACGCGTACACCCTCGACGCCCCGTCGACCGTTCCCACCACCGTCCCGGCCGGCGTCGGTGTCGGCAGGATCGCCTGAACCCGGAGGACACACGATGCATCGCAAAGGCACCCTCCTCGTCACGGCCCTGGCCGCGCTGACCGCCACAGCGGCCGCTCCCTCACCCACTCCCTCGGCCCCTGCCGTACTGGCGGAGTCGGCGCCGGCCGGATTCGCGAGCGTCGACGCATGGGGCCAGAACGGCACCACCGGCGGCGCGGGCGGTCCGACCGTGACCGTCTCCACCGCCGCCGACCTCATCGCCGCCGTCAAGGCCGAGGGCCCGGCGACCGTCCGCGTCAACGGCATGATCACGCTGCCTGCCGGGATGTACGACGTCAGCTCCGACAAGACGATCATCGGTGTCGGCGCGAGTTCCGGTATCACCGGCGGCGGCCTGAACATCGGCCTCCCGGTGAGTGACAGCGTCACCTCACCCCCCACGAACGCCGTGCACAACGTCATCGTCCGCAACCTGACGTTCAAGAACGCCAGTGACGACTCCATCAACGTCCAGATGTTCTCGCACCACATCTGGATCGACCACAACGACCTGTCCGCCGGGTACGACGGGCTGATCGACATCAAGCGGGGCTCCAGCTACATCACCGTCTCCTGGAACCGCACCCATCACCACGCCAAGAACATGCTGCTGGGCCACTCCGACAAGAACGGCGCCCAGGACATCGGCCGGCTGAAGGTGACCTACCACCACAACTGGTACGACCGTACCTCGCAGCGCAATCCGCGCACCCGCTTCGGCGACCCGGTCCACATCTACAACAACTACTTCCTCGACAACAGTGACACCGGCCCTGCCTGCAACGCGGACTCGGGCTGCTTCGTCGAGGGCAACTACTTCGACGACGTCGAAGAGCCCATGACCAACAGCTACTCGGGACCGGAGGGCAACATCGTCGAACGGAACAACGTCTTCGTCGGCGACACCGGCGAACCGGTCACGGGCGGCAGCGTCGAGGACCCGGCGGACTACTACGACTACACCGTCGACGACCCGCAGAGCGTCAAGGACGCCGTGATGCAGGGCGCGGGTCCGGGCACCACAGGCCTCTGAGCCGGATTCCGCGGCGGACCACCGCCGAGGACAGCTGTATGTGTCCGCCCTGCCGGCCAGGACGTGCGTCCGCCCCGGCTGCCACGACGTGCGTCTGCCCCCTCGGGCGCGCCGAGGGGGCAGGTGGGAGGGGTCAGCCGTTCCGCAGGCCGGGGAAGGCCGTGGATCTGACGTCCTCGCGCAGGGACGAGCTGCCCGCCGTCGGCTGGGTCGGCATCGAGCGGGCCGCAGGGACCGTGGGGACCACGGAGATGCCGGTGCCCACGTCGACCGTGCGGGAGGCCGGTGTCTCGGCCGCCGTCCGGTCGGCCTCCGTGTCCGTCCGGGCGGCGGCACGGCGGGCGCCGTAGCGGCGGTGGACGGCCTGCTTGGTCACGCCGAGCGCGGAGCCCACCGCGTCCCACGAGAAGCCGAGCGAGCGGTCGAAGTCCACCGCCGCGGTGACCAGGGTCTCGACGCTGTCCCGCAGTTCCTGGGCGAGGCGGACCGTCGGGGCGGGGGCGCGTCCGTAGACGACGAAGCCCGTGGACGGGCCGGAGCGGCGCGGGCGGTAGACGTTGCCCAGCTGGGCCGTCAGGGTGCGCAGCGCGTCCACCTGCCGGCGGACCCGCTCGATGTCCCGCACCAGCAGTTGCAGGCTGGCACGGGCCTGGGCGTCGTGGGTTGCGTGGTCGGCCATGAACAAGCCTCTCGAACCGGCGTTGAAGAGATAAGGGGCGGCCCGCGGTGAGGCGCGGTCCGGTGTGGTCAACTCTGTCTTGACCAACGCGGATGCGCTCCGCTGGTCACGGTGTGGGGGCGTATGGACATACGCGTACGCCCCCGGCGAGGGGCGCCGGCCGGCCTTCGGCCCGCCGTGGGTGTTCCGTGCCGTCGGCGGCTTTCCCCGGTGGCGCAATAAACTTGTGCGTCGCCCGTCGTCCGTTCCCTTCGAGAGGCCCGTGCCCACCCATGAAGCTCGTCTTCGCCGGTACCCCCGAGGTCGCCGTTCCCGCTCTGGACGCCCTGCTCGCCTCCGGGCGGCACGAGGTGGCCGCCGTCGTCACGCGGCCCGACGCGCAGGCGGGGCGGGGTCGCAGGCTGGTCGCCTCCCCCGTGGCGCAGCGGGCCGAGGAGGCCGGGATCGAGGTGCTGAAGCCGGCCCGGCCGCGCGAGCCGGAGTTCCTGGCGCGGCTCAGGGAGATCGCCCCGGACTGCTGTCCCGTCGTCGCCTACGGCGCCCTGCTGCCCAAGGTGGCCCTCGACATCCCGGCCCACGGCTGGGTCAACCTGCACTTCTCGCTGCTGCCCGCCTGGCGGGGGGCCGCGCCCGTGCAGCATGCCGTCATGGCGGGGGACGAGATCACCGGCGCCTCCACCTTCCTCATCGAGGAGGGGCTCGACTCCGGGCCCGTCTACGGCACGGTGACGGAGGAGATCCGGCCCACCGACACCAGCGGTGACCTGCTCACCCGGCTGGCGTTCGCCGGCGCCGGGCTGCTCGCCGCCACCATGGACGGGATCGAGGACGGCTCGCTGCAGGCCGTACCGCAGCCGCAGGACGGCATCACCCTCGCGCCGAAGATCACCGTCGAGGACGCGCAGGTCGACTGGGCCGTTCCGGCGCTGCGCGTCGACCGGGTCGTGCGCGGGTGCACTCCCGCGCCGGGTGCCTGGACGACGTTCCGCGGTGAGCGGCTCAAGCTCGTCCAGGTGCAGACCGCGCCGGGACGTGACGACCTCGCGCCGGGTGCCCTGGCCGTCGGCAAGAACAGCGTGCACGTCGGCACCGGATCGCACGCCGTCGAGCTGCTGTGGGTGCAGGCGCAGGGCAAGAAGCCGATGCGGGCGGCCGACTGGGCCCGCGGGGTGCGCATCACGGACGGCGAGCGGGTCGGGGAGCCCGCCGGGCAGCGGGCGGGCGAGTAGCCGACGCCGGGGCCGGGGCGGCAGCCGCCGGGAGCAGTCGCAGGGGCGACCGGAACGGTGGCCGGGCAGGCAGCCCGGGGAGTGACCGGAGGGGCAGCCGGGGGAGCGGCAGAGGGCGCGACCGGAGGGGCAGCCGGCGGAGCGGCCGGGGGAGCGACGCTCCCGCACCGGGGCCCGCCCGCCCGTCGTAGGCTGGGCGTACCGTCATCCTGCAATCCGGAGCACCTTTTTCGTGAGCGAGCAGCCCCGCCGTCCCCGCACCACCGGCAAGCCCCACCGTCGGCCCAAGAAGGACCCCGTCCGCTTCCTCGCGTTCGAGGTGCTGCGGGCCGTGGACGAGCGGGACGCCTACGCCAACCTCGTGCTGCCGCCGCTGCTGCGCAAGGCGCGGGCGAGCGGGGACTTCGACGCGCGGGACGCCGCCCTCGCCACCGAGCTGGTGTACGGGACGCTGCGCCGGCAGGGGACGTACGACGCGATCGTCGCCGCGTGTGTCGACCGGCCGCTGCGGGAGGTCGATCCGCCCGTCCTCGACGTGCTCAGCCTCGGTGCGCACCAGCTGCTGGGGACCCGCATCCCGACGCACGCCGCCGTGTCCGCCTCCGTCGAGCTGGCGCGGGTGGTGCTCGGCGACGGGCGGGCCAAGTTCGTCAACGCGGTCCTGCGCAAGGTCGCCCAGCACGACCTCGACACCTGGATCGAGAAGATCGCCCCGCCCTACGACGACGACCCCGAGGACCATCTCGCCGTCGTCCACTCGCACCCGCGCTGGGTCGTCTCCGCGCTGTGGGACTCCCTCGGCGGCGGCCGGGCCGGCATCGAGGAACTGCTGGAGGCCGACAACGAGCGGCCCGAGGTGACCCTGGTCGCCCGGCCCGGCCGGGCCACGACGGAGGAGCTGCTGCGCGAGGAGGCCGCCGTCCCCGGACGCTGGTCGCCGTACGCCGTGCGGCTCACCGAGGGCGGCGAACCCGGCGCGATCGAGGCCGTGCGGTCCGGGCGCGCGGGCGTGCAGGACGAGGGGAGCCAGCTGGTGGCGCTCGCGCTCGCCAACGCGCCGCTGGAGGGCTCCGACACGCGCTGGCTCGACGGCTGCGCCGGGCCCGGTGGCAAGGCCGCGCTGCTGGCGGCGCTCGCCGCCGAACGCGGCGCCGTGCTGCTCGCCTCGGAGAAGCAGCCGCACCGGGCCGGGCTCGTGGCCAAGGCGCTCGCCGGGAACCCCGGGCCGTACCAGGTCGTCGCCGCCGACGGGACGCGGCCGCCGTGGCGGCCCGGTTCCTTCGACCGGGTGCTGATGGACGTCCCCTGCACCGGACTCGGCGCCCTGCGCCGCCGGCCCGAGGCGCGCTGGCGGCGCAGGCCCGAGGACCTGGACGGCTTCGCACCCCTGCAGCGCGGCCTGCTGCGGACCGCCCTGGAGTCCGTACGGGTCGGGGGCGTCGTCGGGTACGCCACCTGCTCCCCGCATCTCGCGGAGACCCGGGCCGTCGTCGCCGACCTGCTCAAGCAGTTCCCGGCGGCCGAACTGGTCGATGCCAGGCCCCTGCTCCCGGGCGTGCCCGCCCTCGGCGACGGGCCCGACGTCCAGCTGTGGCCGCACGTGCACGGCACCGACGCGATGTACCTGGCGCTCATTCGGAGGACCGGCTGACCGGCGCCTCCGGCCGGCCCGTCCGCGCTGCCGCGCCGTCCCGGCGGGCCATCGGGTGCGGCCACCACACCTTCTCGCCCACGTCGAGGAAGAGCGCGGTGACCAGGACGGACCGGACGACGAAGGTGTCCAGCAGGACGCCCAGCGCGACCGCGAAGCCGATCTCGGCGAAGCCCAGTACGGGAAGCGTGCCGAGCGCGGCGAAGGTGCCGGCCAGGACCAGACCGGCCGAGGTGATCACCGCCCCGGTCGTGGCCAGGCCGGTGACCACGCCGGGCCGGGTGCCCTGACGGATCGACTCCTCGCGGATGCGTGTCGTCAGGAAGATGTTGTAGTCGATGCCCAGCGCCACCAGGAACACGAACACGAACAGCGGGAAGGCCACGTCCTCGCCCGCGTAGTCGAAGACGTGCCGGAAGACGAGGGCGCTCAGGCCGAGCGCGGTGGCCAGGGACAGCACCACCGTCCCGATCAGCAGCAGCGGCGCCACCAGGGCGCGCAGCAGCACACTGAGCACGATCAGCACCACGACCAGGACGAGGGGGATGACCAGGTAGTTGTCGTGGGTCTGGGCCTCGTCCATGTCCAGCAGGGCCGCGGTGCCGCCGCCCACCTGCGCGTCGGCGCCGGGCACGGCGTGCACCGCATCGCGTACGCGCTCCACGGTCGCCTTGGCCTCGGAACTGTCGGCGGGTGCGCGCATCGTCGCCTCCAGCAGCACCTTCCCGTCGTGCTCGGGCGCGGTTCCGGCCGGTACGCCGATGCTCGCCGGGACGACACCCGGGTCCGCGGCGACCGTGCGGCCCACCTGCTCGGCCCGGTCCGTGTTCGACACGATCACCAGCGGATCACCTGCGCCGGCCGGGAAGTAGCGTGCCGACACCTTCTGCCCGACGATCGAGTCCGGTTCGCCGGTGAGGGCGTCCGCGTTGGCGATGCCCGCCGCGCGCAGCTGGAACAGACCGAGGGACAGGGCCGCCAGCACCGCGGCCGTGATGCCCCACACCATGCGGGGACGGCGGGCGATACCGCGGCCGGTACGGGCCCACACGCCGCCCACGGTGGGATCGGCGGACCCCTCGTGCGGAACGGCCGGCCAGAAGATCCAGCGGCCGAAGACGAGCAGCAGGGCCGGGAAGAGGGTGAGCATCGCCAGCAGGGCGACCGCGACACCGATGGCGGCGACCGGGCCCAGGCCCCGGGTCGAGTTCATCTCGGCGACCAGCAGCACCAGCATGCTCAGCACGACCGTGGCGCCGGAGGCGACGACCGCCGGGCCGGCGCGGTTGAGGGCCAGCCCCATCGCCTCGTGCCGGTCGTGGTGGCGGCGCAGCTCCTCCCGGTAGCGGGCGACCAGCAGCAGCGCGTAGTCGGTCCCCGCACCGAAGACGAGCACCGTCAGGATGCCCGCGCTCTGGCCGTTGACCGTCAGGCCGGCGTGCGTGGCGAGGAAGTAGATCAGAGCCTGGGCCGTGTACAGCGCGGCCACCACCCCGAGCAGCGGCACGAACAGCAGGACCGGGCTGCGGAAGGTGAACAGGAGCATCACGACCACGACGGCCATCGCGGAGAACAGCAGCGTCGTGTCGATGCCTTCGAAGGCCTTGGAGAAGTCGGCCGACGTGCCGCCGGGTCCCGTGATGTGAACGGTGAGTCCGTCCTCGCCCCGGCCCACGTCGTCGCGGATGGAGTCGACCGCGGGGGCGATGCGCTGCCAGCCCTGCGCGTCCATGGTGACGGGCACGTAGATCTGGGCGGCCCGCGGTGCCGTCGGCCGGTCGAAGAACGGGCCCTTGACCTCCGCGCCGCGGATGCCGTGCGCGCGCAGCGCGCTCACCTGGCGGACGTCCTCGGCGATCCGCCGCCGGTCCTGGGCGGTCAGCCCGTCGGCGCGGGCGTAGACGACGACCGCGGGGATCTGCTCCGGCCGGAACTCCTCGGAGAGGCTGAGGACCTGGGTGGACTCGGCGGAGCCCGGCAGCCAGGACTGGGCGTCGTTGTCCTGGGCGTCGTTCAGCTTCGCGCCGAAGGGCGCCGCGATCACCAGGACGACCAGCCAGAGGATCAGGACCAGCCACTTGGACCGCCGTCCGCAGACGAGCCGGACGGCACCCCGTTTCCAGACGTCGAGCTGCCTCACAGTTGCCCCCGTTCCCGGACGTGGTGCCGGTGGAGCGCCCGGAAGGGCACGTGCGGCCCCCGTGGAACATCCGATGAACGTCCTTGATACGGACCGGCGCGAACGAACGTGCCCGGACATGGCAGTCTTGGGTCATGGCCGCGCAGATCAACCCCAGCATCCTGTCCGCCGACTTCGCCCGCCTCGCGGACGAGGCGAAGGCGGTCGAGGGAGCCGACTGGCTTCACGTCGACGTCATGGACAACCATTTCGTCCCGAACCTCACGCTCGGTGTGCCGGTCGTGGAGTCTCTGGCCCGTGCGACGGACACGCCGCTGGACTGCCACCTGATGATCGAGGCCCCCGATCGCTGGGCGCCCCAGTACGTCGAGGCGGGGGCCGGTTCCGTCACCTTCCACGTCGAGGCGACCGCCGCGCCGGTCCGGCTCGCCCGCGAGATCCGTGCCAAGGGGGCGCGCGCCTCGATGGCGCTGAAGCCGGCGACGCCCGTCGAGCCGTACGAGGATCTGCTCCCCGAACTCGACATGCTGCTGATCATGACGGTCGAACCGGGCTTCGGGGGACAGGCGTTCCTCGACATCATGCTGCCGAAGATTCGCCGTACCCGCGAGTTGATCAGCAAGCACGGTCTCGAGCTCTGGCTCCAGGTGGACGGCGGGGTCTCGGCCGCCACCATCGAGCGGTGCGCCGAGGCGGGCGCCGACGTCTTCGTCGCCGGCTCGGCGGTCTACGGGGCATCGGACCCGGCCGAGGCGGTACGTGCACTGCGCACACGGGCGGAGGGGGCGACCGCCGAGGCGTCCTGGGCGTGCGCCCACTGACGCACGGGTGGGCGACCGCGGGACCAAGGGAACGTGAACGGCCGCGATCAGGGCCGATCGAGTGCGCCGCATCTGCAAGGATGAACGGCGAATCCAGAGTGTGAACAGCAGTGAGGAGATCGCCGTGTCGGGTATGTCGGCGGGCCGGTCAGCCATGCGGATGGGACCCGCTGAGCTGGTGCAGGCGGCGGCCATGGCCCGCCGCTTCTACCTCGAGGGCAAATCCAAGATCCAGATCGCCGAGGAGTTCGGCGTCAGCCGCTTCAAGGTGGCCCGGGTCCTGGAGACCGCTCTCGAACGGGATCTCGTACGGATCGAGATCCGCGTGCCGGCCGAGCTGGACGCCGAGCGCTCCGACGCGCTCCGCGCCAGGTACGGCCTCAGGCACGCCGTGGTGGTCGAGTCCCCGGCCGACGCCGAGGAGTCGCCCGACCCCGAGAACCTCGGGGAGGTGGCCGCCGACCTGCTCGGCGAGCTGCTCAACGAGGGGGACGTCCTGGGCCTGGCCTGGGGCCGGTCCACCATCCACATGGCGGCGGCGCTGGACCGGCTGCCGCCCTGCACGGTGGTGCAGCTGACGGGCGTGTACGACGCCGGGACCGCCGAGCGCGGCTCGGTCGAGGCCGTCCGCCGCGCCGCCCAGGTGTCCGGCGGCGACGCGCACCCCATCTACGCGCCGATGCTGCTGCCGGACGCGGCCACCGCGATCGCGCTGCGCCACCAGACCGGGATCGCCCGGGCCTTCGAGTACTTCGACAAGGTCACGGTCGCCTGTGTCTCCATCGGTTCCTGGGAGCCGGGCATCTCGACGGTGCACGACATGCTCAGCGACGAGGAGCGGGCGCACTACGCCTCGCTCGGCGTCGCCGCGGAGATGTCCGCGCACCTCTTCGACTCCGAGGGGCGCCGGGTCGGCCGGGACCTCGGCGAGCGGTGCATCACCGTCAAGGCGGACCAGCTCCGCCGTATCCCCGAGGTCGTCGCGATCGCGGGCGGGCAGCGCAAGGCGGCCGCGATCGATGCGGTGCTGCGCTCGGGGCTCGTCACCAGCCTGGTGACCGACACCTCGGCCGCGGACTACCTGATGACGGCGGGTCCGACGCCCAGGCCCGCCCTGAACCGGGCGGACCCCGACGGGGCCTGACCGCCCCTGACGGCAGGTCATGGGGGGACGCACCGCGACAGTGTCGACGCACGCTGCCGCGGTGCGTCCCCCGTGTGCTTCCCCGCCCACCCGGGGCTGCCGCACCGACGATCACCACGACTCGTTCAGGACGGTACCGAGATGACGCAGCACCAGGTCACGCTGGACCTCGACGGGATCACGGACAAGGCGGGCCTGATGGACCGTGCCGCCCGTGCCCTGGACCTCCCGGAGTGGTTCGGGCGCAACTGGGACGCGCTCGCCGACTCCCTCGCCGACCCCGGCGTCTGGCCCGCCGGGTGCGCCGGCCGGGGGCTGCTGCTCGTCGTACGGGGCTGGCGGCCGTACGCGCGGGAGAACGCGCGGGAGTGGGCGGTCGCCGAGGAGGTGTTCACGCAGGCCGTGGACCGGACGCCGGGGCTGTCGGTGGCGCTCGCCCTCGGGGGCGTCCCGGGCGCTTGACCGGCGGACCTCGCGGGCATCCCTCGGACGATCCTCCGAACACCGCCCTGACCAGCCTGGACGATCGTCCCGGGCCGGGCATCACGGCTCTCGTGGGACAATGAAGTACGTGCTCTTCCCCCTGGCCGGCCGGTCCGGGGGTCACCTCTGATCGACTGGGATGTGCGGCACGTGCGTTTCCTCAACGACATCCAGCCCGCGTACGACCTCACGTACGACGACGTCTTCATGGTCCCGAGCCGCAGCGCGGTCGGATCGCGTCTGGGCGTGGACCTCAACTCCCCGGACGGCACGGGTACCACGATCCCGCTGGTCGTGGCCAACATGACCGCCGTCGCCGGGCGCCGGATGGCCGAGACCGTGGCCCGGCGCGGCGGCCTCGTGGTGATCCCCCAGGACATCCCGATCGACGTCGTCACCGACGTCATCTCCTGGGTCAAGAGCCGCCACCTCGTGCTGGACACCCCCATCGTGCTCGCCCCGCACCAGACCGTCGCCGACGCGCTCGCCCTGCTGCCCAAGCGCGCGCACAACGCGGGCGTCGTCGTCGACGGGGACTCCCGCCCCGTCGGTGTCGTCACGGACGCGGACCTCAGCGGCGTCGACCGCTTCACACAGCTCACCGAGGTCATGTCCAAGGACCTGCTGCTCCTGGACGCGGACATCGACCCCCGTGAGGCCTTCAACACCCTCGACGCGGCCAACCGGCGCTACGCCCCCGCGGTCGACGCGGACGGCCGGCTGGCCGGCATCCTCACCCGCAAGGGCGCCCTGCGCGCCACCCTGTACAGGCCCGCCACCGACGCGCGGGGCAGGCTGCGGATCGCCGCCGCCGTCGGCATCAACGGCGACTTCGCCGAGAAGGCCAAGCTGCTGCTGGACGCGGGCGTCGACACCCTCGTCATCGACACGGCCCACGGCCACCAGGAATCCATGATCAGCGCGATCCGGCTGGTGCGCGACCTCGATCCGCAGATCCCGGTCGTCGCCGGCAACATCGTCTCCGCCGAGGGCGTCAAGGACCTCGTCGACGCGGGCGCCGACATCATCAAGGTCGGCGTCGGACCCGGCGCCATGTGCACCACCCGCATGATGACCGGCGTGGGCCGGCCGCAGTTCTCCGCGGTCCTGGAGTGCGCGGCCGAGGCGAGGAAGTACGGCAAGCACGTGTGGGCCGACGGCGGCGTCCGCCACCCGCGCGACGTGGCGATGGCCCTCGCGGCCGGCGCGTCCAACGTGATGATCGGCTCCTGGTTCGCGGGCACCTACGAGTCCCCGGGCGACCTCCAGCAGGACGCCGGCGGACGGCTCTACAAGGAGTCGTTCGGCATGGCGTCCGCACGCGCCGTGCGCAACCGCACCTCCGAGGAGTCGGCGTACGACCGGGCCCGCAAGGCGCTGTTCGAGGAGGGCATCTCCACCTCGCGCATGTTCCTCGACCCGGGCCGTCCGGGCGTCGAGGACCTGATCGACTCGGTCGTCGCGGGCGTCCGCTCCTCCTGCACCTACGCCGGTGCCGCCTCCCTGGAGGAGTTCGCCGAGAAGGCCGTCGTCGGCCTCCAGAGCGCGGCCGGCTACGCGGAGGGCCAGCCCCTGCACGCCAGCTGGAGCTGAGCATCCCGCGGGGCGGTGCCCCCGCCGCGGGGACAGCGCGGGTCCGGCCGTCGCCGGGCCCGTCCCCTTCCGCGCCGCCGACGGGCTCCGCCGCCACCGCGCAACGAATGGGCACTCCGTCGCGACAGACGCAACGATCTTGCGGATACGCGCAAGGTTGCTGCATTACACCGGCAACGCTCCCCCTCGTAGGGTCGTGCGCTGTACAAGGCGTGGCGGGGACCCCGCTCGGTGGGTTCCTGTTCGCGCAGGGGTGCCGCCGGTCCCCGTCGCTCCGATCGGCAGCGACGAAGGAGTCAGCGCGTGCTCGACCAAGGCGCACCCCCGCAACAGCGCAGTCGGACCGTCCCCGCACCCCCCGGGCCCGGCGCGCGCCTGATGCGGCGCAAGCCCGTGGAACGCCTGGTCGCCGAGGGTGGCCAGGGCGAGGGAGGGGCCCTGCGGCGCTCCCTCGGACTGTGGCAGCTGACCATGATCAGCATCGGCGCGACGCTCGGCACCGGCATCTTCGTCGTCCTCGGCGAGGCGGTCCCCAAGGCCGGCCCGGCCGTCACGCTGTCCTTCGTGATCGCCGGACTCACGGCGCTGTTCTCGGCCCTGTCCTACGCCGAACTGGCGGGCACCATCCCGGTCGCCGGCTCCTCCTACTCGTATGCGTACGCAACGATGGGCGAGCTGATCGCCTGGGTCTGCGGCTGGTGCCTGGTGCTGGAGTACGGCGTGTCGGTCGCCGCGGTCGCGGTCGGCTGGGGCGAGTACCTCAACGAACTGCTCGACGGCGCGATCGGCGTCACCATCCCGGCCGCGCTGTCCGCCCCGCCCGGTGACGGTGGCGTCTTCAACCTGCCGGCGCTGATCGTCGTCCTGCTCGCGATGGCGTTCCTGCTCGGCGGCGCCCGCGAGTCCGCCCGCGCCAACACCGTCATGGTCGTCGTGAAGATCGCCGCGCTGGTGCTCTTCTGCGCCATCGGCGTCCAGGGCTTCCGCTCCGGCAACTACGCCGACTTCATGCCGCTCGGCATGGCCGGCGTCAGCGCCGCCGGAGCCACCCTCTTCTTCTCGTACATCGGCTTCGACGCCGCCTCCACCGCCGGTGAGGAGGCGACGAACGCGCAGCGCGACCTGCCCCGCGCGATCATGCTGTCCCTCGTCATCGTGACCGCCCTGTACGTCCTGGTCGCCGCCGTCGCCGTGGGCGCCAAGCCCTGGCGGGGCTTCACCGACTCGGAGGCCGCGCTCGCCCAGATCATGCGCGACGTCACCGGCCAGGCCTTCTGGGGCACCCTGCTGGCCTTCTGCGCGGTCGTCGCCATCGCCAGCGTCGTCCTGACCGTCCTGTACGGCCAGACCCGCATCCTCTTCGCGATGTCCCGGGACGGGCTCGTGCCCAAGGTGTTCTCCCGCGTGCACCCGAAGACCGGCGCGCCCCGCGCCAACACGCTGATCGTCTCGCTGTTCTGCGGTGTCCTGGCCGCCGCCGTCCCGCTCGGCCGGCTGGCCGACGCCACCAGCATCGGCACCCTCTTCGCTTTCGCCCTGGTCAACGTGGCCGTCGTGGTGCTGCGCCGGACCCGCCCGGAGATGCCCCGCACCTTCCGCGTCCCGCTGTCGCCGGTGCTGCCCGCGCTGGGCTTCGCCTTCTGCGTCTGGATGATGGGCAGCCTCTCCGCCGTCACCTGGGTGGTCTTCGGTGTCTGGATGGCGGTCGGGCTCGTGTTCTACTTCCTCTACGGCCACCGCCGCTCCCGCCTCGCGTCATCCGAAGTGAAGTGAACGACCCGCAGTGCTGAACGATCTCGACGAACGCATCGTGCACGCCCTCGCCGAGGACGCCCGCCGCTCCTACGCGGACATCGGGCAGCTCGTCGGACTCTCCGCGCCCGCCGTGAAACGGCGCGTGGACCGGCTGCGCGCCACCGGAGCCATCACCGGGTTCACGGTGCGCGTCGACCCGGCGGCCCTGGGCTGGGAGACCGAGGGGTACGTCGAGATCTACTGCCGGCGCAACACCTCGCCGGAGACCATCCAGCGGGGCCTGGAGCGCTACCAGGAAGTCGTGGCCGCCTCCACCGTCACCGGGGAGGCGGACGCGATCGCCCAGGTCTTCGCCGCCGACATGCGCCACTTCGAGCGGGTCCTGGAACGGATCGCGGGGGAGCCCTTCGTGGAGCGCACGAAGTCGGTGCTGGTGCTCTCCCCGCTGCTGCGCCGCTTCTCCTCCGGCTCGCCGGCCTGAGAGCCGCCGGCTCCGCGGCCGCCGGCTCCGCGGCCGCCGGCTCCGCAAAGCGGTGGTGAACGGGCCGGGCCCAGGTCTACCCTCGGTCCCATGACCTGGCGACATTGATCCAGCAGCCGTGCCTCCCGAGGGCCGCCTCGGACGCCGTACCCCCGGTGTCCGAAACGTCCCTGCGGGAAGGCCTCATGACTCACTCACCTGCCCGTGCGCCGATCGGCGCACCGGGCGTACGGCGGCTCACGACCACGCTGTACGGCTATGCGTTCCTGGACGAGTTCGTCCTGCTCTACCCGGTGTACGCGCTGCTGTTCGCCGACACCGGGCTGTCCGTCGGGCAGATGTCCTCGCTGTTCGTCCTCTGGTCGGCGACCGGCGTCCTGCTGGAGGTCCCCTCCGGCGCCTGGGCGGACGCCGTCTCGCGCCGGCTGCTGCTGTGGCTGGGTCCGCTGCTGGGCGCGGCCGGCTTCGCGCTGTGGGTGCTGTTCCCGTCGTACTGGGCCTTCGCCGCCGGCTTCGTGCTCTGGGGCGCGCGCGGGGCGCTCGGCTCGGGCGCCCTGGAGGCCCTGGTCTACGAGGAGCTGGAGCGGCTCGGCGCGGCGGACTGGTACGCCCGCCTCATGGGCCGGGCCCACGCGGCCGGACAGGCCGCGGTGATGACGGCGATGGCCCTGGCCGGTCCGGTGTTCGCGGGGTACGGCTATCCGGCGGTCGGCGCGGCCAGTGTGCTGGCCTGCCTGCTGTGCGCCGCGACGGCGACCCGCTTCCCCGAACACCGCGCCCCCGCTCCCGCCGACGGTGACGACGAGGGCTGGGCGGCGACCCTGCGGGCCGGCCTCGCCGAGGCCCGCCGCGACCGCTCCGTGCGCGGCGCCCTCCTGCTCGTCCCGGCCGTCGCCGCCGTCTGGGGCGCGCTCGACGAGTACACCCCGCTGCTGGCGCGGGACACCGGCGCCCCCGACGCGGCGATCCCCCACCTGCTGATGATGATCTGGGCCGGTGTCACCGCCGGAAGCCTCCTGGCCGGCCCGGCCGGGCGCCTGGGCCGCAAGGGGTTCGCCGCCCTGCTCACGGCCGCCGCGCTCGCTCTCGCCGTCGGCGCGGGCGCCGGCACCCCGGCCGGCCTGGCCCTGGTGGCTCTGGCCTTCGGCGGCTTCCAGCTGGCGACCGTACTGGCCGACGCCCGCCTCCAGCGGCGCATCGAGGGCACCGGCCGGGCCACTCTCACCTCTGTCGCGGGCCTGGGCACCGAACTCACCACGATCGCGGTGTACGTCACCTACGCCCCGCTCGCCTCGGCGACCGCGCACGGCACCGCCTTCGCGCTGCTCGCGGCGCCCTGCCTGGTGACCGCGCTGCTGGTGGCCGTGCGGCGGTGACCCTACGGCGGTGATTCCACGGCGGTGATCCAGGGCGCGGGGCCGCGCAACGAATCGCCGCCCCGCGCCCCCCGCACGCAACGAACAGCTCACCGGCGCGCAACGGCTCCTCCTTGTCCGCCCTGGCCGGCGGACCGTACCGTCTAGGTGTCCCCCACACCCTTCCGCCTCCGGTGAGGAACACGCATGCGCATCGCCCTGCTCCAGAGCTCCGGCCGCCCCGGCTTCGTCGTCGAGAACCTCAAGGTCCTCGACGAGGCCGCGGGCCGCGCCGCCGCCGCGGGCGCCGCACTGCTGGTCGCGCCGGAGATGTTCCTGACCGGGTACGCGATCGGCGACGACGTGGCCCGCCTCGCCGAGCCCGCCGACGGCGACTCCGCGGACGCGGTCGCCGACCTCGCCGGGCGGCACGGTGTCGCGGTCGCCTACGGATACCCGGAGCGCGACGGCGAGACGGTGTACAACGCCGCGCAGCTGATCTCCGCCGACGGGGTCCGCCTCGCGAACTACCGCAAGACCCACCTCTTCGGCTGCTTCGAGCGCGACCACTTCACGCCCGGCGACCAGCCCGTCGTCCAGGCGGAACTCGGCGGCCTGACCGTCGGCCTCATGATCTGCTACGACGTCGAGTTCCCGGAGAACGTCCGCGCCCACGCCCTGGCCGGCACCGGCCTGCTGGTGGTGCCGACGGCGCAGATGCACCCCTTCCAGTTCGTCGCCGAGTCGATGATCCCGGTGCGCGCCTTCGAGAACCAGATGTACGTCGCCTACGTCAACCGGGTGGGCCGGGAAGGGGAGTTCGAGTTCGTCGGGCTCTCCACCCTGGCCGGTCCCGACGGCGTCGCCCGCGCCCGCGCCGGACGCGACGAGGAACTCGTGTTCGCCGACGCCGACCCCGCCTTCGTGGCCGCCTCCCGCGAGGCGAACCCGTACCTGAAGGACCGCCGCCCCGGCCTCTACGGGTCCCTGGTCTGAAACCCCCCTGTCTTCCCTTCCTCGTTGCCGCAAGGAGTCCGCACCCCATGACGTCCACCGTGCCCAACGCCGTCGAGCACGCAGACGAGCAGCAGCCGCCGATCACGATGTTCGGCCCGGACTTCCCGTACGCCTACGACGACTTCCTCGCCCACCCGGCGGGCCTCGGCCAGATACCGGCCACCGAGCACGGCACCGAGGTCGCCGTGATCGGCGGCGGGCTGTCCGGGATCGTCGCCGCCTACGAGCTGATGAAGATGGGCCTCAAGCCCGTCGTGTACGAGGCCGACCGGATCGGCGGGCGGCTGCGCACGGTGGGCTTCGACGGCTGCGACCCCTCGCTGACCGCCGAGATGGGCGCGATGCGCTTCCCGCCGTCCTCCACGGCCCTCCAGCACTACATCGACCTGGTGGGCCTCGAGACCCGGCCGTTCCCCAACCCGCTCGCCGAGGCCACGCCCTCGACCGTCGTCGACCTCAAGGGCGAGTCCCACTACGCCGAGACGATCGACGACCTGCCGCAGGTCTACCGGGACGTCGCCGCCGCCTGGAACAAGTGCCTCGAGGAGGGCGCCGACTTCTCCGACATGAACCGGGCCATGCGCGAGCGCGACGTGCCGCGCATCCGCGAGATCTGGGCGAAGCTCGTCGAGAAGCTCGACAACCAGACCTTCTACGGCTTCCTCTGCGACTCCGAGGCCTTCCGGTCCTTCCGGCACCGCGAGATCTTCGGCCAGGTCGGCTTCGGCACCGGCGGCTGGGACACCGACTTCCCCAACTCCATCCTGGAGATCCTCCGGGTCGTCTACACCGAGGCCGACGACCACCACCGCGGCATCGTCGGCGGCTCCCAGCAGCTGCCGCTGCGGTTGTGGGAGCGCGAGCCGGAGAAGATCGTCCACTGGCCCTACGGCACCTCGCTCGCGAGCCTGCACGAGGGCGGTGAGCCCCGCCCTGCGGTCACCCGCCTCAACCGCACCGCGGGCAACCGCATCACCGTCACCGACGCGAACGGGGACATCCGCACCTACCGGGCCGCCGTCTTCACCGCGCAGTCCTGGATGCTGCTGTCGAAGATCGCCTGCGACGACTCGCTCTTCCCGATCGACCACTGGACGGCGATCGAGCGCACCCACTACATGGAGAGCTCCAAGCTCTTCGTCCCCGTCGACCGGCCGTTCTGGCTGGACAAGGACGCGGACACGGGCCGGGACGTCATGTCGATGACGCTCACCGACCGCATGACCCGCGGCACCTACCTCCTCGACGACGGCCCGGACCGGCCCGCCGTGATCTGCCTGTCCTACACCTGGTGCGACGACAGCCTGAAGTGGCTGCCGCTGTCCGCGAACGAGCGGATGGAGGTCATGCTCAAGTCGCTCGGCGAGATCTACCCGAACGTCGACATCAGGAAGCACGTCATCGGCAACCCGGTCACCGTCTCCTGGGAGAACGAGCCCTACTTCATGGGCGCGTTCAAGGCCAACCTGCCCGGCCACTACCGCTACCAGCGGCGCCTGTTCACCCACTTCATGCAGGACCGGCTGCCCGAGGACAAGCGGGGCATCTTCCTCGCCGGCGACGACATCTCCTGGACCGCGGGCTGGGCCGAGGGCGCCGTCCAGACCGCCCTCAACGCGGTGTGGGGCGTGATGCACCACCTCGGCGGGACGACGGACGCGACCAATCCGGGTCCGGGCGACGTGTACGACGAGATCGCCCCGGTCGAACTCCCGGAGGACTAGGGCCTCTCGTTGGGATCATGCCGGGCTCGGCCTGATCCCAACGAAAGACCCCAGGAGCCGTCGGCCCTCCGGCTTCGGAGCCGGGACAGGCCTCCGCCGCCCGGCCGGTCCGGCAGGGGGCAGGAGCATGCGGCCCGCGAAGCCGACCGCCGCGTCGAGGCGGTCGGTGAACTCCCCGATGACGTCCGGGAGACGGCGCGGGACCCACAGGGCGCGGGCCGCGGACCAGGTGGCGTCGCGGGCCCGCTCCAGGCTCCGGGAGCCGAGCAGGTGGGTGAGCGGATCGGCGATCCGGAGCAGGTCGGGGCCGGGCATCGGGTCCTCGCGCACGCGCTCCTCCAGCGCCGCCAGGAGATCGCCCACCCGGTCGAACTCGTCCTCCGGTTCGGCCGGTTCGCAGCCGGGGCTCTGGCAGACGTCCACCACGGCGAGCGCGAGGTCGTGCCCGACGTGGGCGTTGATGCCCGCAGGTGCGAACTGCGGTGGCCGTACGCCCGGATGGTGGCGGAGCCGGAACAGCGGGCGCCGGCAGGCCGGGGGACGGCGGTCGGCCGTGGCCGCGTCGACGGCGGCGAGGTAGCGCTCCGCGAACCGGACGTCCAGCGCGACCCCGGACCCGAGGGCGCCGAACCGGCCGGTGTGCCGGTCCGCCTCCTGCGCCACGGCGAGACAGCCGCGGTTGAAGACGGCGGTCCCGTCCTGTGGCGGGAGGGCCGCGTGGAGGGCGCGCATACGGGAGAGCACCCCGCCGGCGTCGACGGACGCGCCGAGGGGAGGGACGAACTGTTCCGGGTGCGGCATGCAGGAAGGGGCGCAGCCCCGGGCGGGCCCGTGGGCCCGCAGGCCCGGTGCTTCCCCGGAACGGGCGAACAGGTCCGTCGCGCGGGAGGCGGAACGGCGCGTGCGGGCCACACCCGGGTCGCGGGGCGGACGGCGGGGCGCCGCACCCGCCGCCGCACCGGCCGCGACGGTGATCGGGCGGGCGCCCCTGCGGGTACGCCTACGAGCCGGACTCGTCGTAGGAACTGGTGCCCTCGTCGAGGAGCGCCGGCTGGGTCTTGAGGTGGGCGGGGGCGAAGGCGCGCAGGGCGTGGTAGCCGGTGATGACGACCAGGGTGCCCAGCGCGATGCCGCTGAGCGAGAAGGTGTCGGTGAACTCCATGGTGACGTTGCCGACGCCGATGATGATGCCCGCGGCGGCCGGGACCAGGTTCAGCGGGTTGCGCAGGTCGACCCCGGCGTTGAGCCAGATCTGGGCGCCGAGCAGGCCGATCATGCCGTACAGGATGACGGTGATGCCGCCGAGGACGCCGCCCGGGATCGCGGCCACCACCGCGCCGAACTTGGGGCACAGGCCGAACAGCAGCGCGAAGCCCGCCGCGGCCCAGTAGGCGGCCGTGGAGTAGACGCGGGTCGCGGCCATCACGCCGATGTTCTCGGAGTACGTGGTGGTGGGAGGGCCGCCGACCGCCGTGGACAGCACGGAACCGATGCCGTCGGCCGAGATCGCCGTGCCCAGCCGGTCGTCCAGCGGATCGTCGGTCATCTCGCCGACCGCCTTGACGTGCCCGGCGTTCTCCGCGACCAGCGCGATGACGACGGGGAGGGCCACCAGGATCGCCGACCACTCGAAGCTCGGGCCGTGGAAGGACGGCAGGCCGATCCAGTCGGCCCGGCCCACGGCGGAGAGGTCCAGCCGCCAGTGGTCGACGACCTTGCCGCTCGCGTCCGCCGAGTGGATCCGGCCGAAGATCCGGTCGAACGCCCAGGAGATGCCGTAGCCGAAGAGCAGACCGAGGAAGATCGCGATGCGGGACCAGAAGCCGCGCAGGCAGACCACGGACAGACCGGTGAACAGCATGACCAGCAGGGCCGTCCACTGGTCCTGCGGCCAGTAGGTGGAGGCGGTGACGGGGGCGAGGTTGAAGCCGATCAGCATCACGACCGCGCCCGTCACGACCGGTGGCATCGCGACGTGGATGATCCGGGCGCCGAACCGCTGCACGGCCACGCCCACCAGGAACAGCGCGACACCCACGACGAGGACCGCGCCGGTGACGGTGGCGCTCGTGCCGCCCTGGGCGCGGATGACCGCCGCGACGCCCACGAACGACAGCGAGCAGCCGAGGTAGCTGGGCACCCGGCCACGGGTCGCGAGCAGGAAGATCATGGTAGCGACGCCCGACATCATGATGGCCAGGTTGGGGTCCAGGCCCATCAGGACGGGGGCCACGAAGGACGCCCCGAACATGGCCACCACGTGCTGTGCGCCGAGGCCGGCCGTGCGGGGCCAGGAGAGCCGTTCGTCGGGGCGGACCACCGCTCCGGGCTCCGGCGTGCGCCCGTCGCCGTGCAGTTTCCAGCGGACGCCAAGATCCATGGTGGGTTTCGCTTTCGTTCGTGCGGCGCCGGAGCCGTCCCGGTGCGGAAGTCGTCCCGGTGCGGAAGCCATTCCGGTGCGGTGCGGAAGTCGTCCGGCGCGGTGTGGATGTCCGGCCCATTCTCACGCGAATCCGGAGGGTGAGCGACCGCTTAGGATAGGGGTGATTGCCTCGTACATCTTCCTTCGTCCCCCAGGAGCCCCGCCCGTGACCGCCGAAGCCCCGGCCGCCCCCGCCCTGTCCCACGGCCGGCTGATGCCCGTCACCGTCCACTTCGACGACCTCGACGCGCTCGGACTGCTGCACAACGCCCGCTATCCGCTGATGGTCGAGCGGGCCTGGACCGAGCTGTGGCAGGAGCACGGCGTGCGCTTCGAGGGGGACTGGGCCGCGGCCGGCGACGCCTGCAACGCCGTGAAGGAACTGCGCATCGGCTACGAGGCACCCGTCACCAAGCCGGGCACCTACGCCGTCCACCTGTGGCTGGAGCGGCTCGGCAACACCGGCCTGACCTACGGCTTCCGGTTCTGCTCGGCCGACGGGGCGCTCACCTACGCGCGGGGCACCCGCGTCCTGGTCCGCCTCGATCCCGCGACCATGCGCCCGGCGCCGTGGAGCGAGACGTTCAGGAGCGCGGGCCGGGCACTGCTGCGTCCGGCGCACTGACCTTCACGAGCCTGCGCTCGCCGCCGCGCAGCACGCCCGCGAACACGACGAGCCCGAACGCCAGCACCGTCACCACGCCGAACGACACCACCAGGCTGGTCGCCTGCGCCACCCCGCCGATCAGGCTCGGCGCGATCAGCCCCGAGGTGTAGGTGATGGTCGCGACGCCCGCGATGGCCTGGCTGGGGTTCGGACCGCTGTGCCCGGCCGCCGCGAAGCACAGCGGGACGACGACGGCGATGCCGAGGCCCATCATCCCGAACCCGCCGATGGCCGCCGCCGGGTGGTCCGCCACCACGATCAGCAGCCCGCCCGCGGTGGCCAGCATCCCGCCCGCACGGACCGTGCGGACCGCGCCGAACCGGTTCACCACCGCGTCCCCCACGATCCGGGCCACCGCCATGGTCAGCATGAAGCCGGTCGTGCAGGCCGCCGCGAGACCGGCCGAGGCGCCGAGACGGTCGTCCAGGTAGACCGCCGACCAGTCCAGGCTCGCGCCCTCCGCGAACACCGCGCAGAACCCGACCGCCCCGATCAGCAGCGCCGAGCGGGGCGGCAGGGCGAAGCGCGGCGGGGGCTCCTCGTCCTCGGCGGGCCGCAGGTCGAGCACCCACCGGCAGGCCAGCAGGCCGAGCGCGGTGAGCGCGGCCGCCGCCAGGGCGTGGTGCAGGCGCGCGTCCGTGCCCAGGTGCGCGGCGAGGGTGCCGGCCGCCGAGCCGAGCAGCGCGCCCGCGCTCCACATGCCGTGCAGCCCCGACATGATCGACTTCCCGAGCCGCTGCTCGACCTCGACGCCGAGGGCGTTCATCGCCACGTCGGCCATGCCCGCGGTGGCGCCGTAGACGAACATCGCCAGGCACAGGGTGAGCATGTCCGGCGCGAGGGAGGGCAGGACCAGCGCCAGCGTCCACAGCGCGAGCAGTGCGCGCAGGGCGGCCCGGCTGCCGAGGCGGTGGGTGATCCGGCCGGCCAGCGGCATGGCGCAGGCCGCGCCGAACGCGGTGAAGGCCAGGGCGAAGCCGAGCTGGCCGGCGCTCACAAAGGCGTGGTCCTGGATCCACGGCACCCGCGTGGCGAAGGAGCCGGTGACCGCGCCGTGCACGGTGAACACGGCGGCCACCGCGTACCGGGCCCGACGCACCTCTGACGGTGCGTATGTCACTTTGCTCATTCCCGGGGCCCCTCCTCGCCGGTGTGCCGCCCGGCGCGGTGCCGTGCGCAGGCCGCTTCCGCGCGGCGTCCGCGTAAACTATCAGGAACCCTGCCTGATAAATAGAGGCCGGTCCACGGCGACGCTCCGGCGCCCATGGGAGGATTCCGCGCATGCCCGCATCCCCGAGCACCGCCCGGGCCATCAACGACCGGCTCGCCCTGCGGCTCCTGCAGGACGAAGGTCCCTTGACGGCAGGGCAGTTGAAACAGCTCACCGGCCTGTCCCGGCCCACCGTCGCCGACCTCGTCGAACGCCTCACCGCCGCCGGCCTGATCGAGGTCGTGGGCGAGGCGGGGGAGCAGCGGCGCGGCCCGAACGCCCGGCTCTACGGCATCGTCGCGGGCCGGGCCCACCTGGCGGCACTGGACGTCCGCACCGAGGGCGTCGCCGTGCTGGTCTCCGACCTGGTGGGGCGGGTGCTCGCCGAGGCGTCCGTGCCCATCGGAGGCGACATCGGCACGGGGCCCGCCGTGGAGCAGGCGGTGACCCTGGTCGAACGGGCCGTGAAGGAGGCCGGGGCCGACCGGCTGCACACCGTCGGCATCGGTGCGCCCGGCCTGATCGACCCCGCCAGCGGCGAACTGCGCGACTCCTCCGGCCTGCCCGCCTGGCACCGCCGCCTGGTGGCCGCCCTCCAGGAACGGCTGCCCGCGGCCCGCGTCACCGTCGAGAACGAGACCAACCTCGCCGCCCTGGCCGAACAGCGCGAGGGCGTCGCCCAGGACCGCGACACCTTCGTACTGCTGTGGCTGGGCCACGGCACGGGCGCGGCCGTCGTCCTGGACGGCGCCCTGCGCCGGGGGGCCTCCGGCGGCACCGGCGAGATCGGTTTCCTGCCGGTCCCCGGTACCACCGGCCTGCCGTCGGCCACGGACTGCGAGGGCGGCTTCCACTCGCTGGCCGGCTCGGCCGCGGTCGCGGCGCTGGCGCGGGAGCACGGGCTGGGCCCGGCCCCGGACCCGGTGCCCGGCGAACCGGAGGCGGCCGGTCTGGTGCGGGCGGCGGTGGCGCAGGCGGCGGTGGCGCGGGTGGACGCCGGTGCAGGCGACGGCCGAGACGCCCCCGGCAGCGCCTCCGCACGTTTCCTCGACTCCCTCGCCGACCGGCTGGCCATCGGCGCCGCCTCCGTCGTCGCGGTCCTCGACCCCGGATGCGTGGTCCTCGGCGGGGAGGTCGGCCGGGCCGGCGGCGAGACCCTCGCGGTCCGGGTGACGGAACGGCTGCGTCGGATGGCGCCGCTCCCCACCCAGGTGCGCCCGAGCGCCCTGGGCGGCGCGGCGGTACTGCGCGGCGCACTGCTGACGGCACGGGAGTCCGCCCAGGCGGAGCTGTTCGCAGGCCGCGACAGCTGAATTCCCCGAGGGGGCCGGGTCATGGAGAGGCCCGGTGGCGGGCAAGGGCCGTCGTCACCGCCACCGGGCCGGTCGTACGGGGTCAGCAGGAACCGAGGTCCCGCCACACCCCCCATTCACCGGTGGTGCCGGGCTCCTCGCCCCTCGTCCACCACTGGGCGCGCCAGGTGTGCCCCTGGTGGGACACCTGGCTCCCGCCGCCGTACTCCGTCGTCGCGGTCCAGGCCGGGGCGGTGCACTGCCCGGTCCCGCCGGAGGGCGACGGGGAGACACTGCCCGACGGGCTCGCACTCGGGCTCGCACTCGCACTCGGGCTCGCCGGAGCCGACGGCCCCGGTTCCACCACCGTGGTGCCGCGCGCCAGGTCCCCGGCCAGCGCGTACGTCCGTCCGCCGAAGGTCACCGTCCAGTTCGAGGGCGTCGACACCGGCAGGTAGTAGACGAAGTCCAGCTCCGCCGACGCCCCCGGCGCCAGCGTCTGCCAGGCCGGCAGCTTCAGCGAGACCCGGTGGTGGGCGCCCTTGAGGCCGCCGACGTTGTTCCCCGTGTGATCGCTGCTGATCACCGAAGTGCCCCAGCCGGACTGGTCCTTGGCGTTTGCTGGCGCCGACGTGCCGTAGTCGAAGCGGAACTCGGTGCCGCCGGGCAGGGTCGTGGACGTGTTGTTGGTGATCCTGAGCTTGGGGCTGATCGGGTAGTTGGAGTCGCCGAGCGGGAACTGCCCGAACTCCACGTCGATCTTCAGCGCCTCCGCCGGCACCTCCACCGTCGACCGCTTCGCGCCGTACGGCGCGGCCGACCGGAACCTCTCGTACATCGTGGAGGTCAGCGTCGACCCCGGCTCGTACTGCCCCTTGGCCGCGTTCCAGCCGTAGTCACCGGCCAGCTCCCACACCATGGTGCCGCCGATGCCCTGGTCGACGACGTAGTCGGCCTTGGCGGCGACGGACTGCTCGTCCTCGGTCGACAGGAACACCTTCTTCTCGGCGTTCCACAGCCAGGGCGCGACCAGCGTGGCGTCGTACCTGCGGGCGTACGTGCCGGTCAGCCGGGTGTCGGCCGGGAAGCCGTACCGCGTGACGTAGTCCCCGACGACGCCCTTCTCCAGGTTCTTGGCGTGCCACATCGGGTTGGATCCGGCCGGGGCCTCCTTCCCGGCGGTGTCCAGGTCGTGCCAGAGGTTGTCGATGCCGACGGCACCGTCCCCGCACCTGGTGAGGCCGGACCCGGCCGGACAGGTGGTCGTGGCCGCCCTGCCCCACAGCCCGTCGGTCCCGCCGGTCACGTTCTTGAACCCCCGGGTGTAGTAGGGGAGCCCGATGTTGATGCGGCCGGCCGGCATCGACCCGCGGAAGTAGTGGTAGGCCCAGTCGGTGTTCAGGTAGCCGATCCCGCCGTACTGCGATGTCGAGTACACGCCCGCCGCGGCCAGTTCGGCGTCCTTGCCGTCGTCGAAGAGGGAGGCGTTCGGGCCGACGTACTCGTTCCAGGCGCCGTGCAGGTCGTAGGACATGATGTTGACGTAGTCCAGGTACTTCTGGACCTGGAAGGTCTCCATGCCGCGCAGCAGATACCCGGACGAGGGCGCGGCCACCGACAGCAGGTAGTGCTTCCCGTCCGCCGAGCCCGCGCGGTCGAGCTTCTCGCGCAGCGTCCTCATCAGCGCCGCGTAGCCCTTGACGAGGCCGGCGCGGCGGGCGTTGGACAGGGACCAGTCGAGCGGGTTGCCCGCGTCCTTCATGGTCGTCGGGTACTCGTAGTCGATGTCGACGCCGTTGAAGCCGTACTTTCTGATGAAGTCGACGGCGGAGTCCGCGAAGGTGTCGATGCCGGTCTGGTTGACCGAGCCGTCCGCGTTCGTGGCCATGGAGTAGAAGCCGCCCGAGCCGACGCGGGTGCCGTCGGCGGCGAAGTAACCGCCGGTCTCCGCCCAGCCGCCCACGGAGATCAGGGTCTTCACGTCCGGGTGCTGCTTCTTGAACTTGTTGAGCAGGTTGAAATGGCCGCGGTAGGGCAGTGCCGGGTCCATTTCGGCACCGGCCACGCCCGGCCAGGTCATCCCGGTCGCCGCGTTGGCGGCGCCGTCCGCGCCGACGGAGAGCCTGTTGGCCCCGTCGACGTGCGCGAACGCGTAGTTGAGGTGGGTGACCTTGTCCCACGGGATGTCCGGGGCCAGGTAGGCGGGTGTGCCGTCCTTGCCGGTGCGCCAGCCGGTGAAGTAGCCGATCACCCGGCGCTGGTGGTCGGCGCCCATCTTCTCCCGGCCGGCCGTGTCGTAGACCGAGCAGTAGGGGACGTCCACGCCCGGCGTCCCGTAGAGGCCGTCGGGGCGGCAGGACTCCTGGTCGGCGGCGTTCGAGACGGTGGCCGGCAGTCCGGCGAGCAGCAGGCCCGCGACCGCCGCCGCGGCGGCGAGCAGCGCGGGTCTCGCCCGGTGTCGTGAGGGGGACAGCACAGTCGGTTCCTCTCCACGGAAGTTGCGCAGACCCTAGAGAGGACTAGACCAGTGCGTCAATAGGTATGGACCAATCCGGGGAGGGGTGCCCGGGGAGGGGGCCGGGGCGCAGGTGGCTCGCGCCCGAGACGTCCGTCCGCCTCACCTGTGAGCCACCCCACAGCCTTCACCCGCATGGACGCGTACCGGGCGTGGCACACTGGCCCTGTACCTAAAGCAGCGCACTCCGGGGTCGGTGAAATTCCGAACCGGCGGTTACAGTCCGCGACCCGACCGCTTCCAGCGGCCGGTTGACCAGGTGAAATTCCTGGACCGACGGTTAAAGTCCGGATGGGAGGCAGTGCGCGGCGGGCGGGCATTCGTGCGCGCCGCCGTATCCGTACTCGTCCGTGGACGAGTCTGTCCGGCGTCGCCCCCGGTGTCCTCACCCGTTTCTCTGTCGTCATCGACAGGCCCCGGAGTCCGTGCCCCACGAGGCAGGAGGACCCGGGAAGTGTTCACCGGAATCGTCGAAGAACTGGGTGAGGTCACCGCCGTCGAGGACCTCGGCGACGCCTCCCGCTTCCGGCTGCGCGGCCCCGTCGTCACCGACGGCGCCAAGCACGGTGACTCCATCGCCGTGAACGGGGTCTGTCTCACCGTCGTCGAACACGAGGGCGACGAGTTCACCGCCGACGTCATGGCCGAGACCCTGAAGCGGTCCAGCCTCGGTGCCCTCACCGCCGGCTCCCGCGTCAACCTCGAACGGCCCACCGCCGTCGGCGCGCGCCTCGGCGGCCACATCGTGCAGGGCCACGTCGACGGCACCGGACAGGTGCTGGAGCGCACGCCCTCCGAGCACTGGGAGATCGTCAGGATCGCGCTGCCCGCCGACCTCGCCCGGTACGTCGTGGAGAAGGGGTCCATCACCGTCGACGGCATCAGCCTCACGGTCGTGGAGGCCGGGTCCGACCACTTCACCGTCAGCCTCATCCCCACCACCCTCGCCCTGACCACCCTCGGCCTCAAGCAGCCCGGCGACCCGGTCAACCTCGAGGTGGACATCGTCGCCAAGTACGTGGAGCGGCTGATGGCCGCCACCGCGGGGGAGACGAAGTGAACTCCCTGAACTCCGAGGCCTTCGTCCTCTTCGACCAGCACATCCTCTGGTCGGACATGATCGGCAACATCTTCGGACTGGCCGCCCTCGCACTCGGCTGGCGCCGGTCCATCTGGAGCTGGCCGGTGCAGTTCCTCTCCGGCCTCGTCCTCTTCGGCGCCTTCTTCGGCCACCTCACCGGCAGCGCCGGCAAGCAGGCCGTCGTCATGGCCGTCGCCCTCTACGGCTGGTGGCAGTGGAACCGCGACCGCAGCGGATCCGCCGACGGCCACATCACCCCGCGCTTCGCCACCTGGCGCGAGCGCGCCGCCATGACCGGCGCCGCCGCCGGCGGCACGGTCGCCGTGGCGCTCCTCTTCACTGCCTACCCCACCCTGTCCTGGGACCCCTGGCCCGACGCCTACATCTTCGTCGGCACCGTCGTCGCCATGTACGCCCAGGCCAAGGGCATGGTCGAGTTCTGGTTCGCCTGGCTCCTCGTCGACCTCGTCGGCGTCCCCCTGAACTTCGCCAACGGCTACGCCTTCTCCGGCTTCGTCTACGTCATCTACGGCGCGCTCGTCCTGTGGGGCATGCGCGACTGGTGGCTGCGCTCCCGCAGGGGTCCGCGGCCCGCTCTGGAAGGAGCGCCCGCATGAGCGCACACCCATCCCCCACCTCCACCCCCTCGATCCCAGCCGTCCGCCACACCCCCGACGACATCGAGGAGTTCACCCTCGACCCGGTCGAGCGGGCCGTCGCCGACATCGCCGCCGGCCGCCCGGTGGTGGTCGTCGACGACGAGAACCGCGAGAACGAGGGCGACCTCGTCATCGCCGCAGAGAAGGCCACCCCCGAGATCGTCGCCTTCATGATGAGCGAGTGCCGCGGCCTGATCTGCGCCCCCATGGAGGGCGACGAACTCGACCGGCTCGAACTCCCGCAGATGGTCGCGGACAACACCGAGTCGATGAAGACCGCGTTCACCGTCTCCGTCGACGCCTCCGCCGCGCACGGCGTGACCACCGGCATCTCCGCCGCCGACCGCGCCACCACCCTGCGGCTCCTGGCCGACGGCACCGTCGGACCCACCGACCTCGTCCGCCCCGGCCACGTCTTCCCGCTGCGCGCCAGGCCGGGCGGCGTCCTCGTGCGCAACGGGCACACCGAGGCCGCCGTCGACCTCGCTCGGCTCGCGGGCCTGCGCCCGGCCGGCGCGATCGTCGAGATCGCCGGCGAGGACGGCCGCATGCTCCGCCTGCCCGAGCTGATCCCCTTCGCCCGCAAGCACGGCCTGACGATCATCTCCATCGAGGACCTGATCGCCTACCGCCGCACCGCCGAGCCCACCGTCCGCCGCGAGGCCGAGACCCGCCTGCCCACCGTCCACGGCACCTTCACCGCGTACGGCTACCGCTCCACCGTCGACGGCGTCGAGCACGTCGCCCTCGTGCACGGCGAGATCGGCGACGGCAAGGACGTCCTCGTCCGCGTCCACTCCGAATGCCTCACCGGCGACGTCTTCGGCTCCGCGCGCTGCGACTGCGGCCCCCAGCTCGACACCTCCCTGCAGCGCATCCAGTCCGAGGGCCGGGGCGTCGTGGTCTACCTGCGCGGACACGAGGGCCGCGGCATCGGCCTGCTGTCCAAGCTCCGGGCGTACGAACTCCAGGAGCGCGGCCGGGACACCCTCGACGCCAACCTGGAGCTGGGCCTGCCCGCCGACGCCCGGGACTACGCGGCCGGCGCCCGGATCCTCGACGACCTCGGCGTGCGCAGCGTACGTCTGATGACGAACAACCCCGAGAAGACCGACGCGCTCACCCGGCACGGCATCGAGGTCGCCGCCCGCGAACCGATGCCCGTCCAGGCGGGCGAGCACAACATCCGCTACCTGCGCACCAAGCGGGACCGGATGGGACACGACCTGCCCTGGCTGGACACGGCCCCCGTGTCCCCCTGCGGCAACCAGTAAGCACGGCACGAAGGAGAGACGTGAGCGGCAAGGGTGCACCGGAGTTGTCCGTACGCAATGTGGGTGACCTCAGGGTCGCCGTCATCGCGGCGCAGTGGCACGAAAAGGTGATGGACGGTCTGGTCGACGGCGCCCTGCGCGCCCTGCACGACCTCGGCATCGACGAGCCGACCCTGCTCCGGGTCCCCGGCAGCTGGGAGCTTCCGGTGGTCGCCAAGGTCCTCGCGGGCCGCGGCTACGACGCGATCGTCGCCCTCGGCGTCGTCATCCGCGGCGGAACCCCGCACTTCGAGTACGTGTGCCAGGGCGTCACCCAGGGCCTGACCCAGGTCTCGGTCGACACCGGCGTGCCCGTCGGCTTCGGCGTCCTCACCTGCGACACCGAGGAGCAGGCCCTGGACCGGGCCGGCATCGAGGGCTCCACCGAGGACAAGGGACACGAGGCGGTGACGGCGGCGGTGGCGACCGCGGCCACCCTGCGCTCAGTATCCGAACCCTGGCGATAGGCGGGCCGGTACAACGGCTAGGGTGGGGTCACCATGTCCAAGAAGACGTTCGAGGAGCTGTTCACCGAGCTCCAGCAGAAGGCCGCCGACGGCGACCCCGCCACTTCCCGCACCGCAGAACTGGTCGGGAAGGGGGTCCATGCCATCGGCAAGAAGGTCGTCGAAGAGGCCGCCGAGGTCTGGATGGCCGCCGAGTACGAGGGCAAGGACGCCGCAGCCGAGGAGATCTCGCAGCTGCTGTACCACGTCCAGGTGATGATGGTCGCCCGCGGCATCTCGCTGGACGACGTCTACGCCCACCTGTGAGCCCCGCCCACCACCTCCGAACAACACCACGCGAAGGAAGCCGACCTCATGCTGCGCATCGCCATCCCCAACAAGGGTTCCCTGTCCGGACCTGCGGGGGAGATGCTCCATGAGGCCGGCTACCAGCAGCGCCGCGAGTCCAAGGAACTGCGGATCGTCGACCCGGAGAACGAGGTCGAGTTCTTCTACCTCCGCCCCCGCGACATCGCGATCTACGTCTCCTCCGGCCGCCTCGACATCGGCATCACCGGCCGCGACCTGCTCATCGACTCCGGCGCCGACGCCGAGGAGATCCTCCCGCTCGGCTTCGCCCGCTCCACCTTCCGCTTCGCCACCAAGCCGGGCACCGCCGGCGGCGTCGAGGACCTCAGGGGCATGACGGTCGCCACCTCCTACGAGGGGATCGTCGCGAGGCACCTCGCCGACCACGGTGTCGACGCCTCCGTCGTCCACCTGGACGGCGCCGTCGAGACCGCCATCGAGCTGGGCGTCGCCGAGGTCATCGCCGACGTCGTCGAAACCGGCACCTCCCTGCGCAACGCGGGTCTGGAGGTCATCGGCGAGCCCATCATGAAGTCCGAGGCCGTCGTCATCCGCCGCACCGGCGCCGACGGCGAGGAGCCCAAGGTGCAGCAGTTCCTGCGCCGCCTCCAGGGCGTCCTGGTCGCTCGGACGTACGTGATGATGGACTACGACTGCCGTGTCGAGCAGTTGGAGAAGGCCGTCGCGCTCACCCCCGGTCTGGAGTCGCCGACCGTCTCCCCGCTGCACAACGAGGGCTGGGTCGCCGTCCGGGCCATGGTCCCCGCCAAGGAGGCCCAGCGGATCATGGACGACCTGTACGACATCGGCGCCCGCGCCATCCTCACCACGGCCATCCACGCCTGCCGCCTCTGAGAACCCCGGGAAGATGTCCGACCAGCCCACGCTCCCCGTCACCTTCCGGCCGAGCCGCACCCGCGCGGTGCTCCTCTCGGCCGGAGCGGTGCTCTTCCTCGTCATCTCCGCCGTCGCCCTGCTGCTGGAGCAGCTCGGGCCGGGGGAGCGGCTCAGCTTCGTCCTCACCGGCGCCCTCTGCTTCTGGGTGCCGGCCCAGCTGGCCCGGGTCAGGGTCGTCGCCGACGACTCCGGTGTCACCGTGGTGAACATCGCGAGCAGGCGGCGCCTGGAGTGGGCCGAGATCCTCCGGGTGAACCTCCGGCAGGGCGACCCCTGGGTGTTCCTCGACCTCAGCGACGGCACCAGCCTGCCCGCGCTCGGCATCCAGCCGGGCATCGACAAGCAGCAGGCCATCGCCCACGCGCGCGCCCTGCGCAGCCTCGTGGAGACCCGGTCCGTGCACCGCTCCGACCAGGATCAGTGCTGACGCGGAGCAGGATCAGGGCTGACTCGGGGGCGTCCGCCCTGCCGCTGGAGCCCCTGTCTTGATTAATCTGGTGACGGAGGCGTCCCCTTTGCGCCTCCACCCCCGTCGTGCCCTGCCGGGCGCACGGGGGGTCCTGCTACCCGAGGAGTGACCCTCTCCGGCGATGGACGGTTCGTCCTGTAGTACCTGCGCCGCCCCCTCCGAAGCGGAGGCGGCGGCTTCATGACCATCCCCCTGCTGCTCCTGGCAGCCGCGTTCCTGCTCATCCTCGCCAACGGCTTCTTCGTGGCCGCCGAGTTCGGGCTCGTCACCGTCGAGCGCCAGGAGGCCGAGAAAGCCGCCGCCGAGGGCGACCGACGGGCCCGTACGGTCGTCGAGTCGCTCAAGGAGCTGTCCTTCCAGCTCTCCGGCACCCAACTCGGCATCACCATCACCTCCCTCGTCGTCGGCATGCTGGCCGAACCGGCACTCGCCGAACTGCTCGGCGGCCCCCTCACCGCGATCCGTGTCCCCGAGGGCGCCGTCTCCGGGGTGGCCGTCGTCATCGGCATGCTGCTGGCCTCCGCCGTGCAGATGGTGATCGGTGAGCTCGTGCCGAAGAACTGGGCGGTCTCCAGGCCCCTCCAGGTCGCGCGATTCGTCGCCGGCCCGCAGCACGCGTTCGCCCGCCTGTTCCGGCCCGTCATCGCCGCACTCAACGCGGTCGCCAACCGGCTCGTGCGCGCCCTGGGCGTCGAGCCCACCGAGGAGCTGGCCTCCGCCCGCACCCCCGGCGAACTGGTCTCCCTGGCCCGGCACTCCGCCCAGGCCGGCACGCTCGAACAGGACACGGCCGACCTCTTCGTGCGGACCCTGTCCCTGGCCGAGCTGACCGCGCAGCACGTGATGACCCCGCGGGTGAAGGTCAGCGCCCTCCAGGCGTCGGCCACCGCCGAGGACGTGGTCAATCTGACCCGCGCCACCGGCCTGTCCCGCTTCCCCGTCTACCGCGAGAAGATCGACGAGGTCGTCGGCATGGTCCACCTCAAGGACGCCCTGGCCGTCCCCGTCCACGACCGGCTGCGCACCCCGCTCGGCCGGATCGCCCGCCCGGCCCTGCTGGTCCCCGAAACCCTGCCCGTGCGGCCCCTGCTGGCCCGGCTGCGCAGCGAGCAGCCCATCGCCGTCGTCGTCGACGAGTACGGCGGCACGGCCGGCGTGGTGACCCTGGAGGACATCGTCGAGGAGATCGTCGGCGAGGTCCGCGACGAGCACGACGGCCTGGACACCCCCGAACTGGCCGCCGCCCCGCCCGAGGACGGCAGGCCCGCCTGGGACGTCGACGGCAGCTGCCGGGTCGACACGCTCCGGCGCATCGGCCTCGACGTGCCCGAAGGACCGTACGAGACGGTCGCCGGGCTCGTCGCCGACCTGCTCGGCCGCATCCCGGCCGTCGGCGACCGGGCCGAGCTGCCCGGCTGGCGGCTGTCGGTCCGCCGCGTCGGCCACTACCGGGCCGAACGGGTCCGCATCGTCCGCACCGGAGTGGTCGTGGAGGTCGCCCGATGAGCGTGCTCCAACTCGTCTTCGCGGGCCTCCTCGTGCTCGCGAACGGCTTCTTCGTCGGTGCCGAGTTCGCCCTCGTCTCCGTCCGCCGCAGCCAGATCGAGCCGCTGGGCACCGCGCGGGCCCGCCAGGTCCTCCACGGTCTGGAACACCTGCCGCAGATGATGGCCGCCGCCCAGTTCGGCATCACCGTGTGCTCGCTGACCCTGGGCGCCGTCGCCGAGCCGACGGTGGCGCACCTGCTGGAACCGGTCTTCGAGGGCATCCACCTGCCGCACGGCATGATCCACCCGCTCGGTTACGTCATCGCCCTGGCGGCCGTGGTCTTCTTCCACCTCGTCGTCGGCGAGATGGTCCCGAAGAACCTCGCCATGGCGGCCCCGGAGAAGGCCGCACTGTGGCTCAGCCCCGGTCTGGTCGCCTTCGCCCGTCTCTGCCGGCCGGTCACCGTCGCCCTCGGGGCCTGCGCCCAGGGCATCCTGCGCCTCTTCAGCGTCGAGCCCAAGGACGAGGTCGAGGCCGTCTTCACGAGCGAACAGCTCAACCGGCTGGTGGAGGACTCCGGTCAGGCCGGCCTGCTCGATCCCGAGGAGCAGGAGCGGCTGGAGGACGCGCTGGAACTGGGCTCCCGCCCGGTCACCGACGTCCTGCTCAAGCGCGAGTCGCTGGTGACGGTCCCGCCGTCGGTCACTCCCGGCCAGATCGTCGCCCTCACCGCCCGCACCGGCTACTCCCGCTTCCCCGTCGCCGCGGAGAAGGGCGCCTTCATGGGCTACCTCCATGTGAAGGACGTCCTCGACCTCGAGGAGTCCGACCGGGCCGTGCCCCAGCAGGTGTGGCGCCCGATGACGACGCTCCGCTCCGAACTGCCGCTGGACGACGCGCTGACGGTGATGCGGCGGGCGGCGACGCACCTGGCGCAGGTCGCGGACGCCTCGGGCAGGGTGCTCGGGCTGGTCGCCCTGGAGGACGTCCTGGAACTGCTGGTGGGCGAGGTGACGGACCCCGCCCACCGGGACTACCCCGAGGTGGTGATGGCTACCTAGGGCCTCTCGTTCGGATCAGGCCGGGCTCGTGGGGTCCGGCCTCAGGCCGGGTCCTGCGGCCCCCGCCCCGACAGCACCTCGCCGTACGCCTGCATCAGATCCGGCAACCGCAGTGTCGACAGATCGTCGCGGGTCAGAGTCCCCGGGTACGTCGACAGCCGCAGGTCCCGGTAGGCGCAGCTCTTCTCGTACAGGGTCCGCAGGAACCGTCCGTTGCCCAGTTCGTCGATCCACCCCTGGTCCACCACGTGCCCGGCGATCGACCGCAGTTCGTCCAGCGCCTCCTCGTCCCACACGTCCCCGTTGTCCGCCGCGAGCACCTCACCGATCGAGGTGAGTTCGAGGGGCCGGTACGACGGGAAGTCGACGCGGGTCGTGAAGCGGGACGACAGACCGGGGTTCGCCGCGAGCAGCCGGTCCATGCCCTCGGGATAGCCGGCCAGGATCACCACCAGGTGGTCCCGGTTGTCCTCGGCCCGCTTCAGGAGCACCTGCAGGGCCTCGTCCCCGTACGCGTCCCCCTTGCCGTAGCCGGAGTTGGACAGGGAGTAGGCCTCGTCCACGAACAGGACCCCGCCCAGCGCGGAGTCGATCAGTTCGTTGGCCTTCACGGCGGTCTGGCCCAGGTACTCGCCGACGAGGTCGGCCCGCTGGGCCTCCACGAGGTGGTCGCCGCCGAGCAGGCCGAGGGCGTAGAAGACGCGGCCGAGGATGCGGGCCACCGTGGTCTTGCCGGTTCCGGAGGGGCCGGAGAAGACGAAGTGCCGCTTCGGCGGCTGGACCGGGAGGCCCTGGCCGGCTCGCAGCCGGGCCATGTTCAGCTGCGCCGACAGAGCCTTGACCTGCCGTTTCACCGGCTCCAGCCCCACCATGCGCTCCAGCTCGGTGAGCGCCTCCTCCAGTAACGTCGGGTCGGTGGGACCGGCCGGCAGGACCGGGGGCACTACGGTCTTCTCCCGCACGGCCGGGTCGGGCACCGTCGGGACGGGAACCACGGGCGGCAGGTCGGACGGGTCGCCGAGCTTCAGGTCCCGGCCCTCGGTGCCGAACAGCGGGTCCAGGACGTCCGCCCCGTCCCCGACGTCCTGACCGACTCCGGCCAGGGTGATGGACGCCAGGTCGCCCGTGTCGTCGTAACCGTCGCCCTCGGCGATCGCGGCGAGCCGGGCCGAGGTGTCCATGAAGGCGGGGTCGACCCGGTGCACGGCCCGGTACAGGGGGAGCGCGGCGGCGGACCGGCCGGTGCCCTCGTGCGCGCGGGCCAGCCAGTACCGCAACTCCTTGCGCTGCGGCTGTTCGCTGCGGCAGCGCATGAGCGCCGTCGACAGCAGCGGCTCGGCCTGCCCGTACATCTCCAGCCGGACCCGGGCCATGCCGCCGAACAGGCCGGCCTCGATACCGAGGAGGGGGTCGTCGAGGAGCGGGTCGGTGTGCCGGACGAGCTGCTCCCAGTCCTTGACCAGATAGGCGCGGCAGGCGTGCAGGAAGCGGACGTGGTGGTCGGCGTCGACGGGCGGGAGGCCCGCCAGCGCCCGGTCCAGCTCGGGCACGTGCCGGCCGTCCAGCCAGTGCGAGGCGTGCGCGAGGAGCAGGTCGCGGGGGCTCTCCAGGACGGGCTGTACCCACCAGCCGAGCCAGTACCAGGAGTTGAGGGTGCGGCGGTGCCGGGTGCGCTGTTCGCCGAAGCGGTCGCGGTGCCGGAACATCCTGAGCAGCGCGGTCGTCGTGTCGACGCGCAGCGCGTGCAGGCCGAGCCAGCCGTCGGCCATGCCGGGATCGATCCGCACCGCGGCGCGGAACTCCTCCTCCGCCTGCGGATACGCACCCATGGTGTAGGCGTCCACGCCGCGTAGCCAGGCGAGGTCGGCCGGGGCCTCGGGGCCCCGCGTGCCGAAGTCCATCACGTCCCCCACGAACCGTGCCCCCGTCGGTATGCCACCGGGCCGGAGCCCATCGGCTGCGATGGTCGAACCGCTGTGCCGCGGACCGGAGTTGCCAGGTGCGCGCAGCAGTCGCCCGCAGGTCGCACCGAGGGCATCGTACCTGCGGGGGAGCACCCCGCCGAAGGGTGCCGCACAGCCCGTTCGGCGAAGTGGGAGCAGAGGGGGCGCACCGCCGCACGGTGACCCTGGGTGAGCGAAGGGCATCGCGGTGCGTCGGCGAAACGGCCCCGAAGGGGTGTGCGGGCAGAACGAAGCCCCCGATCACGGGGGAACAACCGGGGGCTTCGCGACTGCGGGGCGGCTTCCAATGCCGCACATTGAGAACGTAAGTCCTGTACGGGCCGTCGGTCAAGCCGAGTTGGAGCACTTGGCGGAGTTCGAATGCAAGGGCCTTCACATTTTCACCACATCGCATGCGACCCTTCACCCTGCGTGACGTGGTGGTGTGCTCAGCGCGTTCCCGCGGGCCCCGGCAGCACCTCGTAGCCCTCGGGCAACTGCCGCACCAGAGCGTGCGCGTACGGCCTCGACGGGTCCTCGGCGAAATGTCGCGCCTCCGCCTCGACCCATCCGTCCCAGAACTCCCGCTGGTCCTCCCCGTCCCGGGACCGCCCGCGAGCCCAGGCCTCCTCGCGCGGCAGTTCCATCCACAGCAGGTGAGCCAGGTACGGCCGCAGGGCGCGGCGGCCGGCGCCGACGCCCTCGACCAGGATCACGGGGGCCGGGGGAAGCGGGCGGGGCGGGCCGAACCCGCGGACGCGCCAGTCGTAGGGGGTGTAGTGCGCCGTCTTGCCGCGGCCGAGCGGCTCGATCACCTGGGCCAGCAGCCGCCCGGTCCACGCGAACAGTTCGTCGTGGGTCGCGATGTCGTCCAGGCGCAGTACCGGTGCCCCGCCCGACGCCTCGGCCAGCTGTCCCGCGAACGTGGACTTGCCCGAGCCGGCGTGCCCGTCGACGCCGATCAGGCGGACCGGGCCGCAGGACGGCGGCAGGCTGCGGAGCCGGGAGGCGAGCTGGCGGATGGCGGTTCCTGGCGGTGGTGGCGGTGACGGCAGTGGCGGGGCCGGGCAAGTCTAGCGGCGCGGGTCGGCCCTCCCGCAGGTCACGCCAGTGGACCAGGCCAATATTGCCGGGCGCGGCGCGGGCGGAAGTGCTGGCAGCCCCGCCCCCCTCCCGCCATAGTTGGCGCACACCGCACACCGCACACCGCACACCGCACACCGCACACCGCACACCGCACACCGCACACCGCACACCGCACACCGCACACCGGACCCGCTCCGACTCGGACACCCTGGGAGTCTTTCGCTCATGAGCAGAGCCGAACAGCCGTCCAGGAGGGCCGACCAGCTCTCCGACCGAACCGACCAGCCGTCCCGCAGGACGCTCCTCGCCGCCGCGGTCGTCGCCGCCGTGGCGGGCGGCGCGGCCCCCGCGGTGGCCGAGGCCGCCGTTCCGACCGAGCCCGCGAACCAGGGCGCAGCACCGGGCGCAGCGCCTGAAGCGGCGCCGGGTGCGGCCCCGGACCGCCCCGTGGAGTACCACTCCTGGACGACATACACCGACTGGCGTTCCGGTACCGCGGCGGGCACCCGCGC
Organism: Streptomyces sp. NPDC088766; assembly: GCF_044750845.1. Taxonomy (NCBI): domain Bacteria; kingdom Bacillati; phylum Actinomycetota; class Actinomycetes; order Kitasatosporales; family Streptomycetaceae; genus Streptomyces; species Streptomyces sp. NPDC088766. The sequence continues at coordinate 43,012 of NZ_JBIVKQ010000021.1, read as the reverse complement.
CGTCGCCGGCGTCCGGCCCGGGCTGGTCCTCGCGGCCCCGGCCGGGACCGCCGACTACACCGACCCGCACACCGGCACCACCGCCGCCTGGGAGTACGCGACCTGGACCTCTCCCGTCCACCGGTTCGCCGTCCCCGCCACCGAGGCGATCGCCTCCTGGAACGCCGGCACACCGGCCGGTACCTGGCTCCAGGTCGAGCTGAAGGCCGGCTACTCCGACGGCACGGCCACCCCCTGGTACGTGATGGGCCGGTGGGCCGCCGGGGACCAGGACATCAAGCGGACCTCCGTCGACGGCCAGACCGACGGCAGGAGCACCGTGTGGACGGACACCCTCGCGGTCGACGACGCGGCCACGGGCCTGCGCCTCACGTCGTACCGGCTGCGTCTGACCCTCCACCGCAGGCCCGGCACCGAGCTCACCCCGACCGTGTGGCGGGTGGGCGCGATGGGCTCCGACGTCCCGGACCGCTTCACCGTCCCGGCCTCGGTGCCGGGCCTCGCGCAGGAACTGGTCGTCCCCCGCTACTCGCAGGAGATCCACGTCGGCCAGTACCCCGAGTACGACAACGGCGGCGAGGCCTGGTGCAGCCCCACCTCCTCGCAGATGATCATCGAGTACTGGGGCGGACGCCTCACACCGGAGCAACTGGCCTGGGTCGACCCCGCGTACGCCGACCCGCAGGTGTGCCACGCGGCTCGCCACACGTTCGACCACCAGTACGACGGCTGTGGCAACTGGCCGTTCAACGCGGCCTACGCCGCCACGTTCGATGATCTCCAGGGCGTGGTGACCCGGCTCGGCTCCCTCACCGACCTGGAGACGCTGATCGCGGCCGGCATCCCGGCCATCACGTCACAGTCCTTCCTGAAGGACGAGCTGACGGGCGCGGGGTACGGCACCTCCGGCCATCTGATGACCGTGATCGGCTTCACCGCGGACGGCGACGTGATCGCCAACGACCCGGCCTCGCCGAGCGATCCGGCGGTGCGGCGCGTCTACCGGCGGCGGGAGTTCGAGAACATCTGGCTGCGGACCAAGCGCTACAACGCGAGCGGCAAGGTCGCGTCGGGCACCGGAGGCGTCTGCTACCTCTACTTCCCGGCGCGTCCGAGCGCGCTCCAGCGCAGGGCGCTCGCGGCGGTCGGAGTGCGCTGAGCCACGCCCCGCACGCGGACGTCCCTCGACGTCACGGCCCCCGTCGCGGCGGGGGCCGTCCGCGTGTGAGCAAGCTCTCGGCCGCAAAAGCCCCGCACGGTGGCAAGGTGGACGGATCGGGGGGAGCCCGCCGTCCACCGCATGCACGACCGTCAGCGAGAGACCATGACCGCACACGCCACCGCCGCCGCCCGCACCCGTACCGGCGGGCCCGAGGACGACGGTCCGAAGATCTTCGAGCACGTCATGGGATGGACCCTGGTCGTCGTCGTGGCGATGCTCGTGGCCCAGCTGGGCCTGGTCTGACGCCGGCGCGGGAGCGCCGTCCGCGGGCCGGTCCCGCTGCGCCCGGCCCCGGTTCGACCTGACATACTGACGTCGTCCCGCCGAGCGTTGGAGCCAGGGTCGACATTGAACATCAGTCAGCAGCGTGACGCGTCCCGCCCCCGGGCGCGCGGCACCGAGCGCTCACTGGCGCGTCGCGCCGAACTCATCGCCATCGGGCGCAGGTTGTTCGCCGACACGTCCTACGACGCGCTCTCCATGGACGACATCGCCCGGCAGGCGCACGTCGCCAAAGGACTGATCTACTACTACTTCCAGTCCAAGCGCGGCTACTACCTGGCGATCATCCGGGACTCCGTCGCCGACCTGGTCTCCTTCGCGGCGAGCGGCATGGAACTGCCCCAGGTGGACCGGGTCCACCGGACGATCGACGGCTACCTGCGCTTCGCCGAGCACCACCAGGCCGCCTACCGCACCATCGTCAGCGGCGGCGTCGGCTTCGACACCGAGGTGCACGCCATCCGGGACGGGGTGCGCGAGGCGATCGTGGCCACCATCGCCGAGGGTGCCTACGGCCGCAGCGACATCCCGGCGCTGCCCCGCATGAGCCTGCTGTCCTGGGTGTGCAGCGTGGAGGGCGCCACCCTCGACTGGATCGACCGCCCCGAACTCTCCCGCGAGACCATGCGCGACCTCCTCGTGAAGACCCTGGGCGGCGCCCTGCGCGCCGTCGAGGAACTCGACGCCGCCTTCCCGGCCCCGAAGCCGGCCCGGCGCGATCCCTGAACCGCCCCCGGGGCGAAGGTTCGTGCTCCTCCGCCCCGGGTGTCCGTGCGGGACCGGCCAGTCGATGGCCGTGACCAGCCCACCGTCTGCGGTGTCCCCGCTCGGCTCCCGGAAGAAGGTCCCGCCGGGACCCTGCTGGTTCTCGTACGTCGTCTTCGTCGCGACAGTCGCCGGGGTGTCGTGACTCCACCGGTCGTTCCCGCACCTGGCGTACGCCGTCCCGCCCGCCGTGCCCGTCGCGGGGCGCTGCTCCTGAGCACCTCGTAGTCCTCGACGCCCTGCTCGTACGTTCCCGCGGCCGGGCCGGTCGCGGTGCCGCCGGGCGCCGCCCGGGGTGACTCCGGTCCGGCCGCGCCCGTAGAAGCCGATGCCCAGCAGCAGCTTCGAGGCGGCGATGCCGAGGCCCTTGAGCCTGGCGATGGTCGCCGAGGTGTGGGTGAGCCCGGTCGCCGAGCCGGACGTCTCGGTGTTCTTGACGAGGTGCTTGCGGTCGTGGGTGCCCCACTCCGTGAAGCAGCCGAGGACCTTGGACCCGGCGGCCGCCCGCACGGACGGGTGGTGGCGTCGGTGGCGGCGGCTGACGCCCGCACGGACGGGGCGGCGGGGGCGGTCGCGGTGCCCGCGCCGGCGAGCAGACCCGCGCCGAGCACGGCCGTGCAGGCGGCGGCGAGCGCCCGGAAGCGGGAGCGACGGTGGGGAGGGTGCGGCATCGGGTGCCACCTCGTGGCGGAGAGGTGAACGCGCACCGGTTGGCATGGACGCGGTAGCACGGTGCCGAGAGCGCAGGAGGACCAGACCAGCCCGGTCAATGGTGCGGACCGATCGCCTCCGCTCGGGCCGTGCGGCCGCCGCCCCCCGCGGGCATACTCACCGCGCCGGGCCGCCGGCCGGCCCGAGGAGGAGAGTGGGGTCATGCCCGACCGTGCAGCACCGCCCGTGGACCGTCTCCTGCCCACGGAGGAAGCCCGCGACCTGCTCGCCCTCGTCCAGGACATCGCCCGCCGCGAGATCGCCCCGAGCGCCGCCGCGGAGGAGGACGCCGGACACTTCCCGCGCGCACTGTTCACCCTCCTGTCCCAAGCGGGCCTCCTCGGTCTGCCCTACCCGTCCGCGTACGGCGGCGGAGACCAGCCGTACGAGGTCTACCTCCAGGTCCTCGAGGAACTCGCCGCCGCCCGTCTCACCGTCGGCCTCGGCGTCAGCGTGCACACCCTGGCCACCTACGCCCTCGCCGCCCACGGCACCGGGGAGCAGCGGGCCGCCCGCCTGCCCGCGATGCTGGGCGGCGGACAGCTCGGCGCCTACTGCCTCTCCGAGCCCGCCTCCGGCTCCGACGCGGCCGCGCTGCGCACCCGGGCCGTCCGGGAGGGCGACGGCTGGGTCATCGACGGGACCAAGGCCTGGATCACCCACGGGGGCATCGCCGACTTCTACACCGTCATGGCGCGTACCGGCGGCGAGGGCGCCCGCGGGATCACCGCCTTCCTGGTGCCCGGCGACGCCGAGGGGCTGAGCGCCGCGCCGCCCGAGAGGAAGATGGGGCTCAAGGGCTCGCCGACCGCCCAGGTCCACTTCGACGGGGTGCGGATCCCCGACGCGCTGCGCATCGGCGACGAGGGGCAGGGCTTCGCTATCGCCCTCGCCGCCCTCGACTCCGGACGGCTCGGCATCGCCGCCTGCGCCGTCGGCCTCGCCCGGGCCGCCCTGGACGAGGCGGTCGCCCACGCCACCGGGCGCCGGCAGTTCGGGCGGCCGATCGCCGACTTCCAGGGGCTGCGCTTCCTGCTCGCCGACATGGCGACCCGGGTCGAGTCGGGCCGGGCCCTGTATCTCGCGGCCGCGCGACTGCGCGACGCCGGCCGGCCGTTCGTGCGCGAGGCGGCCATGGCCAAACTGCACTGCACCGACGCGGCGATGCAGGTCACCACGGACGCCGTCCAGGTGCTCGGCGGCTACGGCTACACCGCCGACTTCCCCGTCGAGCGCTACCTGCGCGAGGCCAAGGTGCTGCAGATCGTCGAGGGCACGAACCAGATCCAGCGCATGGTCATCGCCCGTCAGCTGCTGGGTCCGGAGACCCGCTGAACTGGCCCGGCCGCACCAGCGGTGCGACCAGCCGAACCCACTCCGGGTCACGCCGGCCGGGCAGGGCGCGGCCCCGGTCGGCCCAGGCGCGCATCATGGCGCGGTAGATCGGCGGGTCCTGCGGGGGCGGCGGCGGAGCCGACGGAACCGATTTCGCCGACACGGAGGCCGGGACGGACAGTTGGCGGTGACGCCCGGACGCCTGATAGGTGGGGGTCATACCAGGGCAACGCGAGCACGCGACGCCAGGTCACGGCTCGCACCCTCGTGCGTGAGTTCGGGATGTGCCCCCGGTACGGCCCGCGTTGGCAGGACCCCGCACTGATTCGCCGTCACATACCTGTTCCTGGAGAGCGATTGACCGCTCCGGGCGCACCGACTACGGGCCACGGCCGGGATGCGGGCCATGGCGCGTGTCGGTCGGGGGAGTCGGGCGGAGGAGCTCAGGCGGCGTGGCGGCGCAGTGCCGGCACCCGGATCGGGCGCGAGGCGGGTCCGCCGACGTGCGAGAAGGGCTGCATGCGCCAGTCCAGTCCCTGAGGGAGCGTCAACAGCAGTGCGGTCTCCTGCTCCTGGAGCTCCACCGACTCGTCCGCGGGACGGGCCTCGGCCGCCGCACGGCCCGTGCCGGCGCAGACCGTGAGCCCGAACGGGTTCCACGGTGAGGCGCACAGCGCGTGCTCCGGCAGGACCTCCTCGTCCGCCAGCAGGGCGATGGGCTGCGCGCAGTCCGGGCAGATCACCCGGTACATCTCGAACGTGTCGTAGGCGTCGAACTCGTAGGAGCGGTCGCCGCTCTCGTCGTCGAAGCCGTCGTAGCCGTCGGGTTCGACACCCTCCGGCTCGGACTCGACGACGGTGGGCTGGAACCGCTTGGGCGCGGTACGACCAGGACGCTTAAGGCTCTGCATGGGATTCTCCCCCTCGGGCTGGGCCGTTCAGGCACTGCGGCCTCGACCACAGCAAGCACTTCCCAGCCCTCCGTGGCGGTAATCACGGGACCATCACGAAGACTTCGCACGGGCTGTGGTGTTGGTCACATGCCATGCGCAGATGCCGATCGGCCCGTCCCGTCCGCCACATCACGAACCGGTATGACCTGGGCTGTATACGTATACGAAGAGATCGTGCGCCCTGTAAGTTCTTGCGCCATGGAGGAGCTGGACCGACAGATCGTGCAGCTGCTCGTCAAGGACGGGCGGATGAGTTACACCGACCTGGGCAAGGCCACGGGCCTGTCCACGTCGGCCGTGCACCAGCGGGTGCGCCGGCTGGAACAGCGCGGCGTGATCCGGGGGTACGCGGCCGTCGTCGACGCCGAGGCCGTCGGGCTGCCCCTGACCGCCTTCATCTCGGTGAAACCCTTCGACCCCAGCGCCCCCGACGACATCGCCGACCGGCTCGCCGGAGTGCCCGAGATCGAGGCCTGTCACAGCGTGGCCGGCGACGAGAACTACATCCTCAAGGTGCGGGTGGCCACCCCGCACGAACTGGAGGAGCTGCTGGGCCGGCTGCGGGCACTCGCGGGCGTCTCCACACGCACCACGGTCGTGCTGTCCACCCCGTACGAGGCCCGCCCGCCCCGGATCTGAGGACCGCCGCCCCGGACGGCCCCCCGGCATCCGACACCCGGGTACGACGGCACCGGGTGGACCCCGGAGGCCCGACACCCTGGTACGACGGTCCCCGCACCGGATGGACCCCGCTCACCCGACATCCGGGTACGACGGTCCCCGCACCGGATGATCCCGTGCCGCCGGTACGAGGGGTCCCCGGTGCCGGCCGGCCGGGGCGAGGTACGAGACTGGTGCCATGAGTGAGCGCACCCCCGACCCGAAGACCGTCCTGCTCCGCCGAGGAGAGGTCCACAGCCCCGCCGACCCGTTCGCGACCGCGATGGTCGTCGAGCGCGGCCAGGTGGCCTGGGTCGGCTCCGAGGGCGCGGCCGACGCCTTCGCGGACGGCGTCGACGAGGTGGTCGACCTGGACGGTGCCCTGGTCACCCCCGCCTTCACCGACGCCCACGTCCACACCACCTCCACGGGCCTCGCCCTGACCGGCCTCGACCTGTCGGCCGCGCCCTCCCTGGAGGCGGCCCTCGCCCGGGTACGGGACTTCGCCGCGGCCCGGCCGCGGGACACGGTCCTCCTCGGCCACGGCTGGGACGCCGCCCGCTGGCCCGGCGGCCGCCCCCCGACGCGCGCCGAACTGGACGAGGCCACCGGCGGGCGGCCCCTCTACCTGTCCCGCATCGACGTCCACTCCGCGGTCGTCACCACGGCCCTGCTGGACATGACCCCGGGCGTCGGTGCGACGGACGGGCCGGGCGACGCCCCGCTCACCGCCGACGCCCACCACGCCGTCCGCGCCGCGGCGTTCGCAGCCGTGACGCCGGCTCAGCGGGCCGAGGCCCAGCGGGCCGCCCTGGCGCACGCCGCCTCGCTCGGCATCGGCTCGGTCCACGAGTGCGCCGGCCCCGAGATCTCCTCCGAGGACGACTTCACCGCCCTGCTGCGGCTGGCCGCCGAGGAACCGGGCCCGCGGGTCGTCGGCTACTGGGCGGAGCGCGACGTCGACAAGGCGCGCGCGCTGGGTGCCCTCGGCGCGGCCGGGGACCTCTTCGTCGACGGCGCCCTCGGCTCCCACACCGCCTGCCTGCACGACCCGTACCGCGACGCCGCCCACACCGGCACCGCCTACCTGGACGCCGCCGCGGTCGCCGCACACGTCACGGCCTGCACCGAGGCCGGCCTCCAGGCCGGCTTCCACGCCATCGGCGACGCCGCCGTCACCGCCGTCGTCGAAGGCGTGCGCGCGGCGGCGGACAAGGTGGGCCTGGCCCGCGTGCGGGCCGCCCGCCACCGCGTCGAGCACGCCGAGATGCTCACCCCCGAGACGATCGCCGCCTTCGCCGAACTCGGCCTGACCGCCTCCGTCCAGCCCGCCTTCGACGCGCTGTGGGGAGGCGAGGACGGCATGTACGCCCAGCGCCTGGGGGCCGAGCGGGCCCGCGCCCTCAACCCGTTCGCCGCCCTGCTGCGCTCCGGCGTCCCCCTTGCCTTCGGATCCGACAGCCCGGTGACCCCCCTCGACCCGTGGGGCACCGTCCGCGCCGCCGCCTTCCACCGCACGCCCGAGCACCGGATCTCCGTGCGCGCCGCCTTCACCGCCCACACCCGGGGCGGCTGGCGGGCCGTCGGACGCGACGACGCGGGCGTCCTGGTGCCGGGCGCACCCGCCGACTACGCCGTCTGGCGCACCGGCGCCCTGGTCGTGCAGGCCCCGGACGACCGCGTCGCCCGCTGGTCCACCGACCCCCGCTCGGGCACTCCCGGCCTGCCCGACCTCACACCCGGCACCGACCTGCCCGAATGCCTGCGCACGGTGGTCGGCGGACGGACGGTGTTCGTAGGGCCGGGCGAGTGATCCGCCGGGGCGCGGCGTGGAAGATCACCCGTCCGCACGGCGCCCCGCGGGAGTCGCCGCCCGCCTGCTGACCAGCGCGTTACCCGAAGAGTCGCAGGTCGGTCGGCTGTTGACAGCCGACCGCGGGGGGCCGGTAGGTTCGGCCGGGTCCACCACCGGACGCCCCGCCGGGGAACGTCCGCGCACTCGCCGGTGCGCCGCTGGGTCAGGGACGGTGTGCCGCACCGGCGCGCCGCCACTGGGAGCCAGGCGCAGCGCCGCACCAGGACGAGGGAACGTTCCGGCCGGTCGGGGCGGTGCGACCCGGGTGGGGCCCGGACGCTCAGTAGACAACGGCTTCAGGTCGACCCGCAGCCGGCGGGTCCCAGGTCGGCCCGAAGGGCGCCGGGCCCCCATCCGCAGGACCCTACGGGCACGCCCTCCGGCGGCACGTCCGGTCATACGAGCCCAAAAGCGCACTCATACCCCGCTTTTGCGGAAACGACACCACCATACGAACGTCCTGTCGCGTCCCCCCAGGCGGCGGCCACTATGGTGGACCCCTGCGTACGGACACGAAGGGGCAGCAGTGAACGACGGCGACGCGACTCGCGCGGCACAGGACCGGGGGAGGAAGTTCGGTCCGCTCGGCACGGCGTTGGTGATCATTCCGACCTTCAACGAGGCGGAGAACATCAAGAGCATCGTCGGCCGGGTGCGCGAGGCCGTCCCCGAGGCGCACGTCCTCGTGGCCGACGACAACAGCCCCGACGGCACCGGCAAACTCGCCGACGAGCTGGCCGCCGCGGACGACCACGTCCAGGTGCTGCACCGCAAGGGCAAGGAGGGCCTCGGCGCCGCCTACCTCGCGGGCTTCCGCTGGGGTCTGGAGAACGGCTACGGCGTCCTGGTCGAGATGGACGCCGACGGCTCCCACCAGCCCGAGGAACTGCCCCGGCTCCTCACCGCCCTCAAGGGCGCCGACCTCGTGCTGGGCTCCCGCTGGGTGCCGGGCGGCCGGGTCGTGAACTGGCCCCGGTCCCGCGAGATCATCTCCCGCGGCGGCAGCCTCTACTCGCGCCTGGCGCTCGACCTGCCGCTGCGCGACATCACCGGCGGATACCGCGCCTTCCGGCGCGAGACCCTCGAAGGCCTCGGCCTCGACGAGGTCGCCTCGCAGGGGTACTGCTTCCAGGTCGACCTCGCCCGCCGGGCGGTCAAGGCCGGCTACCACGTCGTCGAGGTGCCCATCACCTTCGTCGAGCGCGAGCTGGGGGACTCCAAGATGAGCCGCGACATCCTCGTGGAGGCGCTGTGGCGGGTCACGGCCTGGGGCGTGGGAGAGCGCGTCGGCAAGATCGCCGGCCGGCCGGGCGGGCAGGAGCAGCCGCAGCCCCCGTCGCAGTCCTCCCCGACATCGTCCACCCCGTCCACCTCCTCGCCGCAGCAGCCCCCGCAGTCCTAGGTCCGGACGTGACGCCGGGGCCGAGCCGTCCGGCGGATCGCGCAGGAACGGCTGATCGCCCCCTTACGCCGCTCTGAGCCGGGGCCAGGCACACTGGGAGCATGACGACCGGCGCTCAGACTCCCCCGCACCTCGACACCCGGCCACGGCGCTCCCGCCTGCGGACGTTCCTGCCGCTGGGGCTCGCCGCGTGGCTGGTGCTGGAGATCTGGCTGCTGACCGTGGTCGCGGGCGCGGCCGGCGGGTTCACGGTCTTCCTGCTGCTGCTCGCCGGGTTCCTGCTCGGCTCCGTGGTCATCAAGCGGGCGGGCCGGCGCGCCTTCCGGAATCTCAACGAGGCGCTCCAGCGCGGCACGCCCCCCTCCTCGGGCGGAGGCAGCGGCCTGATGATGCTGGGAGGCCTCCTCCTCATGATCCCCGGCCTGGTCTCCGACGCGCTGGGGCTGCTTCTGCTCCTCCCCCCGGTCCAGAAGGCCGTCGGCCGCTACGCGGAACGCACGGTCGACCGCACGTTGCGCGCGGCCGGCCCCGGAAGCCTCGGTGACGCCTTCCAGCAGGCCCGCATGCACCGCCCGGACGGAAAGGTCGTCCAGGGCGAGGTGATCAGGAGGGACGAGCGCGAGGAGAGCCGCCAGGACCGGCGTCCCCCGCTGACGCAGTGAGCCGAGCCCATGGGCGGTGAGAAACGATAAAGACCGCGGGCGCCGTACGCGACAGTGCGTACGGCGCCCGCGGTCATTTCTCGTTCGCTGTAAACCAGCCCCAGCTCCGCGGAACTACGCGGACTTGCGGCTGTCCCGAGGATGCACCGCGAGGTTCATCGCTCCGGAACGCAGAACGGCCAGCCGTTCCTCGAGGACCTCTTCGAGTTCCTCGCGGGTCCGCCGCTCCATCAGCATGTCCCAGTGCGTACGCGCGGGCTTGGCCTTCTTCTCCTCAGGGCCGTCGCCGTCCACGAGGAGCGCAGGTGCTCCGCAGACCTTGCACTCCCACTCCGGCGGGATCTCCGCCTCCACCGAGAAGGGCATCTCGAAGCGGTGCCCCTTCTCGCATGCGTACTCCACGGCCTGGCGCGGGGCCAAGTCGATGCCGCGGTCCGTCTCGTAGCTGGTCACCACGAGGCGCGTGCCGCGAAGAGCTCGCTCACTCATGAATCGTGCCTCCCGGGCTTGTCGCCCACAGGACAGGTGTCGCTGTCGTCGTCATCCGGTCAACGTCCGGTCGGCGGTAAAGATTCCCGTTCGGAGTCCCGTTCCGGGGCGTGCGTCGCCGTCGTAGCCGCAGCCTTGTCAACCAGTGCAGTACCCACCGGCGCCCGGTTTGTCACATCTGAATGGAGATGTCACCCAGCGTTTCGGCATCTTTGACGCGCAGTAACGGTACGCCTGGCAGGCCAAACGCGTACACTACCGCCCTTTGGTCCCCAGCGCTAAATCCTTTCGGGTACGGGATTGCCCGCGTCGGCGATCGCCCGCCGTACCGGAACCCGCGCCAGCAACAGGAAACCGAGGACGAAGAAGACCACCAACGAGATGATCGCGTCCCGATAGCTTCCGGTCACCTGGTAGGTGATCCCGAACAGCAGCGGGCCGAGCCAGCTCGTCCCGCGGTCGCTCACCTCGTACGCGGAGAAGTACTCGGCCTCCTTGCCGGGCGGGACGAGGTGGGAGTAGAGGGAGCGCGACAGGGCCTGGCTGCCGCCGAGGACCAGACCGATCGCGGCCGCCAGCAGGAAGAAGCCCACCGGCGCGCCGGACGGCAGGAAGCAGCCGGCAGCCAGGGTGAGCGTCCAGGCCACCAGCGAGCCCAGGATCGTGCGCTTCGCGCCGTAGATCCGGGACAGCCGGCCCATCGTCAGGGCGCCCGCGACGGCCAGGACCTGCACCAGAAGGACGGCGCCGATGAGGGTGGACTGGCCGAGGCCGAGTTCCTCGGAGCCGTAGACCGAGGCCTGGGAGATCACCGTCTGGATGCCGTCGTTGTAGACGAGGTAGGCCAGCAGGAAGGCGAGGGTCAGCGGACGGCGGCGCATGTCCCGGAAGGTCGCCACCAGCCGGCGCAGGCCCGGGGTGCTCCCCGAGCCCGCGGAGGCGGCCGCCGGCGGACGGTCGCGCAGCCGCAGCAGCGGGATCAGCGTGAAGCCGCCCCACCACAGGCCCGCCGAGGCCAGACAGATCCGTACGGCGGTGGACTCCGAGACGCCGAAGGAGCCGTGGGCGAGATAGAGGACCAGGTTGACGACCAGGACCAGGGAGCCCGCCGCGTACCCGAAGGCCCAGCCCCGTGAGGACACCGCGTCGCGCTCCTCGGGCGGGGCGATCTGGGGCAGGTAGGAGTTGTAGAGCATCATCGCGACGGACTGGGCGGCGTTGGCGACCACCAGCAGCACGCCACCCAGCAGATAGCGGTCACCGGAGAGGAAGAACATGCCCGTCGTGGCCGCGGCCCCGGTGTAGGCGGCGGCCCCCAGGAACGGCTTCTTGCGGCCGGTGCGGTCGGCGGCCGCGCCCACCAGCGGCATCACCAGGACGGCCGCGATCACCGACAGCGACACCGAGTACGCGAAGAAGGAGCCCGCGCGGACCGGGACGCCCAGCGGATGCACATAGCCGGCCGGGTCGGCGGCCTCCTTGGCTACCGACGTCAGATACGGGCCCAGGAACACCGTGAGCACGCTCGTCGAATAGACGGAGCACGCCCAGTCGTAGAAGTACCAGCCGCGCTGTTCGCGCCGCCGTCCGGCCACGTCGTCGGACGTCTCCGTCCGCACGGTGTCGGTGCCCACCCGCGCCCCCGCCTCCCCGCCGAAGATGCCGCGCGCGGCTGCGGGACGGGAGGGGGCCGGGATCAGACCCAGACGCCCCGGTCCGCCATGACCTGGCGCAACATGTCGATGTGATCGGTCATGATGCCATCCACCCCCAGGTCCAGGAGCCGGTGCATCCGATCCGCCTCGTTGATCGTCCACACATGCACCTGGAGCCCGCGCGCGTGGGCGGAACGCACGAAGCGCCGGTCCACGACCTGGATGCCCGACTGCGTCTCCGGTACCTGGACGGCGACCGCCGACCGGCGCACCGTCGCGGGCACGCCCCAGGACCGCAGCCGCAGGTTCAGCACCCCGCGGGTGCCGTACGACGTGGCCAGGCGCGGTCCGGCCAGCCGCTGGGCGCGCACGACGCGGGCCTCGGAGAAGGAGCTGACGCAGACGCGGTCCCAGGCGTCGGCGCGGGCGATCAGGTTGAGCAGGGGGTGGAGGGCCGGTTCGGCCTTCATGTCGACGTTCCAGCGGACCTCGGGGAAGGTCTCCAGCAGCTCCTCGAACAGCGGGACCGTCTCCCTGCCCCCCACGCGCGCGCGGCGGACGTCCGCCCACGGCAGGTCGGCGATCCGGCCCGTGCCGTCGGTCAGCCGGTCCAGCGTCGCGTCGTGGAAGGCGACGAGCCTGCCGTCCCGGGTGGTGTGGACGTCGGTCTCGATGTAGCGGTAGCCCGCCTCGACCGCGCGGCGGAACTGCGCCACGGTGTTCTCGAGACCGTCGGCGGCCCCGCCGCGGTGCGCGAACGCGATGGGACCCGGGTGGTCGAGGTACGGGTGGCGTACGAGGGTGCTCACGGACGCAGTATCGCTCCCTGCGGTGACCCCCCGGCAACCACCGTGCTGCCGCCGGATGCCGGGGACAGGGCGAACACCCGCAGGAACAGCTGGGCGAGCGGCCCGATCGACAGCGCGTACAGCAGGGTGCCGACGCCGATCGTGCCCCCGAGGGCGAAGCCGGTCACCACCACCGCGATCTCGACGGCCGTCCGCATCAGGCGGATCGACCGACCGGTGCGCCGGTGCAGCCCCGTCATCAGCCCGTCGCGCGGCCCCGGGCCGAAGGACGCCGCGATGTAGAGGCCGGTGGCCACGCCGTTCAGGACGATGCCCGCGAGCAGCAGCGGCACCCGCACGGCCAGGCCGTGCGCCTCGGGGACCAGTGCGAGCGTGCCGTCCATCGCGAGACCGACCACGAAGACGTTGGAGACGGTGCCGAGCCCCGGGCGCTGGCGCAGCGGGATCCACAACAGCAGCACGGCGGCGCCCACGAGGATCGACACGACGCCGATGGACAGGCCGCTCCGCTCGGCGAGCCCCTGGTGGAGCACGTTCCAGGGTTCCAGACCGAGGCCCGCCCGCACGAGGAGGGCGGAGCTGGCGCCGTAGAGCGCGAGGCCGCCGTAGAGCTGGGCGAGCCGACGGGTGAGCGGGCCGACGGGGGGAAGCGGCTCGGACAAGTGGACCCCTGGTGGTGAGAGTGGACTGACACGTGTCACTCTGTGGCGTGCAAGGAAAGGTCATCCATGGCCAATCCCGGGAAGGTGGACTGATATCCATGGCGCAGTGGACCTCGGCGGTGGGGGCAGCGCAGCTCGCGCGACTCCTCACGTCCCAGCAGGACCGGCCCGCCGGCCCCGGGACGCGCCGCCCGCCCGCCTACCGTGCCCTCGCCGACGGCGTCCGGCTGCTCGTCCTGGAAGGACGGGTCCCCGTCGCCGCGCGCCTGCCCGCCGAACGCGAACTGGCCCTCGCCCTGTCCGTCAGCCGTACCACCGTCGCCGCCGCCTACGAGGCCCTGCGCGCGGAGGGATTCCTGGAGTCCCGGCGCGGCGCCGGAAGCTGGACGTCCGTCCCCGCGGGCAACCCGGTGCCCGCGCGCGGGCTGGAACCCCTGCCGCCCGAGGCCCTCGGCTCGATGATCGACCTGGGCTGCGCCGCCCTCCCCGCCCCCGAACCGTGGCTCACCCGAGCCGTTCAGGGCGCACTGGAGGAACTGCCCCCGTACGCCCACACGCACGGCGACTACCCGGCGGGGCTGCCCGCCCTGCGCGCGATGATCGCCGAGCGGTACACCCGGCGCGGGATCCCGACGATGCCCGAGCAGATCATGGTGACCACGGGCGCGATGGGAGCCATCGACGCCATCTGCCATCTCTTCGGCGGCCGCGGCGAGCGCATCGCCGTCGAATCGCCCTCGTACGCCAACATCCTCCAGCTGATGCGGGAGGCGGGAGCCCGGCTGGTGCCCGTGGCGATGGCCGAGGGGCTCGCCGGGTGGGACATGGACCGCTGGCGGCAGGTCCTGCGCGAGGCCGCGCCGCGCATCGCCTACGTGGTCGCCGACTTCCACAACCCGACCGGCGCGCTCGCCGACGAGGACCAGCGGCGCAGGCTCGTCGAGGCGGCCCGGTCGGCCGGGACCGTGCTGGTCGCCGACGAGACGATGACCGAGCTGTGGCTCGACGACGACGTCGAGATGCCCCGTCCGGTGTGCGGCTTCGACCCCGCCGGGTCGACGGTGATCACCGTGGGCTCGGCGAGCAAGGCCTTCTGGGCCGGCATGCGCATCGGCTGGGTCCGGGCCGCCCCCGACGTCATCCGCAGCCTGGTCGCCGCCCGCGCCTACGCCGACCTCGGGACGCCGGTCCTTGAGCAGTTGGCCGTGAACTGGCTGTTCAGCACCGGCGGCTGGGAGCAGGCCGTGGAGCTGCGCCGCGCACAGGCCAGGGACAACCGGGACGCGCTGGTCGCGGCGGTGCGCCGGGAGCTGCCCGAGTGGGAGTTCGCCGTGCCGAGGGGCGGGCTGACCCTGTGGGTACGGGCCGGAGGGCTCTCCGGGTCCCGGCTGGCCGAGGCGGGGGAGCGGGTCGGGGTGCGGGTGCCGTCCGGGCCCCGGTTCGGGGTCGACGGTGCCTTCGAGGGCTTCGTGCGGCTGCCGTTCACCGTGGGCGGCGCGGTGGCGGAGGAGGCGGCGACGCGGCTGGCCGCGGCCGCCCGGATCGTGGAGAGCGGGGGGACCGCGGGCGGCGAGGGCCCCCGCACGTTCGTGGCGTGAGGGGCCGCGGGCCGGGGGGGGGCCCCCCCCCCCCCGGCCCCCGGGGGGGGGGGGGCCGGGGCGGGGGGGGCCCCCCCCCCCCCCGCGGCCCGTCGGTGTGTGCGCGACAGGTCCGGTCAGGAACTCTCCGCCGCCACGGCCTCGGCGGGCACCGGCAGCTTCTCGCCGTCCGCGGGCGTCGTCCGCGGCGGCAGCAGCTCCAGCACCGCCTGCCGGTGCGCGTCGCTGGTGGCGTCGTCGTAGGGGTCGGGAGTCGCCGGCACCTGGAGACGGTGCGCCGGGCCGCTGCCCAGGCGTGCGTAACCGCGCCCCGGCGGGACGTGCTCGACGGGAGTGGTGTGGGGCCGGACGCCCAGGACCGTCTCCAGCAGTGTGGCGGGGGCGGGCCCGAGGACGACCCGCGCGCGCGTGTGCTGCCGTACGGAGTCGCTCAGTGTGTCCAGGCTGTCGAACTGCTCGGCCACCACCACCATGACCTGGGCCGCGCGGCCGTGCCGGAGGGGAACCTGGAGAAGGGACTGCGGGTCCTTGCGGCCGTCGGCGTCGGCGAGGTGGGTGAACGTCGTCGGCCGGTCGAGCAGGATCCACAGGGGGCGCTTGGTGTCGTCCGGCGGCGGGTGGCCCTCCTGGCGGGCGCGGTTCGCGGCGATCAGACGGCGCTCGGTCTCGTGTGCCGCCCACTCCAGGCTGGCCAGTGCCCCGGCGAGCCCGACCTCGACCCCCAGGACGCCGTCCCGGCCGGTCAGGCAGGCGTACTCGCCGGTGCCGCCGCCGTCGATGACCAGGACGTCGCCGTACTGGAGGGCCTGGAGGGCGATGCAGCGCAGCAGGGTCGAGGTGCCGCTGCCGGGCTGGCCGACCGCCAGCAGGTGGGGCTCGGTGGAGCGGACGCCGGTGCGCCAGACGACCGGCGGGACGTCGCGCTGCTCCTCGCCGTGGGTGAGCGGGAGCGTGCGCTGGACCTGGGAGGGGTCGGTGAAGCCCAGGACGGTCTCGCCGGGCGCGGTCACGAAGCGCTGGGCGGTGAGGTCGGCCGGGAGCGGGGCGAGCACCGACACGGTGAGCGTGTTGCCCTCCTCGTCCCAGCCGAAGTGGTACTCCCGCCCCCGGCCGGACTTGGCCGTGAGCAGATGCTCGACACGCGCGCGTGCCTCGGTCTCGCCGTCCGGGAAGTACGCGGGGTAGTGGATCTCCAGTTGGCTGATCCGCCCCGAGCCGTCGAACTCGTACGACGGGAAGGCCTTCTCCCACTCGCCGCCGTGCGCGTAGAGGGGAGAAGGGTCCTCCGCCGTGGAGAAGTACGGCACCAGGGCTTCGTACAGTGCCTGGAGCCGCTGGATCTGCGACTCGTCGGGGCCGTCGGGAACCGGTGGGGTGCGGTCCCGGCCCTGCCAGGCGGCTGCCGCCATCACGGTGATGACGGCGAGCAGCGGTCCGTACGGTACGAGCGCCACGACCAGGATCACCGAGGCCACCAGGAACAGCAGCGGCCCGCGCTTGTCCTTGGGGGTCTCGGCCCACCTGCGCCGCCCGGCCGAGGCCAGTCGGCGCAGACCGCGGGTCACCGTGATCAGCGGGTGGAGGATGTCGGTGGCGCTGTCCGCCGCCGTCCGGGCCAGCTCCCGGCTACGGGCGATCTGCGCGCTGCCTGTGCTCAGGATGCGGGGGAGGGGGCGCCGGGCCACTGCTGTCTCCTGAAGGTGCGTACGGAAGGGACGGACGGCGGGGGGACGGGCGGCCTCAGAACTTGATGCCGCCGAGGATGCTGGCCAGGCTCTCGCCGCCGGCCTTGATGCTCGGGGCGATGGCCGTACTGGCCAGGTAGAAGCCGAACAGGGCGCAGACGAGGCAGTGCGACGCCTTGAGCCCGTCTTTGCGGCAGAAGAGGAAGACGATGATGCCGAGCAGGACCACGCCTGAGATGGACAGGATCATTTCGGTTCTCCTGGTTCACGGGGGACAGTCACCATGAGTACTTCCAGGGTCACAGGATGTATCCATACGATAAAAGGTGCAACTGGGTGAAATCCTGCGAATTTCCCCCATGTGGCCGAGGTTCTGACGGGCCGCGTGAACAGGGGAGTTGCGGCGAACGGGTCCCGCCGTGACGGTTGCCTCCGGCGGGTCACGCCATGTGCCCGGGGAGCCAGTACCCTGGCGATTCACCTGAACGGTTGCAATGAGAGGCGGTCCGGCCGATGACCGAAGTCCCCGACCCCGAGGTCGTGGAACTGGCGACCAAGATCTTCGATCTTGCTCGCCGGGGACAGACCGAGGCGCTCGTGGCCTACGTCGACGCGGGCGTTCCGGCCGACCTCACCAACGACCGGGGCGACTCGCTCGTGATGCTCGCCGCCTATCACGGCCACGCCGAGGCGGTCCGGGCGCTGCTGGCCCGGGGAGCCGAGGCGGACCGGATCAACGACCGGGGCCAGACCCCCCTCGCCGGTGCCGCCTTCAAGGGGGAGACGGACGTCGTCCACGTCCTTCTGGAGGCCGGCGCCGACCCTGCCGCGGGCACCCCCTCGGCAGTCGACACGGCCCGCATGTTCGGCAGGACGGAGCTGCTGGAGCTGTTCGGCGTGGGATGAGCCGGGCGTTCCTGAGCGGGTGAGAAGCAGTTCCTGACCAGGCAGATCGACGACCACGGGGGAGGCGGTACGGGGCCGCCGGAAATTTCGGTCGCGGCAGGCTGAGCTGCCGAGTCATCATGGCGACGTGATTCACGGACGCGATGGCTGGGCAGGTGTTGCCGCACCGCGCGGGCCGTGATGCGGTCCGCATGGGCCACCGACGAGAGGCAGAGGAAGATGGCTTACAGCAAGCAGGAAACGGCGGGCGCCCCGACGTGTTGTCACGCGGCCAGGTAATGCACGTCCCCGGTTGCGTCGACGCTTGATGTGAGGCTGTTTCCCATGTTCGATCCGTTCATAGCGCCCAGCGGCACGCTGCTCGGCCTGCTCCAGCGGGGCCGCGGCGACGGCACACTGCACGCGCTCACCGCCCCCCGCACCGAGGCGCTCGCGGCACTCGACCACTGCGTGCTGCGCGATCCGCGCCACGACTGGCAGGTGGAGAACCGCTCCCTCTACTACGCCCGCCTCTACCTCGACCTGGACGGCGGCCTCGACGAGATCGAGGCGCACCTCTTCGACGTCGAGGACGCCTTCGACACCGAGGAGAGCCGTACCGGCCTGAGCCTGGCCGTCCTCGGCCACCTCGCCTCCTACGGCCGGCGGGACGCCCTCGACCTGCTGCGCAGGTACGCCGCCTCGGGCTCCAACTGGGCCTGGGCGCTGGACGAACTCGCGCTGCGCGACGACGACGCCGGCCTGCGCGCCCTCGCCGTCCCCGTGCTCGCGCGGTTCGCCACCGACCCCGAGGGGGAGGCCCGGCTGGCCGCCGTCGTACGGGACGCGTTCGAGCCCCGGCCCTGGCGGCTGTGGGCCGAGGACTCCCGCGAGTACGTCTCCGCACGCGTGCGTGCCGCCCAGGAAGCCGGATGCTTCGACCGCTGGCAGCGGCAGATGAGCCCCACCGGTCCCCGCCCCGGCTGGAGCGTGCGGGCCGTGTTCGAGTGGGCCCAGCAAGGCATCGAACGAGGCGCCGCGCTCCATGTCCCCGCCGCCCGCTGCCTCACCGCCGTGGCCGGGCCCGAGGACCGCGCGGAGATCGTGCGGGCGGCCGAGGACGGCACCGAGGGAGCCCGGTGCACCGCCCTGCGCTATCTCGCCGATCACGACGACCCCGAGGCCCCCGACCTGATCGAACAGGCCGTGGCGACGGGCGGCAGGTTCGTCGTGGAGGCCGCCGTCGACGCCTTCGAACGCATGCGCAGCAGCGCCGCGGTCGACCGGGCCCGCGGCTGGGCCCACCGACCCGACGCCCTCGGCGCCGCGGCCGGGCGGGTGCTCGCCTGCCGTGGCACCGCCCGTGACAGCGACCTGGTCCTCGGCGCTCTGCGCGAGGCCGTGCGCGGCGAGGGCTGCGACGCGCCGACCCTGTGGACCCTGGTCGACGGCGCCGGACGGCTGGGCATCGCCTGCGCGGCCCCGGTGCTGCGCCACATCTACCGCGAGACCGCCTCGTCCCATCTGCGCGGGCGCTGCGCCCGCGCGCTCGCGGCCACCGACCCCTCCTTCGCCACCGGCTTCGCCGTCGAGTGCCTGTGGGACTGCGAGGAGACCACCCGCGAGATCGCCGCCCGGCACGCCGAGACCGGCGACGCCCGGGTCGTGGAACGGCTCCGCCGCCTCGCCGCCGACCCCGCCGAGGAGGCGGAGGTCCAGACGGCCGTACGCAGCCGGATCGGGCCGGACGCCGCCTCCGCCATGTGACCGACGGCAGAGGGAGGCGCACCCGCCGGGTGAACGGCGGACGACCCACGGGTCAGACGGGCGTGCACGCCGTCTGACCTGCTCGGGCGTGCGGCGCAACGCTCATGGGACGTTCGTCCTCCGGAAAGATCCACTTTGACGCGTACACGTCCTGCGTGGCGACAACACCCGTATGCGTGTCGTCATCGTGACCGAATCCTTTCCCCCCGACGTCAACGGCGTGGCCCACTGCGCGCTCCAGACCGCCCGGCACCTCGTGGACCGCGGCCACCTCCCGCTTGTCGTCGCGCCGGCCACCGCCGCCGGTTCCGGGCCGGACACCGAAGCGCCCTGCCCCGTCGTCCGCGTCCCCTCCCTCCCGCTCCCGGGCTACCCCCAGGTCCGCGTCGCGCTCCCCAGCCGACGCGTCGCCGCGGCCCTCGCCGACCACCGGGCCGACATCGTCCACCTGGCCGGCCCCTTCGTCCTCGGCGTACGCGGCATGGCCGCCGCCACCCGGCTCGGCATTCCCGCCGTGGCCGTCTACCAGACCGACCTGGCCGGATACGCCCGCACCTACGTGCACGCCGGCGAGGCGGCCGCCTGGCGCCGCATCCGCTCCGTGCACGCCGCCGCCGACCTCACCCTCGCCCCCTCCAGCGCGGCCCTGCACGACCTGACCACGCACGGCGTGCCCCGGGTCAGGCTGTGGCCGCGCGGTGTCGACGCCGTCCGCTTCCGCCCCGACCTCCGCGACGAGGCGTTGCGCCGGGAACTCGCCCCGAACGGCGAGGTGATCGTCGGCTACGTCGGGCGACTCGCCCCCGAGAAGCAGGTCGAACTCCTCTCCGGCGTCTGCGGCCTGGACGGCGTGCGGGTCGTGGTGGTGGGCGACGGGCCCGCCCGGCCAGCGCTCGCCGAGGCACTGCCCGGCGCGGTCTTCCTCGGCCGCCGCACCGGTGACGAACTCGCCCGCGTCTTCGCCTCGCTGGACGTCTTCGCGCACACCGGGCCCTTCGAGACGTTCTGCCAGACCGTGCAGGAGGCCATGGCGAGCGGCGTCCCGGTCGTCGCGCCCGCCGCCGGCGGACCGCTGGACCTGGTCGCCCACGGGTGCACCGGCCTGCTCGTCCCGCCGCGCGACGCCGGCGCCGTGCGCGACGCGGTCGCCGCCCTGGCCGCCGACCCGGCACGCCGGAGGGCCTACGGGGACGCCGGACGGGCCATGGTCGAGGGCCGCACCTGGGCCGCCGTCGGCGACCAGCTGATCGGCCACTACGGCGACGTCCTCGCCGCGCGCCGGCCGGTGATGGCCGCATGAGCGCCGGACCGCTGCGGATCGTCCGTCTCGCCAACTTCGTCGCGCCCGCCTCGGGCGGACTGCGCACGGCGCTGCGCGAACTGGGCAAGGGCTACCGCGCCGCCGGGCACGAACCGGTCCTGGTCGTGCCGGGCGACCGGGCGAGCGACCGCGACACCGAACAGGGCAGGGTGATCACCCTGCCCGGACCGCTGCTGCCCGGCACCGGCGGCTACCGCGTCCTCACGGACAAGCGGCGTGTCGCCCGCCTGCTCGAGCACCTGGGACCGGACCGCCTCGAGGTCTGCGACCGTACGACGCTGCGCTGGACCGGCAAGTGGGCGCGACGGGCCCGGGTGCCCGCCGCCATGGTCTCCCACGAGACCGCCGACGGCGTGCTGCGCACGTGGGGGCTGTCGGAGGGTGCCGCCCGACGAGCCGCCGACTCGCTCAACGTCCGTACGGCGCACAGCTACGCGCGCGTGGTCTGCACGACCGAGTTCGCCGAGCGGGAGTTCGTACGGATCGGCGCCCGGAACGTGATGCGGGCACCGCTCGGCGTCGACCTGGTCGAACGGCACCCCGCGCTGGCCGACACGCGGCTGCGGGCCCGGTACGCGCGCGACGACCAGACGCTGCTGGTGACGTGTACCCGACTGTCCGTGGAGAAGCGCCCCGGCACGGCTCTGGACGCGCTCGAGTCCCTGGTGCGCCGTGGCACGCGCGCGGTGCTGGTGGTGGCCGGCGACGGGCCGTTGCGGGGCCGGCTCGAACGGCAGGCCCGGGAACGCGGGCTGCCGGTCGTCTTCCTGGGGCACGTCTTCGACCGCGGCCTGCTCGGCGCTCTCCAGGCCTGCGCCGATGTGTGTCTCGCACCGGGGCCCGCGGAGACGTTCGGGCTCGCCGCACTGGAGGCCATGGCCTGCGGCACGCCCGTGGTCGCCAGCGCCTCCTCGGCGCTGCCCGAGGTGATCGGGGCCGCGGGGGCGGCCGCGGCGGACCACGGGGACGCCTTCGCGGACGCCGTGGAGAAGCTGCTGGCGCGGCCCCCCGTGGAGCGACGCGAGGCGGCACGCGCGCGTGCGGAGCGCTTCGGGTGGGCAACGGCGGTGGAGACCTTCCTGGCGGCGCACGACGCGACGGTGCTCACTCGGTCGGGAGCGGGAGCGGGAGCGGGAGCGGGAGCGGGAGCGGGAGCGGGACCGGGAAAGGGAACGGGAACGGGAACGGGGGACGACACGGCGGGAGTGTCGCGCTCCGACGGAGGTGACGCTTCCGTCCGGACGGTTCCCTCACGGTGTTGACGCCGGCCGGAGGCGTCAGCGACTGCGTACCGCCACGAAGCGGGTCGGGGTGCCCGGCGCCGCCTGGGCGGCGTACGGGAGGTCGGAGGGGCGGACGACACCGATCACCGGGTAGCCCCCGGTGGTCGGGTGGTCCGCGAGGAAGACCACCGGTCTGCCGTCGGGCGGGACCTGCACTGCGCCCAGGACCATTCCCTCGCTCGGGAGTTCGCCCGTCGCCGCCCGGTCCAGCGGGGGTCCCTCGGTACGCAGCCCGATGCGGTTGCTCGCCGCGGACACGCGGTACGCGCGCGAGGTGAACACCCGGACCGCCTCAGGCGTGAACCAGTCGTCGCGCGGGCCCAGGGTGACCCGGAGGACCAGTTCGGCCGGAGGCGCGGGCTGCGGGGCGACGTCCACGTGCGTGCACGGCGCGCCCGCCCGTCCCAGGGGCAGGACCGCGCCGTCGGCGAGAGGCGCCGGACCGAGGCCCGAGAGGAGGTCCGTCGAGCGGCTGCCGAGGACCGGATCGACGGCTATGCCGCCGCCCACGGCGACATAGCTCCGCACGCCGCAGACGGCCCGGCCGACGTCCAGGACGGCTCCCGCCGGCACCCGCACGGGCGTTCCCCAGGCGGCGGGCCGGCCGTCCACGACGACCCGGCACGGAGCGCCGGTGACGGCCACGGTGACCGCGCACCGAGGGCGCACGGCACAGCCGTCGAGGGTCGTCTCCAGGACGGCCGCCCCGGACGGGTTCCCGACGAGCCGGTTGCCGAGCGCCGCCGCGGGCGCGTCCAGGGCTCCGGAGCGCGGCACGCCGAGATGGGCGTGGCCGGGGCGTCCCCGGTCCTGCACGGTGGTGAGCGCCCCGGCGCGGACGACGACGAGCGCACGGTCCGTCATACGGCGCCCTTTCGCACGTGGGTGACGCGGGTGCCCTCGGTGGCGCGGCCGGGCGTACGGCCCGTGCCGTGCCGGAGCAGGGAGCCGGCCGTGGGCCTCGGGCCCGGCCGGGCCCGGCCGGTGCCCGCACGCCCCGGGCAGCGCGCCGTGGCGAGGGCACTCCCGCCGCGGCGACGTGGCATCGGCATGGGGCTGCTCCCGCCGCGGCCACGTGGCACCGGTGTCCGGCCGTCGACGCCGCAGCGACGTGGCACCTGCATGAGGACGTTCACGCCGCACCCTCCCGGTCCGCCGGGACGAAGCGCACGCGCGTGCCCGGTGTCAGCAGCGCGGCCGGCACGCGCGCGTGGTCCCACAGCACGGCAGGCGTGGTCCCGATCAGCTGCCAGCCGCCCGGTGAGGAGCGTGGGTAGATCCCCGTGTACGGGCCCGCCAGCGCCACCGACCCGGCCGGTACGGCGGTGCGCGGGGTCGCCCGGCGCGGGACGTCGTAGCGCGACGGCAGGCCCGTGAGGTAGCCGAAGCCGGGTGCGAAGCCGCAGAAGGCGACGCGGAACTCGGTGGCCGCGTGGATGCGGGCCACCTCCCGGGCGCGGACGCCCCAGTGGGCGGCGACCTCGGCCAGGTCGGGGCCGTCGTAACGCACCGGCAGCTCGATCACCTCACCCGTGCGCGGGGGAGCGGGCGGCACGGCGGCCGTGGTCAGTTCGGCGGCCCAGCGGGCCGGGTCGGCCAGACCGTCGAGGAGGACCGTACGGGCCGCCGGGACGATCTCACGCACGGTCAGCGAGCCCTCCGCGCGGCGCCGCAGCAACTCGGCGTGGAGGGCTTGGGCCTCCGCACCGGAGGTCACCTCGACGAGCAGGGCGTCCTGGCCGACGGGCAGCGCCCTCATGCGAACGCCGCCACGCGTACACCGGACTCCTCCAGCCGCCGCCGGACCCGGCGGGCCAGCTCCACCGCGCCGGGCGTGTCGCCGTGCAGGCAGAGGGAACGCGCGCGTACCTCGATGCGCGCCCCCGCGCGGGAGGTGACCTCTCCGAGCCTGGCCAGGCTCACCGACCGCTCGACGACGGCGTCCGCATCGGTGATCACGGCCCCGTCCCGGCCACGGGGCACCAGCGTGCCCTCCTCGGTGTAGGCGCGGTCCGCGAACGCCTCCGTGACGGCGGACAGCCCCGCCTTCCCGGCCAGCTCCAGCAGGCGCGAGCCCGGCAGCCCGAGCACGGGCAGCGTCGCGTCGGCCAGGAGCACGCCGTCGACCACCGCCGCCGCCTGCTCCTCGTCGTGCACGACCCGGTTGTAGAGCGCGCCGTGCGGCTTGACGTACGCCACGCGGGCGCCGGCCGCGCGGGCGAAGACCTCCAGGGCGCCGATCTGGTAGGCCACCTCGGCGGCCAGTTCGGCGGGCGGCACGTCCATCGCGCGCCGCCCGAACCCGGCGAGGTCGCGGTAGGAGACCTGCGCGCCGATCGTCACGCCCCGCCCGGCAGCCAGCTCGCACACCCGCCGCATGGTGGACGCGTCCCCGGCATGGAAGCCGCAGGCCACGTTGGCGCTGGTCACGACGGACAGCAGTTGCTCGTCGTCCGTCAGCTGCCAGCGTCCGAAGCCCTCGCCGAGGTCGGCGTTGAGATCGATCATGCTGTCTCCTGGTCAGGCCACGCGGTACTGCTCGTCGCGGGCATCGGTGAGGAACATCTGTCCCGGTGCGTGGGTGAGGGCGAACGGCGGCCGCGAGGCCGTCACCGCGGTCTGCGGGATCACACCGCAGGCCCAGAACACCGGGATGTCGTCCGGCCCGGCGTCCACCGGTTCCCCGAAATCGGGGCGGCCGAGGTCGTCGATGCCCAGTCCCGACGGATCGCCGCAGTGTACGGGGCTGCCGTGCACCGCCGGGAGCAGACTGCTCTCCCCGATCGCCGCCAGGCCCCGGCCGACGGCCCACGAGCTCTGGACCGCGCCCAGGGTGCGGCCGCGGTGCCGCGCGCTCGTGTACTCGGCGACCAGGATCGCGCCGACCTCCCACTCGCCGCCGAAGCCGAGGCCCTGGAGGGAACGGAAGAGCAGCAGTGTCTCGTAGGTGGGCGCGAAGCCGCAGGCCACGGTGAGGACGGCGTAGGTGACGACCGTGATCATCAGGGCCCCGACCCGGCCGATCCGGTCGGCGAGGACGCCCGCGAGGGCGCCGCCGACCGCCCAGGCGACCAGCGGCACGGTGGTGAGCAGACCGGTCTGGCCGCTGTCCAGGCCGAAGTGGGCGGCCAGCGCGACCATGCCGACGGCTGAGGCTCTCCGCGACGGCTCCGGGAGAGCGCGGCCCGGACCGGCTGCGGCCTTGGCAGCTGCGGCTCCGGCGGGCTGCGGCTCCGGCGGGGCGCGACCTTCGAGGGCGGCGGCTTCGGCAGGGCGTGGCTCTCGAGGGCTCAGGCTCTGGCGGGCCGTCGCTGTCGCGGGCCGCGGCCGGGGTGTCCCGGCGTTCGCGCCGGGCGGTCTCGCGCCGCTGTGACGGGGGTCGCTTCTGCGTCGTTTGGGTCGATGTCAGACCGAGGACCTAGTCTGTGCACCGTGACTTCGCCTGCATCGACGGACCGTGTTCCGCCCCAGCTCGGAGCGGGGCCGCGCCCGGCGCCGGGCCCGGCCGCCGACGAGGGACTGGCGCGGCGGCTGCGCGCGCTCGCCTGCACCGCGCCGATCCACGACCTCGACGCACGCAAGGCCAACCTCGCCGGTGAGTACTCGGTCTACGGCATGGCGGAGATCGCCCTCTCCGCGATCGACCTGGTCACCCTGAACATGGACTTCGACACCGGCGCCGACCACGACCAGATAGTCGCCCGTCTGATCCCGCGCATCGCCGCGCAGGCCCCCCGGCGACCGGCCGAGGAACACGAGCGCGTCGCCCGCTGGGTCCTGGAGAACCTGATCAACGTCGGCAGCGTCGACCGCGGCTTCCGCGCCGTGTACGGCACCTTCACGCCGGACGGCACCTACGTCCGCCGCGACTACGACTTCAAGCTTCTCGAAGAGGTCCCCGGCTACGGCGGCACGGTCTACCTCCGTACCACGGACGAGGCGGTCAACGTCCTGGTGGGCGCCCTCGACACCGACGTCACCAGCGCTCAGATCGCCGCCGAGGTCAAGCTCGAGGTCCTCGTCCGCCGCGGCCGCCTGGCCGACGCCCAACTCGCCGCCGAGCAGGCCCGCTACCGGACCGTGCAGTACTCGGAAACGCTGCGCCGGGCCCTGGAGGCGACCCGGCGCAACGTCCGCGCGGTGGACTGGCTCAACGCCGTGCCCGACATGATCGCCGAGGCCCTCGACCACGTGGCCGACCGCTACCGCCACGAGAACGCGATCCTCACCAACATCCGCAAGGCCCGCGACGAGATCGAGGACGCGGAGAACAAGCGGCGGGCCGCCGAACTCGTCGACATCGTCAAGGACTGCATCCGCCGCCACACCCAACTGCAGTCCCGGCTGCTGGAGGCCGGACCGCTGTTCCGCGCCGAGCAGGACCGGCAGGCCTTCGCCACACCCATGACGTCGTCGGGGACAGACCTCTACGGGCATCTCGTCGCGCCCCTACTGCCGTTGCCGCTGGAGGAGGCGGTCAGGGTCACCGACGCGTTCTTCGCGCGCGGGACGGGACTGCGGACACCGGTGTCCGTCCGGGTGGGTGATCTCGTCGACCTGCTGCTGACGCCACCGGTGGAGCGGGAGCACCTCGGCGCCGAGATGCCGGAGCCGGACCTCATCGCGACACCCGACGACAGCCGGTTCAGCGAGGAGCAGCTGGCCGCCGCGATGGAGCTGCTGGACCTGCCCGCCGACGCGCCGCGGCGGCTGTCGGGCCTCCTCGCGCAAGCACGCGGGCGAGATCCCGAACTGCCCTACCTGGTGGCCCTGCTGGCGGTGCACGCGGCCAGTCCGCCGGTCGGCACGGCCTATCGGCAGGGCGAGCAGAAGCTGTTGTTCGCCGTCGACGACGGGACCGAACTGGACGATCCGGAGTTCGGCGGGGCCGACCTGATCGTGGGCACGGCGCTGCTGGACGCGGCGGGGATGGCCGCGGACCGGACGGAAGCGGCATGAGACGGTCCCCGGAGCGAAGCGGCATGAGCCGGATCGGGACCGAAGCAACATGAACCGGCCGCCCAGGCACCGGAACGAGCGTCCCCGCAGGACCCCCGCAAGAGTGAGCACCCCCGCAGCAACGCGCACCCCCGCAGCAAGGAGCCGAAACCGTGACCGAGCACGTCGACCGGAGTGAGCCCGAGGCCGCCGCGCCGGCCTCCGCCGTCGTCACTCCCGCCGACGCCGCCGACGCGGCGCGGCTCGTCGCCTTCGGGCTCCAGCCCAGACTCCAGCCCGCGCGCGACCAGGAGTACGCCGACCTGCTGCGGCGCTACCGCGAGGACCCGCCGTTCGCGCGGCTCGCGGACGCCGTGGCCACCGGGCTGGGACTGATCGTGCTGGAGGTGTCCCCACGCGCGGGAATGGCCGTCACCGCCGCCGAGGACTCGGTGTTCGCCGTCCGCATGGGCGACTACGCGCGGCGTACGTCCGCCGACTCCGGGGACCGGTTCCTGCACGGTCTGGCCCACCTCGCCGTCGCCGCGATGGCGTTCCCCCGGCCCGAGGACCTGGCCGACGACGGCTACATCGGCCGGGTCAGCGTCAACGGCGTCGACGCCTTCGTGCGCCAGGCCTGCCGCCGGCTGGAGGAGCGGGCGGAACGGCAGGGCGAGAACACCGACCCCGCGACCGACGCCCCGGGCCTGGAGGCCGCCTGGCGCATCTGGGCCAGACGCAGCGCCGCCGGTGCCACCAAGGACGCCCGCCGGCTCGCCGGTTCGACGACCGGCATCGTCGGCAAGGCCGTCGCGTTCCTCACCGACTCCGGTTTCCTCCAGCGCACCGGCGACGACAACGGCGGTACGTACCGGACCACCGCCCGCTACCAGCTCCAGGTCCGCGACATGGCGGGGAGCGCGGCCATGGCCGAGCTGCTGGAACTGGGCGTCGTCCCGGTCACCGACGGCACACCGACGCTGCTGCCCCCCGAGGAGTCCGACGACCTGGAGCTCGTCGCCGACGCGGGGCTGCCGTTCCACTCCTGAAGCCGCCCCGAGCCCCCAAAGCCTGCCGGCGCCCGCCGCAGCTTCCGGGGACTCCACGAACTCCCCGGAGCCCCGAAGCCCGGTCAGTTCCCCGAAGCACCGATCCACCGCACCTTTCCGAAGACTTACGAGAGTCCGCCATGTACGAGCTGTCCCGGGTCCGCCTCTACTCGATCGGGCCCGCCGGTGCGCGCTATGCCGACACCGTGCTTGACCTGCGAGGCGTGGGCGACGTCGTGCCCGATCCCGCACCCACGCAGGCGGAGTTCTTCGAGGACGAGCCCGTCGGCCCGCCGCGCCGGCCCGCGCCCGCGGGCGTGCTCTTCCTGGAGAACGGCGGCGGCAAGTCCGTCCTGCTCAAGCTGATCTTCTCGGTGATGCTGCCGGGCCACCGCAACACCCTCGGCGGCGCCAGCTCCGGCGTTCTGCGCAAGTTCCTGCTCGCCGACGACTGCGGTCATGTCGCACTGGAGTGGCAGCACGTGCTGACCGGCGAGTGCGTGGTCGTCGGCAAGGTCAGCGAGTGGCGCGGCCGGCAGGTGTCCAACGACCCGCGGAAGTTCGCCGAGGCCTGGTACTCCTTCCGTCCCGGCCCCGGCCTCACCCTCGACAACCTCCCCGTCGCCGAGTCCACCGCCGTACGGCCGTCCGTCGAGGGCCAGTCGGGGGCACAGGGCCGCCGGCGCACCATGAAGGGTTTCCGGGACGCGCTCACCGACGCCGGCAAGGCGTACCCGCATCTGGAGGTGCACTGGGAGGAGATCCACGACCGGTGGATCGAGCACCTCGGCGAGCTGGGCCTCGACCCCGAACTCTTCCGCTACCAGCGGGAGATGAACGCCGACGAGGGCGAGGCCGCCGGCCTCTTCGCGGTCAAGAAGGACTCCGACTTCACCGACCTGCTGCTGCGCGCCGTGACGGACACGCGGGACACCGACGGTCTCGCCGACCTCGTCGGCGGCTTCGGCAACAAGCTGGGCCGGCGCGCCGAGCTGATCGCCGAACGCGACTTCACCGCAGGCTCGGTGGACCTGCTCGGGCGCATCGTCGAGGCCGCGGACGCGCGGGCACGCGCGCGTGACGTCCACGCCGGTGCCGAGCGCCGCACCCGCACCCTCGCGCGCCGGCTCACCGCCCGCGGCCTGCGCGAGCGCACCCGCGCCGCAGACCTGGCCCAGCGGGTCACGGCCGCCGCCTACGCCGTCACGCACGCCGAGGGCGCCCGCGAGCGCAGCGCACTGATCGCCGCCGAACTCGCCTTCCGGCACGCCTCCTTGGCGCTCGCCGCCGCGGAGAAGTCCGCCGCCGCGCAGAAGCGGGAACTCGCCGAGGCGCGCACCCTGCACG
Organism: Streptomyces sp. NPDC088766; assembly: GCF_044750845.1. Lineage (NCBI taxonomy): Bacteria > Bacillati > Actinomycetota > Actinomycetes > Kitasatosporales > Streptomycetaceae > Streptomyces > Streptomyces sp. NPDC088766. Next base: position 13,677 of record NZ_JBIVKQ010000021.1, on the reverse strand, counting down.
CCGCCTGGCAGGCCGCCGAGGTCTCCCTGCGGCAGCGCGCCGCCGCCGACCGGGTCGCGCGCGTGTCCGCCGCCATCCAGGAGGCCGAGCGCGACGCCGCCCCGGCGCTTGCCGCCCGCGCCAAGGCCGCCGTCGACCTCGTCCGCGCTCTGCACGCCGCCGCCGCGAGCGCCGAGACCCTCGCCAACGAGGAGGAGGAGCGCTCCGCGGCGCTCCAGGACGTCGGCGAGGCCTCCCACCGGGACGCCACCTCCGCCGCCACCGAGGCGCAGCGCGCCCGCAGCGAGGCCGGCCACCTGCGCCAGCGCCTCACCGAGGTCGAGCAGGAGACCGCCGAAGCGGTTCGCGCCGGCTGGCTGGACGACAGCGCGCCCGACGCCGACCCCGCGCGCGCGGCGCTCGCCGCCAGCGACGCCGAGAAGAACGCCGTGGCTGCCTGGGACACCGCCCGTGAGGCCTCGCGGGCAGCTGCCGAGCACGCCCGTGAGGCCGCCTCGGCCGAGTCCCGCGCCGAGCTGACCGCGGCCCGGGCCGCGGACGCGGCGACGGCCGCGCAACGGTCGTACGAGGCCGAGCGCCGGCTCGCCGAGGGTCTCGCGAGCGAGGAGCGGCTGGCCGAACTACTCGGCCTGACCGGCGGCGCGACCGCGCGGATCATCCCGCCGCCACGCCAGGAGGGCGAGGCCGAGAGCACCGGGCTCATGCCCGAGGACCTCGACCGCTACGCCGAGGAGCTGCGCGAACTCCTCGACGACACCGTCTCCTCCGCCGAGCGGCAGCTGTTCGAGCTGCGGACCGCCGCCGCCGACGACTCCCGCATCCTCGGCGCACTCGGCGACGGCGGACTCCTGCCGCCCGGCCCGGACGTGCTCGCGACGGTCGAGTTCCTCGGCGAGCACGGCATCCCCGCCCTGCCCGGCTGGCGCTACCTCGCCCAGGCCGTCGACCCCGTCGACCACGCGCGCGTCCTCGCCGCCCGGCCGGAACTGGTCGACGGCGTGATCATCACCGATCCGGACTCGCACGCGCGCGCGCGTGAAGCGCTCAGCCAGGCCGCGCTGCTACCCCGGTCCGCCGTGGCCGTCGGCACCGCCGCCGCCCTCCTCGCCCCCACCCCGGCGCCCGACGCCGACACCCGTGACGTCTTCCTCGTACCGCCGAACCCGGCCATGCACGACGAGCACGCCGCCGACGAGGAACGGCAGACGCTGCGCGCGCGGGCCACGGAACGGGACGAGGAGATCCGCCGGCTCGCGGCGCGGCTCGGCAAGGACCGCGAACTGGCGGCCCGGCTCGCCTCCTGGCGCACCGGCTGCCCCGCCGGGCGGCTCACCGAACTGGCGCGGACCGCCGAGGAGGCACGCGCCTTCGCCGAGGAGACCGAGGCCGAGCTGGCCGAGGCACGGACCGTGCGCGCGGAGGCCGACGAGGCGGCCGCCGAAGCCGCGCAACTGCGCGACGAGCGGCAGGACACCGCCCAGAAGGCCCGGCGCGCCGCCGACGCCCTCGCCGGCCTCGCCTTCCGGCTGCGTGAACGCGCCGGCTGGCAGGTCAAGCTGCGTGAACTCGCCGACGAGGCCGCGGAGTCCGAGGCCCGCGCCCAGGCCTGCCTGGAGCGCGCCCGCGCTGCCGACGAGGACCGCCGCGCCGCCCAGCGGGCCGCCGACGACTCCCGCCGCACCGCGCGTGCGCTGCGTGCCGAGCGCTCCGAGATCGCCGGCGCCCCCGACGACGTACCGGAGGACGACCCGGACGCGCCCAAGGCGTCCCTGCCCGCCCTGCGCGAGGCCTATCGGGCCGCCTCCCAGGTGTACGAGAAGGTGGGCGTCGGCGCCGACCTGCGAGCCGAACAGGCCCGCGCGGAGAGCGACGAGAGCGCGGCCCTGGCCGAGCTGGACCGGCTGAGCAACAAGGTCCGTACCCGCGCGGAGCAGTTGCTCCAGTCACCCGACGGTTCCGACGGGCCGTCCCGGCAGGCAGCCGCCGCGCGCGCGGAGGAGCTGGTCCAGCTCCTGGAGACCCGCGTGTCCAGTGCGAGCGAGCAGCTCGGCCGGCTCCGCGGCGAGGCCGAACGGCACGCGCCCGAGGACGGTGACGCCCACACCCGGCTGCCCGAGGAGCTCGAGCCGCGCGACGCCGAGCACGCGCAGGCCCTGCTGCGCACCGCCACCGCCGAACTGGCCTCCCGCACGGAGGCGTTGACCCAGGCGCGGGAGGCGCACGCCGAGCTGCTGGACGCCCACCGTGCCGCCGAGGACGCGGCCGGCGGTTTCGACGAGATCGCCGCCATGCTCCGCGACCTGCTGCGCGAGCACACCCCCGAGGAGGAACAGGAGGCGCCGGAGCCCTACCCGGGCGTCCTGGAGGAGGCCCGCCAGTCCGCGGCCGAGGCCCGCCGGTCCCTGCGTGGCTGCGCCGCCGACCTGTCCGCCGCCGAGGCCGCGGTCCGTGAGGCGAGCGACATCCTCGTCCGGCACGCCAACTCCACCCGCTACGAACAGGTGCGCACTCCTGCCCGGCAGCAGATCCGCGAACTGCCCGCCGCCGCGCTGCCCGAGCACGCCCAGAAGTGGGCGGACGCCTTCGCACCCAGGCTCCGCGTCCTCACGGACGAGTTGGAGCAGCTGGAGCGCAATCGCGACTCGATCGTGGACCGGCTGCGCGGCCTCGTGGAGTTGGCGCTCGCCACACTGCGGTCCGCCCAGCGGCTGTCCCGGCTGCCCGAAGGACTCGGCGAGTGGTCCGGGCAGGAGTTCCTGCGCATCCGCTTCGAGGAACCCGACCAGGCCACTCTCAGTGAGCGGCTCGGTGAAGTCGTCGACGAGGCCACCCGCGCCGCCGTCAAGAAGAACTCCGACCTGCGGCGCGACGGCATGTCCCTGCTGCTGCGGGGCGTCGGGGCGGCGCTTGAGCCCAAGGGCGTCGCCGTCGAGATCCTCAAGCCGGACGCCGTGCTGCGCGCCGAGCGGGTGCCCGTCGGCCAGATGGGCGACGTCTTCTCCGGTGGCCAGTTGCTCACCGCAGCCATCGCCCTGTACTGCACGATGGCGGCCCTCAGGAGCAACGACCGGGGCCGCGACAAACACCGGCACGCCGGCACGCTCTTCCTCGACAACCCCATCGGCCGCGCCAACGCGACCTATCTGCTGGAGCTCCAGCGCGCGGTCTCGGACGCCCTCGGTGTGCAGCTCCTGTACACCACCGGCCTGTTCGACACGACGGCGCTGGCGGAGTTTCCCCTGGTCATCCGTCTGCGCAACGACGCCGACCTCCGGGCCGGCCTGAAGTACATCAGCGTGGAGGAACACCTCCGCCCGGGACTGCCGCAAGCGTCCTCCGGTGAGGTGGGGCACAGCGAGATCACGGCGACGAGGATGTTCAAGCGCCCGGCACCGACCACCCCGTAGCGCGGCGGCGGGAAACCGCCGCCATGACGGGCGCTTGCCCTGCAGAGCCGGCAGAAAGGACAGGTGACGCCGGAACCGGCGTGATGCGACGGCGGGCGCGGCCGCCCCGACCGTGGGCCGGAGCGGCGTGCTGAGCGATGCGTCCCGTGACACCGGTCTCGGGTGTCAGAGGCTTCCCCTGCGATCGGTTACAGGTCTCAGGAGTGGGACAGCTGCCCGGCGCCGCCGCTCCGGCGACGTATCCGCTTCTGCGCGCGCCCGGCGACCCGCTCCTGTCGGCGCGCCCGGCGACGCTCACGGCGCAGTGCTCGCGCGGTGCTGCTCGGCGTCGACACGACGCCGTTGCGCTGGTTCCACACCTGGCGGGTCACCCAGACGTCCAGCGCGCCCCAGGTGGCCACCACGGTGCTGACCACGCTGCTGATGACCATGGGGAACGCCAGCCAGGATCCGGCCAGCGTGCACAGGAGGGCGACCATGGCCTGAAGCAGCGTCACGGCGATGAACAGCACCGCCCGCACCGCAGACCTGCGAACCGGGTCGGGGAGCCGGCGCCGGCGGGCGGGCTCTTCCACCCACAACGGCCGGTACTGAGGCCGCTCCCGCTCCGCGTGGGACGTACCACCGCCCCCGGCCGCCCCCGAGCGACGGGCGTCCTCGGCCGCGTCACTGACGGCCGCCACGGTCACCGGAGGGCCGCTTCGCTCCGTCACCCTGCGCCCCTTCACCGGAATGTCACGATCCGGTGCCTCGGAGTCCCGCAGCGCCGTACCGCGCGTCGCCGTACCGTCCTCGGGCGCCTCGCGCCGCTCCGCCGTGCCCATCAACGTGTCACTCCCCACCGCCGGCAGACCGCTTGCCCCCGGCTCCAAGAACCGGCTCCCCATTGGCTGCCCGGCTTGCGCTCTTTTACGCCGCCCGGGTGCGGCATGCGGCTCCTGTGGCCGATTCCGTCCCCAATTCCCAATGAGTAGGACGCGCAACCCACTCCGAAGATTCCCGAACTGCGAAAAATTCTGGCCAACTCCGCCATGGCGCCGGTCGGATCCCGCCCCGCTCGAAGGTGCTGGTTCCGGGAGGCAATCTCCCACAATGAACGGACAACTCACCCTGCTGCGACGCCTATACGGACGTTCAGATTCCGGACGCGTCTTCGAGTTAACGGCGCGTCGGTAGTAGGCTCGCGCCGTTTGTTGACGCACATGCGTACCCCCTGCCGGTGGGGGTTCGAGCTGGGGGAGTCCATGCGCTTTCGCGGGAAGTCGATCCGCCGGAAGATCGTGGCGCTGCTGCTCGTGCCGCTGGTGTCCCTGACCTCCCTGTGGGGCTTCGCCACGGTGCTCACCGGCCGCGAGGCGAACCGCCTGTTCACGGTGTCGAACCTCGTGGAGAAGGTCGGCTACCCCATCGAGGACACCGTCCGAATCGTCCAGCAGGAACGCCGCCAGACCCTGGTCTACCTCGCCGATCCCCGCGCCTCCGACGCGCTGTCCGCCCTGCGTCGTACCCGTACCGCCACCGACGAGGCGCTCGCGGAGATCCGCGCGAACGCCAAGGACTCCGACGTACGCGAGGTACTCGACGAGGACGACGGCGAGGGGCTGACGGCGGTCCTCGACGCCTTCGACGGGGTCGACGTCCTGCGCCGCGGTGTCGAAGAGGGAACCGTGACCCGCGCCCAGGCGCTGGACCTCTACAACCGTCTGATCGACCCCTGCTACACGCTGCTGGCCAAGCTCGACGTCGTCGACAGCGTGGAGATGGACAAGCAGTACCGGGCCCTCGTCAGCGTCGCCCGCGCCCGTGAGCTGCTCTCCCGGGAGGACGCCCTGCTCGGCTCCGCCCTGGTCGTGGGCCGGGTCACCCGGGACGAGATCCGTGACGTCTCCGACCTCGAGGCCCAGCGCAACGTCGTCTACGACATCAGCCTCGCCCAACTGCCCGCCGCGGAGCGCGAACGCTACGAGCACTTCTGGAAGAACGCCACCACCGCCCCCGTGCGCACGGCGGAACAGGCGGTCGCGTCCACCGAGCCCGGTGAGATGCCCCGCGGGGTCACCGCCAAGACCTGGGACACCGCGGCCGCGAACGTCCTCGACGAACTCGGCGCCCTCGACGAGCAGGCGAACGACCGTTACCAGGACCGCGTCCGCCCCGTGGCCGTCGAGGTGATCGTCAAGGCGGTCGTCGCCGGAGTCTTCGGCCTCATCGCCCTGCTCGTCTCCCTCGTCCTGTCCGTGCGCATCGGCCGCGGGCTCATCCGCGACCTGCGTCAACTGCGTCTGGAGGCGCACGAGGCGTCCGGCGTCCGGCTGCCCAGCGTCATGCGCCGCCTCTCCGCGGGCGAACAGATCGACATCGAGACGGAAGCCCCACGGCTGGAGTACGACAAGAACGAGATCGGCGAGGTCGGCCAGGCCCTCAACACCCTTCAGCGCGCCGCGGTCGAGGCCGCCGTCAAACAGGCCGAGCTGCGCTCCGGCGTCTCCGAGGTCTTCGTCAACCTCGCCCGCCGAAGCCAGGTGCTGCTGCACAAGCAGCTCACCCTGCTCGACACGATGGAGCGCCGTACCGAGGACACCGAGGAACTCGCCGATCTCTTCCGCCTCGACCACCTCACCACCCGCATGCGGCGGCACGCCGAGGGCCTGGTGATCCTCTCCGGCGCCGCCCCCTCGCGGCAGTGGCGCAAGCCCATCCAACTGATGGACATCGTGCGCGCCGCCGTCGCCGAGGTCGAGGACTACGAACGCATCGAGGTCCGCCGCCTCCCGCGTGTCGCCGTCACCGGCCCCGCCGTCGCCGACCTCACGCATCTCGTGGCCGAGCTCCTGGAGAACGCCACCGTGTTCTCCCCGCCGCACACCGCCGTCCAGGTCCTCGGCGACCGGGTCGCCAACGGCTTCACGCTGGAGATCCACGACCGCGGCCTCGGCATGGCGCCCGAGGCGCTCCTGGACGCCAACCTCCGGCTTGCCGAGACGCCGGAGTTCGAACTGTCCGACACCGACCGGCTGGGCCTCTTCGTGGTCAGCAGGCTCGCCCAGCGTCAGAACGTCCGAGTCTCCCTGCAGCCCTCCCCGTACGGCGGCACGACCGCGGTCGTCTTCATTCCCGACGCCCTGCTCACCGACGACGTCCCCGACACCAACGGCATCGGCTTCCGGCTCGACCGCCCCCGGCCCGCGAAGGAGACGGAGCCCGCGAGGAGCCGCAGGTCCGCGCTGGCCCAGACGCCGGTGCAGCTCCCCGGAACGCCCGCGCTGCTGGACGGCCCGGTCGAACTGGAGGCTCCGGTCGACCTGGACGCATTCGGCGGCTTCCCGGTCCCCCTGGACGACGACAGCGGCGAGCGGGGCGGCCTGTTCCGTCCCAGCCGCTCCCTCACCCGCACGCCGGACGGCCCGGTGCCCGGCGCCGTCGAGCAGCGCCGTCGGCCGGCCGACGGCCGCAGCGAACCGGACCGTCCCGCGACGGGCGACCCGGCCGCCCCCGTGCCCCTGCCGGGCCGGAGAACCCCGAAGCTGGTCAGCTCGCACGGCCGTCCGGTCACCGATCAGCGGTCCCGACGCGCGGGTGCGGAGACGGGAACGGGCGAAGAACCCCCGTCGCGGCCCACCGGAGGGCGGCCGGAGCAGGACGGCCCGGCCCCACTGCCCTCCCGCCGTCGCGGCGCGACGCCACAGATACCGCGGAGCACCGGTGCCGCCGAGCGCTCCGGAGACGGTACCGGCCGGCCGCCGCAGCCACCCGCCCTGCCGAGCCGCAGCCGAAGGCCTGCCGGCCCGGACGAGACGTCCTACCTCACACGCAACCCGCTCCACCAGGCCGAGGAACCGGCGCCGGGCAGCCCCGAGGGCCTCACCGGGCCTCCTGGCAACACGGCTCATGACACCGGCTCCGGTACGGGTGCCCTGCCCCGGCGCGTACGGCAGGCGAACCTGGCCCCGCAGTTGCGGCAGGGCCCCGAGCGGCCCGCCCAGGACCGCTCGGACCCCGCCGACCGAGACGCGGACGAGGTCCGCAGCCGCATGGCCTCGCTCCAGCGCGGCTGGCAGCGCGGCCGCGCGGAGAACGCCGCGGACGACGATGCCCACAGCGGCACAGCACCACAACGAACGACAAAGGGGGACGGTCGATGACCGCACCGAAGGCGACCGGCCACACCACGACCGACAACGGCGAACTGAACTGGCTCCTCGACGACCTCGTCGACCGCGTCGGCAGCATCCGTAAGGCCGTCGTGCTTTCCGGCGACGGCCTCGCGACGGGAGCCTCCAAGGACCTGAGCCGGGAGGACAGCGAGCACCTGGCCGCTGTGGCCTCCGGATTCCACAGCCTCGCCAAGGGCGTCGGCCGCCACTTCGAGGCCGGCAGCGTCCGCCAGACCGTCGTGGAACTCGACGAGGCCTTCCTGTTCGTCACCGCCGCAGGCGACGGCAGCTGCCTCGCCGTCCTCGCGGACGCCGACTCGGACGTCGGACTGGTGGCGTACGAGATGACACTGCTGGTGAAGCGGGTCGGCGTACATCTGGGCACCGCCCCGCGCACCGATCTGCCCGCCGGCGGGTAGTGGGACGGTATGAGGACAGACGGGCAGGGAAGCAGCCACTGGTTCGACGACGAGGCCGGACCGGTCGTCCGTCCGTACGCCATGACGCGCGGCCGCACCACCAGTGCGGTCCAGCACCGTCTCGACCTGATCGCGGTCGTCGTCGCCGAACCCCAGGCCGACGACCCGGACGCGGACCTCGCGCTGTCCCCGGAACACGTCGACATCGTGGACCTGTGCCGGGACGCCCCCCAGTCGGTCGCCGAACTCGCCGCCGGACTCGACCTGCCCATCGGGGTGGTACGCGTCCTCGTCGGGGATCTCGTGGATGCGGAATTCGTCCATGTGAACCGGCCCGTACCCCCGGCCGAACTGCCGGACGAGAGTATTCTGCGCGACGTGATCAACGGCCTCCGAGCGCTGTGAGCAGCGCGGAAGCGAGGTGAGGACGTGGCAGGCTGGCAGTTCTGGGTGGACCGGGGCGGCACCTTCACGGACGTCGTCGCGCGCCGCCCGGACGGCAGGCTGCTCACCCACAAGCTGCTGTCCGACGACCCGGCGCGGTACGCCGACGCGGCCGTCGCCGGTGTCCGCGCCCTGCTCGGCGACGCGTGCGAGCCCGTCGAGGCGGTGCGCATGGGCACCACCGTCGCCACCAACGCCCTCCTGGAGCGCACGGGCGAGCGCACCCTCCTCGTCGTCACCCGCGGCTTCCGCGACGCGCTGCGCATCGCCTACCAGAACCGCCCCCACATCTTCGCCCGCCGCATCGACCTGCCGGAACTCCTCTACGAACGGGTCGTCGAGGTCGACGAGCGCATCGCGGCCGACGGCACCGTCCTGCGCGCCCCCGACCTGGACGCCCTCGCAGGACCGCTGCGGCAGGCCTACGACGACGGCATGCGTGCCGTCGCCGTGGTCTGTATGCACAGCCACCGCCATCCCGCCCACGAGCAGGCCGTGGGACGACTCGCCGCCCGCACCGGATTCCCGCAGATCTCGCTGTCCAGCGAGGTCAGCCCCCTCATGAAGCTCATCCCGCGCGGGGACACGGCTGTGGTGGACGCCTACCTCTCGCCGGTGCTGCGCCGCTACGTCCGGCACGTCGCCGACGAACTGCGCGATGTGCGCCTGATGTTCATGCAGTCCAACGGAGGCCTGGCCGAGGCGAGGCGGTTCCGCGGCAAGGACGCCGTCCTGTCCGGGCCCGCAGGGGGCATCGTGGGCATGGCCCGCATGTCCCAGCTCGCCGGCTTCGACCGTGTCATCGGCTTCGACATGGGCGGCACCTCCACCGACGTCTCCCACTTCGCGGGCGCGTACGAACGCGTCTTCACCACGCAGCTCGCGGGCGTCCGCCTGCGCGCGCCCATGCTGGACATCCACACCGTCGCCGCCGGCGGCGGTTCCGTCCTCCACTTCGACGGTTCCCGCTACCGCGTGGGGCCGGACTCGGCCGGCGCGGCCCCCGGCCCCGCCTCCTACCGCGGCGGCGGCCCCCTCGCCGTCACCGACGCCAATGTGATGCTCGGCCGCATCCAGCCCGCCCACTTCCCGCAGGTGTTCGGCCCCGATGGCGACCAGCCCCTCGACGACGCACTCGTCCATGACCGCTTCACCGCACTCGCGCGCGAGATCCACGAGACGGTCGGCGACGACCGCACACCCGAGCAGGTCGCCGAGGGGTTCCTCCAGATCGCCGTCGCCAACATCGCCAACGCGGTGAAGCGGATCTCCGTCCAGAAGGGCCACGACGTCACGCGCTATGCCCTCACCACCTTCGGCGGTGCGGGCGGTCAGCACGCCTGCATGGTCGCCGACTCCCTCGGTATCCGCACCGTGCTCGTGCCGCCCATGGCCGGTGTCCTGTCCGCGCTCGGCATCGGCCTCGCCGACACCACGGCCATGCGCGAACAGTCCGTGGAGGCGCCGCTGGAGACCGCCTCCCTGCCCCGGATCCTCAGGACGGCCGACGACCTGGAGGCGGCGGCCCGCGCCGAACTCCGAGCCGAGCACGTCCCTGAGGACCGCGTCCGGGTCACCCGCCGCGCCCAGCTGCGCTACGACGGCACCGACACCACCCTCACCGTCGAACTGACCGACCCCGCCATCATGCGGGCCGCCTTCGAAGAACGTCATCGCGCCACGTACTCCTTCGTGCTCGACCGCCCGGTCGTCGTGGAAGCACTCTCCGTGGAATGCACCGGCATCACCGAACCCCCCGATCTCTCCGCCCTCGCTCCGTACGAAGGCCGCACCGCACCACCCCGCACCGTCCGCCTCCACACCGGCGGCACCTGGCGCGACGTACCCCTCCACCGCCGCGAGGACCTGCCTCCCGGTCAGACCGTCACCGGACCGGCGATCATCACCGAGACCAGCGCCACGACCGTCGTGGACGACGGCTGGCGGGCCGCGGCCACGCACGACGGGCATCTGCTCTTGGAACGCACGGCGATCACGCAGAGTTCCGGCCCGGACACGGAAGTGGACCCCGTCCTCCTCGAGGTGTTCAACAACCTGTTCATGTCCATCGCCGAACAGATGGGTGTCCGGCTGGAGTCGACGGCCCAGTCCGTCAACATCAAGGAACGCCTCGACTTCTCCTGCGCGCTCTTCGACCCCGACGGAAACCTGGTGGCCAACGCCCCCCACATCCCCGTCCACCTGGGATCGATGGGAACCAGCGTCAAGGAGGTCATCAGCCGTCGCGGCCCCGCCATGCGACCTGGCGACACCTACGCCGTCAACGACCCCTACCACGGCGGCACCCACCTGCCCGACGTCACCGTGATCACGCCGGTCTTCGACACGAGAGACGACCTCGACACGGAGAGTGACCGCGACACCGGGAGTGACCCGCGGGTCCTCTTCTACGTCGCCTCCCGCGGCCATCACGCCGAGATCGGTGGCATCGCCCCGGGCTCCATGCCGGCCGACAGCCGCACCATCGACGAAGAAGGCGTCCTCTTCGACAACTGGCTGCTCGCGCAGAACGGCCGCCTCCGTGAGAGGGAAACCCTCCGCCTGCTCACCGAGGCCCGCTACCCCTCCCGCAACCCCGCGACCAACCTCGCCGACCTGCGCGCGCAGATCGCCGCCAACCAGAAAGGCGTCGACGAAGTCGCCCGCATGATCGAGAACTTCGGGCTCGACGTCGTACAGGCGTACATGCGGCACGTCCAGGACAACGCCGAGGAGGCCGTGCGCCGCGTCATCGACGCCCTCGACGACGGTGAGTACGCCTACGAGACCGACGCCGGTGCCTTCATCCGGGTACACGTGCGCGTGGACCGCGAGAACCGCTCGGCGACCATCGACTTCACGGGCACGTCGGCGCAACCGGCAACCAACTTCAACGCCCCGTACGCCGTCGTCAACGCGGCCGTCCTGTACGTCTTCCGCACCCTTGTCGCGGACGACATCCCCCTCAACGACGGCTGTCTGCGCCCCCTCAGGATCATCGTGCCGCGGGGCTCCCTGCTGGCCCCCGAGCCCCCCGCCGCCGTGGTGGCGGGCAACGTCGAGACCTCCCAGGCGATCACCGGCGCCCTCTACGCCGCCCTCGGTGTCCAGGCCGAAGGCTCCGGCACGATGAACAACGTCACCTTCGGCAACGCCCGCCACCAGTACTACGAGACCGTCGCCTCCGGATCCGGCGCGGGCGACGGTTTCCCCGGCGCGAGCGTCGTCCAGACGCACATGACCAACTCCCGCCTGACCGACCCCGAGATCCTGGAGTGGCGGCTTCCTGTACGGCTCGACGAGTTCGCCGTCCGGCAGGGGAGCGGCGGTGCGGGAGAATGGCGCGGCGGAGACGGCGCCGTACGCCGCATCCGGTTCCTGGAACCGATGACCGTCTCCACCCTCTCCCAGCACCGCAGGGTCCCTCCCTACGGCATGGCGGGCGGCGCCCCCGGAGCACTGGGCGTCAACCGCGTGGAACGCGCGGACGGCACCGTCGCCGAACTCGGCGGCAGCGACTCCGTGGACGTCGGCCCCGGCGACGTGCTCGTCATCGAGACCCCCGGCGGCGGAGGCTACGGTCCGCCGCCCACGACCCCCCATCGAGCAGGAGAAGTAACCGATGATCTTCGGGCGTTCTGAGCGCGGCAAGCCCCCGGTGGAGCCTGTCACGCTCAAGATCCTGGTGGCAGGCGGCTTCGGCGTGGGCAAGACCACCCTCGTCGGCGCCGTCAGCGAGATCAGGCCGCTGCGCACCGAGGAGTTCCTCACCGAAGCGGGCCGGCCGGTCGACGACACCACGGGCGTCGAGCGCAAGCACACCACCACGGTCGCCATGGACTTCGGGCGCATCACCCTGCGCGAGGACCTGGTGCTGTACCTCTTCGGCACGCCCGGCCAGGAACGGTTCTGGTTCATGTGGGACGAGCTCTCCGAGGGCGCGCTCGGCGCCGTCGTGCTGGCCGACACCCGCCGCCTGGAGGACTGCTTCGCCGCCGTCGACTACTTCGAGCGCCGCTCCATCCCCTTCCTCATCGGCGTCAACTGCTTCGAGGGCGCGGCCCGGTACCCCGTGGAAGACGTACGCCGCGCCCTCGACCTCGACGACGCCGTACCGGTGCTGTTGTGCGACGCCCGCGACCGTGGCTCGGTGAAGGACGTGCTGGTCGGTGTCGTCCAGCACGCCATGGACCACGATGCCGACCGCCGCCGCACCGTCACCACCTGAGAGGTGCGCAGGGCCCGTACCCTCACGACCGGGGTACGGGCCGCAGCCGCCGGACGACGCACACGCGTGGGGCGGGCTCGGGCCAACCCCCGGGTGCTGGCTCGTGACCCGGTGACCGCTCAGAAGGCGGCGTTGCGGAGGAGGCCACCGCCGGCACACCGAAGCCCCAGCCGAAGGCGATCACCGCCCGCCCCGAGGCCCGCGCCGTGATGCCCACACGCCCGGCCGGCCGGCCCTCCCGCGCAACGCGAGGCCCTCGTACCACCGCAACTCCAGGGCGGTGGGGAGGTCGTGGACCTCGGCGGGGCAGAGGTCCACGGGCCCGATGCCCGCCTCCTCGCAGGGAGCCGCGGCGATCGTCTTCCCGCGCGGTACCGGGACCTGATAGATGCAGGGGACATGACACGACTTTCCAGCGCCGTGCGCGGTGCCGTCACCACGCTCGCCGCCCTGCTGGCACTGACCACCGCGTCCGCCACGGCCCGCGCGGACCCCGACCCCGGAGCCCCGGCGGACTTCGTCGCTCTGCGGACCGTGGACCGGACGATCCTCCAGGACATGCGCTACGTCACCCCGCACAACTTCGTCGGCGAACGCATCGACGGTTATCGCCAGTCGCTGTGCATCCTCACCCGGCCGGCCGCCCAAGCCCTGCACAGGGCCCAGACGAAGCTCCTGCGCCGGGGCTACACACTCAAGGTCTACGACTGCTACCGCCCCCAGCGCGCCGTGAACCACTTCGTCCGCTGGGCCCAGGACCTCGACGACCAGGCCATGAAGGGGGAGTTCTACCCGAACGTCGACAAGACCCGCCTCTTCGAGGACGGTTACATCGCCGAGAAATCCGGTCACAGCCGCGGCTCGACCCTGGACGTCACACTCGTCAGACTGCCGGCCCGACCGGCCGGGCCGTACGTGCCCAGTGAACCTCTAGTAGGACTCCGTTACGTCTGCCTGTCGGTCCTGTCTGGGGGAACGCTGAAGGTGTGGATGCACATGAAGTAAACCGTGCTCGGGTGAAGTTA
>NZ_JBIVKQ010000020.1:20040-158085 GCF_044750845.1 Streptomyces sp. NPDC088766 | reverse complement strand
GGGGGGGGGTGGGGGGGGGGGGGGGGGGGGGGGGGGGGGGCGGGGGGGGGGGGGGGGGGGCGGCGCGGGGGGGGGGGGGCGCCGCGCCCCCCCCCCCCCCCCCCCCCCCCCCCCGCCGCAGGCGAACCGCGAGGGAGCTACTTCGTCCACTCCGCCCACGGGATGTTCCAGCCGTTGAGGCCGTTGGACGGGGAGACCACCGGGTCGGTGGAGTTCTTCACGACCACCACGTCGCCGGTCATCGAGTGGTTGAAGAACCAGGCGGCCGGCACGCCGCTGTCGTAGCCGCCGCGCACGTCCCGCAGGCCGATGCAGCCGTGGCTGGCGTTGTAGTTGCCGAAGGCGTCGCCGCCCCAGTAGTTGCCGTGCACGAAGGTGCCCGAGTCGGTCAGCCGCATGGCGTGCGGGACGTCCTTGATGTCGTACTCGCCGTCGTAGCCGACCGTGTCGCCGTTCATGCGGGTCACCGTGAACTTCTCACTGATGACCATCTGGCCGTTCCAGGTGGCGTAGCCGGCCTTGCCGGTGGTGACCGGGATGGTCTTGACGACCTTGCCCTCCTGCATGACCTTCATCGTGTGCTTCTTGGCGTCCACGACGGACACCTGGTCGCGGCCGATGGTGAAGGAGACCTTCTTGGACTGCTTGCCGTAGACGCCCTTGCGGCCCTCGACGCCGTCGAGGTTCAGCTCGACCGTGACCTTGGTGCCGGCCTTCCAGTACTTCTCGGGCCGGAAGTCGAGGCGGTCGTTGCCGAACCAGTGCCCCTGCACGTCGACGGCCGGGACCGTCGTGATCCTGATGGCCTTCTCGACGTCGTCCGGCGCGGTGATGCCCCGCGTGAAGCGGACCGAGAACGGCATGCCGACGCCGACGGTGGAGCCGTCCTCGGGCGTGAAGGTGCCGACGAAGGTGTTCTTGGGCGTCAGCGTGGTGAAGGACGCGTCCTCGGCGGCCGTACGGCCCTCGGCGTCCTTGGCGACCGCGTGCACCTGGTACTTGGTGGCGGCGGCCAGATGGGTGCGCGGCGTCCAGCCGGCGCCGTCCGCGGAGATCGCGCCGTCGACCTTTGTGCCCTCGGCGTCCTTGACGACGACCTCGGTCAGCTTGCCCTTGGCGGCCGTCACCTTCAGGGCGCCGCTGGTGTCGACGGCCTTCGCGCCGTCCTTCGGGGCGATCGAGACGACCGCCTCCGACTGCCCGCTCGCCGCTGTCGCGGCGCCCGGACCCTTGCCGTCCTTCGTCTTCTCCGCCCCGGAGGCCCCACCCCCGCAGGCCGTCACGGTCAGCAGCAGTCCTCCGACGAGCAGCGCCAGCCGCTTGTCGCGGCCGCGCGAGCGCCCGCCAACCGATGCCCCCGATATCGGTCGCACGTTCAAGTCCGTTCTCCCCTCCCCCGGGCCGCTCGGGCCCGCACGCAGGCACGTCCCCTGCGCTGCGCGCATATTAACCACATGGTCAGCGGCCCCGGTGACCCCGGAATGTCACCGTTCCGTCCCAACTTGGACCATGGGAGGAGAGGGGGGAGGGAAGCGACGTCCGGACGTCAGTTCACCGCGCTGCCGGCGCTCCACCGCCTCCAGTTCATGTTCCAGCCGCCGAGTCCGTTGTCCGGGGCGACCGTCTTGTCCTTGCTGCGGACCACCTCGACGACGTCCCCGACCAGACTGCGGTCGAAGAACCAGCCCGCGGGGGTGTCCGCGCCGCCGCCCTTCACGTCCCTGAGGCCCACGCACCCGTGGCTGAGGTTGACCCGTCCGAAGGCCTGCGGCGACGCCCAGTAGTTGCCGTGCAGGAAGGTGCCCGACTCGGTGAGCCGCATGGCGTGCGGCACGTCCGGGATGTCGTACTCGCTCTTGCCGTTCTTCTTCCTGAAGCCGACGGTGGCGCCGTTCATCCGGGTCAGCTCCAGCATCTCCGTGACCACCATCTTGCCGTTGTACGTGGTCGTCCTCGGTGCCCCGGCGGTGATGGGCACGGTGGCGAGCAGCTCGCCCTCGCGCCGCACCTGCATGGTGTGGTCGGCGGCGTCGACGAGGGAGACCTGGTGACGGCCGACGCTGAAGGACAACGTCCGGTACTGGAGCCCGTAGACGCCGGGCGCCCCCTCGACGTCGCGGAAGCGCAGGGAGACGGTGACGCGGGTGCCGGGCTTCCAGTAGTGCTCGGGGCGGAAGTCGAGCCGGGAGGTGCCGAACCAGTGCGGCCGGACCTCGACGGCCGGCTCGGCGCTCACGTGGACGGCGCGCTCGACGGCTGCCCGGTTCTCGATCTCCCGGTTGAACTCCAGGGACACGATCATCCCGGTGCCGACCGTCGAGCGGTTCTCCGGCGTGACGTACCCGATGAACCGCTCCTCGGGGACGTGCGTCGTGAACGTGGTGTGCCGGGCCGAGCGGTGCCCGTCGCCGTCCACGGCGACCGCGTCGACCGTGTAGCGGGCGGCGAGCGCGAGCCGGTCGTCCGCCGGGCGCCAGCTGCGGCCGTCCGCGGAGATCCGGCCCGGCACCTCGGCCTCCTGCGCGTCCTGCTGCCTGAGGACCCGCACCGACTCGAGCCGCCCGTCGGGCACCCGGACCCGCAGCGCCTGGCCGGGACGCACCTCCCTGGTGCCGTCCTGCGGGGTGACCCGGATGGTGTCCCCGGGCGCCGGGGGTTTGCCCAGCACCCGGTCCAGCCCGCTCCCGCCGTCCCCGCTGCATCCGGCGGCTCCCGCCAGCAGTCCTGCCCATGTCAGTACGGCGGTCAGTGCGACCCCCGCGCGCCGTGCGCGCCCAGTTACGTGCCTCACGCGCTGGACAACGACGGGGCACGCTCCGGGGAAACGTGAGTGCGAGGCACGCGCTGGGCAGAACAGGGGGGAGGACGACGCCGAGGGAGCAGCGGCCGGGACGCCGTACGCCCCGGGCCCGCGTCGTGCCACGAGCCGCGGGAGGCTGAACGGTGTCCAGCGCAGCCGAGCAGGAGGAGGTGGCGCACGAGCGCCCCGCCGCGTCCGCCACCGTGAACAGGGCACCGCGCAGGACGCCCGGCGTGCCCGTGCGGCCCGGCGCGTCCACACCGCTCGGCGCCCGCTTTCGGGTCGGCCCCGACGGGGTCGCCGGCACCAACTTCGCCCTGTGGGCGGGCGGCGCGGAGGCCGTCGAGCTGTGCCTCTTCGACGACCAGGGCCGTGAGACCCGCGCCCGGCTGACGGAACTCACGCACGAGATCTGGCACGGCTTCGTGCCCGGCGTGATGCCCGGCCGGCGCTACGGCTACCGGGTGCACGGCCGCTGGGACCCGTGGACCGGCGCCCGCTGGAACCCGGCGAAGCTGCTCCTCGACCCGTACGCCCGCGCGGTGGACGGCGAGTTCGGCCTGCCGCCCGAGGTGTACGGGCACGTCCGCGACTGGCCCCAGCAGCAGTTCGCCGACACCGTCCGCGACGAACGGGACTCCGCGCCGTACGTCCCCAAGGGCGTCGTCGTCCACGACGACGACGACTGGGCCGACGACCGCCGCCCCAAGACCCCCTGGGCGGACTCGGTCATCTACGAGCTGCACGTCCGCGGCTTCACCATGCGGCACCCCGGCGTCCCCGAGGAACTGCGCGGCACCTACGCCGGTCTGGCGCACCCGGCCGCGATCGAGTACCTGACCGGCCTGGGCGTCACGGCCGTCGAACTGCTCCCGGTCCACCAGTTCGCCCACGAGGACCACCTGCTGCGCAGGGGACTGCGCAACCACTGGGGCTACAACTCCATCGGCTACTTCGCCCCGCACGCCGGATACGCCTCCGCCGGGACGACGGGCGGGCAGGTCGGCGAGTTCAAACGCATGGTGCGCGCGCTGCACGCGGCCGGCATCGAGGTCATCCTCGACGTGGTCTACAACCACACCGCGGAAGCGGGCGAGCTGGGCCCGACGCTCTCCCTGAAGGGCATCGACAACCGCGGCTACTACCGGTTGCAGCCGGACGCCCGCCGGTACGCCGACTACACGGGCTGCGGCAACACCCTGCACGTGGTCCAGCCGCACGTGCTGCGCCTGATCACGGACTCGCTGCGCTACTGGGTCACGGAGATGGGCGTCGACGGCTTCCGTTTCGACCTGGCCGCCGCCCTCGCCCGCTCCATGCACGACGTGGACATGCTGTCGCCGTTCCTCGCGGTGATCGCGCAGGACCCGGTGCTGCGGCGGGTGAAGCTGATCGCGGAACCCTGGGACGTGGGATCGGGCGGCTACCAGGTGGGCGCCTTCCCCCCGCTGTGGACGGAGTGGAACGACCGCTACCGCAACACCGTGCGCGACTTCTGGCGGCACGCCCTGCCGGACGTCCGCGAGATGGGCTACCGCCTGTCCGGTTCCAGCGACCTGTACGCCTGGGGCGGCCGGCGTCCCTACGCCTCCGTCAACTTCGTCACCGCCCACGACGGATTCACCCTGCGCGACCTCGTGTCCTACGAGCGCAAGCACAACGAGGCCAACGGCGAGGGCAACCGGGACGGCACGGACGACAACCGCTCCTGGAACTGCGGGGCCGAGGGGGAGACGGACGACGAGCGCATACGGGCGCTGCGGCGGCGGCAGCTGCGCAACCTGATGACCACGCTGCTGCTGTCGACCGGCGTGCCGATGCTGGTCGCGGGCGACGAACTGGGCCGCACCCAGCGCGGCAACAACAACGCGTACTGCCAGGACAACGAGATCAGCTGGCTGGACTGGAGCCTGCTGGAGGACCCCGGCTGGAAGGCCCTGCACGACCTGACCGCCCGCCTGATCGCCCTGCGCCACCGCCATCCCGTGCTGCGCCGGCGGGCGTTCTTCTCCGGCCGGGCCCACTCCGTGGACGGGCTGCGCGACCTGGCCTGGTTCACCGCCCGCGGCACGGAGATGACGGAAGGGGACTGGTACGCGCCCGCGGCGACGCTCGGCATGTACCTCTCCGGCCGGGACATCCCCGGCCGCGACGAACGGGGCGCCCCGATCACGGACGACAGCTTCCTCGCCCTCCTGCACGCCGGCGACCGCCCCGCCCACTTCCTCCTGCCGGGCCCGCCCTGGGCACAACGCTACGAGGTCGTGGTCGACACCTCCGGCGAGGACCAGGCCACCGCCCCGGCCGTCACCCACCGGGCGGGGACGGGGGTGACGGTCCCGGCCCGGTCGGTGCTCCTGCTGCGGGTGTCCTCCTGAGGGCGGCTCCCGCACCCGGCCCGACCCCGCGAACGGCTGCCGATCCACTACCGGCCGCCGCGGCGCCGGGAACACCCCCGGAACGGGGATCGCGCGCCGGCACCGCGTCCCGCACGGCCGCCGCCCGCCCCGCAGGCATCCGCCTGCCCGCGGGCATCCGCCCGGCCGACCGGACCGCCTGAGGCCGCCGGGCCGCCGGACCGCCTGAGGCCGCCGGGCCGCCGGGCCGCCTGAGGCCGCCGGGCCGCCTGAGGCCGCCGGGCCGCCTGAGGCCGGAACCCGCCCCGGCGTACGAGCAGGAGTCCGGCCGGGTGGTGGCCGCACTGCGTGCTCACCCGGACCGTTAATCTGACCTGCGTCAGAACGACGGCAACACAGCACCGCAAGGTATGACGAAGAGGGGCGGACCGGTGGCGGACATCGAAGAAGCACGCAAGCAGTTCCAGCGGATCGACACGGACGGTGACGGATTCATCACCGCGATCGAGTTCAAGACCGCCCTGGCCCAGGGGGGCGACTGGAACGTCACCGAGACGGTCGCCGAGGCCGTCATCAAGACTCGCGACCTGGACGGCGACAAGGTCCTGTCGTTCGACGAGTTCTGGGCCTACCTGGACAAGTGACCCACGGGCGGAGGGGTGTCCCGCGCCGGCCGCGGGGCATCCCTCCGTCGTCTCTCGCCCGTCCGTCATCCGTCCGTCACCCGTATGGCGGCGGAGCGGAATAGCCGGCGACCGGCCGTGGTTGAGCCCCTCGGAAGCATGCATGTGCATGGATCGTTCGGGAAGGGCCTGACATGAAGATCGGCATCATCGGCGCGGGCAACATCGGCGGCAACCTCACCCGGCGGCTCACCGCCCTCGGCCACGACGTCTCCGTGGCCAACTCCCGCGGCCCGCAGACGCTCACGGAGCTGGCGAAGGAGACGGGCGCGACGCCCGTCGAGGTCACCGAGGCGGCGCGCGGCGCCGAGATCGTCGTCGTCACGATCCCGCTCAAGGCGGTCCCGGACCTGCCCTCCGGCATCCTCGACGGGGCGGCCGAGGACGTGGCCGTCATCGACACGGGCAACTACTACCCGCAGCAGCGCGACGGACGGATCGACGCCATCGAGGACGAGGGCATCACCGAGAGCCGCTGGACGGAGCGCCAGATCGGCCACCCGGTGGTCAAGGCGTTCAACGGCACCTACGCCCAGGACATCCTGGACCGCCCCCTCCCGGCCGGCGCCCCCGGCCGTATGGCCCTGCCCGTCGCGGGCGACGACGAGGCCGCCAAGGCGAAGGTGCGGGCCCTCGTCGACGAGCTCGGCTTCGACAGCGTCGACGCGGGCGGCATCGACGACTCCTGGCGCCAGCAGCCCGACACCCCGGTGTACGGCCTGCGGGGCGGGGTCGAGGAGGTCACCCGGGCCCTGGCGGAGGCCTCCCCGGAGCGCCCGGAGGGCTTCCGGGGCTGAGCCGCTCAGTCCACCGTGGCCCACGCCCGCAGCGCCGCCTTGTCGGCGAACTTCGCCACGTTCGTGTCCAGGGGCTCGTCGGTGTACTGGTGGAAGCGCCACTTCGCCTTGATGCGGGGCCTGCCCGCGGTGACGTAGTCGGCTATCCACAGGCCGTCGCCGGCGTACGAGGTGTCGTCGACGTTCAGCCAGTAGGTCCTGTTGCAGTACAGGACGACCCGGTTGCGCGGCCGTAGCTCCTTGAGCTTCCTGATGAAACGGTCCTTCTCGGCGTTGCTCGCGTGGGTGCCCGCTCCCGTCGTCTCCCAGTCGACGGCGAGGATGTCGCCGGGGCGCTCCGGGGCCTCGGCCAGGAAGTGTTCCGCCTGGGCGCTGAGGTTGCCGGGCCACAGGAAGTGGTAGAAGCCGACGACCAGACCGGCGTCCCGCGCCCGCTTCGTCTGGGCGGCGAGCTTCGAGTTGACGTAGGTGCGGCCCTCCGTCGCCTTGACGAAGACGAAGGAGAGACCTTCCGTCGAGTAGGTGGAGGACTGGTAGGCGCTGACGTCGACACCACGGAGCATGGGCAACTCCCGGAAGTGCAGGAGAACGGAAGGGAGTTGTCTTATGCCCCGACACGCCGAGGCCGGAACCTCCGCTTCCGTCCCCCGGCGCGACGGCGGGGGCTCAGCACTCGATGATGTTCACCGCGAGCCCGCCGCGGGCCGTCTCCTTGTACTTGACCGACATGTCCGCGCCGGTGTCCTTCATCGTCTTGATGACCTTGTCGAGGGACACCTTGTGCGTGCCGTCGCCGCGCATGGCCATGCGGGCCGCCGTGACCGCCTTCACCGCGGCCATGCCGTTGCGCTCGATGCAGGGGATCTGGACCAGGCCGCCCACGGGGTCGCAGGTGAGGCCGAGGTTGTGCTCCATGCCGATCTCCGCGGCGTTCTCGACCTGCTCGGGGGAGCCGCCGAGCACCTCCGCCAGCGCGCCCGCCGCCATGGAACAGGCGGAGCCGACCTCGCCCTGGCAGCCGACCTCGGCGCCGGAGATGGAGGCGTTCTCCTTGAAGAGCATGCCGATCGCACCGGCTGCCAGGAGGAAGCGGACGACGCCCTCCTCGTCGGCACCGGGGACGAAGTTGACGTAGTAGTGCAGGACGGCGGGGATGATGCCGGCCGCGCCGTTCGTGGGGGCGGTGACCACCCTGCCGCCCGCCGCGTTCTCCTCGTTCACCGCCATCGCGTACAGCGTGATCCACTCCATGGAGTGGGCCAACGGGTCGCCTTCCGCCCGGAGCTGACGGGCCGTCATGGCGGCGCGGCGGCGCACCCGCAGACCGCCCGGCAGGATGCCCTCGCGGGACATGCCGCGGGCCACACAGGCCTGCATCACCCGCCAGATCTCCAGCAGGCCCTCGTGGATCTCCTCCTCGGTGCGCCAGGCCCGCTCGTTCTCCAGCATCAGCGAGGAGATCGACAGCCCCGTCTCCCCCGTCAGGCGCAGCAGTTCGTCGCCCGTGCGGAAGGGGTACTTCAGGACCGTGTCGTCCAGCTTGATCCGGTCCGCGCCGACCGCGTCCTCGTCGACGACGAACCCGCCGCCCACCGAGTAGTACGTCTTCGACAGCAGCTCCGCGCCCCCGTCGTCGTACGCCCACAGTGTCATGCCGTTCGCGTGGTACGGGAGGGTCTTGCGGCGGTGCAGGACGAGGTCGTCGTCGAAGGAGAACGCGATCTCGCGCTCACCGAGCAGCCGGATGCGGCCCGAGTCCTTGATCCGCTCCACCCGCGCGTCCGCCGTCTCCACGTCCACCGTGCGCGGCGAGTCGCCCTCCAGGCCGAGCAGGACCGCCTTGGGGGTGCCGTGGCCGTGGCCGGTCGCGCCCAGGGAGCCGTACAGCTCCGCGCGCACGGACGCGACGGAGCCCAGCAGGCCCTCGTTGCGCAGACGCCGCGCGAACATGCGCGCCGCCCGCATCGGGCCGACCGTGTGGGAGCTGGACGGGCCGATGCCGATCGAGAACAGGTCGAAGACCGAGATGGCCACGGGAACTCCTCAATGCGGGGTGGTGCAGAAGGTTTCCGGTGGGGTGTCCCGCCCGCCGACCAGCGTGCGGGACACCCTTTCGAAAACCCGTCGGAAACCGGGAACTACTTGTTCAGACCGGGGTAGAGCGGGTGCTTCTCGGCCAGGGCCACGACCCGGGCCCTCAGGGCCTCCACGTCGTGGGCCGGCTTGAGCGCCTCCGCGATCACGTCCGCGACCTCGGCGAAGTCCTCGGCCGTGAAGCCGCGGGTGGCGAGGGCGGGCGTGCCGATGCGCAGGCCCGAGGTGACCATCGGGGGCCGCGGGTCGTTCGGGACCGCGTTGCGGTTGACCGTGATGCCGACCTCGTGGAGACGGTCCTCGGCCTGCTGCCCGTCCAGCTCGGACTCGCGCAGGTCGACCAGGATCAGGTGCACGTCGGTGCCGCCGGACAGGACGTTGATCCCGGCCTCCCGGGCGTCCGGCGCGGTCAGCCGCTCGGCGAGGATCCGCGCGCCGTCGACCGTACGGCGCTGGCGCTCCTTGAAGTCGTCCGAGGCCGCGACCTTGAAGGACACCGCCTTCGCCGCGATGACGTGCTCCAGGGGGCCGCCCTGGAAGCCCGGGAACACGGACGAGTTCAGCTTCTTCGCGAAGGCCTGCCTGGCGAGGATGATGCCGCCGCGCGGGCCGCCCAGCGTCTTGTGGGTCGTGGAGGTGACCACGTCCGCGTACGGCACCGGGTTCGGGTGCAGGCCCGCCGCGACCAGACCGGCGAAGTGCGCCATGTCCACCCACAGGTACGCCTCGACCTCGTCGGCGATCCGGCGGAACTCGGCGAAGTCGAGCTGCCGCGGGTACGCCGACCAGCCCGCGATGATCACCTTCGGGCGGTGCTCCTTGGCGAGCCGCTCGACCTCGGCCATGTCGACCAGGCCGGCCTCGTCCACGTGGTAGGCGACCACGTCGAACTGCTTGCCGGAGAAGTTCAGCCGCATCCCGTGGGTCAGGTGACCGCCGTGCGCCAGGTCCAGGCCCAGGATGGTGTCGCCGGGCTGGGCCAGCGCGAACAGGGCGGCCTGGTTGGCGGAGGCGCCCGAGTGCGGCTGGACGTTGGCGTACTCGGCGCCGAACAGCTCCTTGACCCGGTCGATCGCGATCTGCTCGGCGACGTCGACGTGCTCGCAGCCGCCGTAGTAGCGGCGGCCGGGGTAGCCCTCGGCGTACTTGTTGGTCAGGACCGAGCCCTGCGCCTCCATGACGGCGAGCGGAGCGAAGTTCTCCGAGGCGATCATCTCGAGCGTGGACTGCTGGCGGCGCAGCTCGCCGTCGACCGCCGCGGCGATCTCCGGGTCGAGCTCGTGCAGGGGCGTGTTCAGGACAGACATGCGTCTTTCGACCTCTCAGCCGGCGGTGTAGGCGGTGTACTCGTCGGCGGAGAGCAGCTCGGCCGGCTCGTCCGTGACGCGTACCTTGAACAGCCAGCCGCCCTCGAAGGGAGCGGAGTTCACCAGCGACGGGTCGTCCACGACGTCCTGGTTGACCTCGGCGATCTCGCCGGTGACCGGCGCGTACAGCTCACTGACCGACTTGGTCGACTCCAGCTCGCCGCAGGACTCGCCCGCGGTCACCGTGGCACCGACCTCGGGGAGCTGGACGAAGACCACGTCGCCGAGCGCGTTGGCCGCGTGCTCCGTGATGCCGACCGTCGAGACGCCGTCCTCGGCGCCCGACAGCCACTCGTGCTCCTTGCTGTAGCGCAGCTGCTGGGGGTTGCTCATGGCCTGAATTCTCCTGTACGCGGGGGAGTGCTGATGAAGGCGGACTGCTGGAAACGCACGTGATCAGCGCGAATGTGCGCAGGGTCACGCGCGGGGCCGGCCGGGGCCCGGTTTGTCGGCCGTGCGCCAGTCTCTACTTCCGGCGCTTGTAGAACGGCAGCGCCACGACCTCGTACGGCTCGTGACTGCCCCGGATGTCCACGCCGACACCCGGCGTGCCCGGTGCCGCGTGCGCGGCGTCGACGTAGGCCATCGCGATCGGCTTGCCCAGTGTGGGGGAGGGGGCGCCGGAGGTGACCTCGCCGATCACCTCGCCGCCCGCGACCACGGCGTACCCGGCGCGCGGGACGCGGCGGCCCTCGGCGACCAGGCCGACGAGGACCCGCGGCGGGTTCGTCCCGGCGCGTTCGGCGGCCGCGGCGAGCGCCTCGCGGCCCACGAAGTCGCCGTCCTTGCCGAACTTCACGACCCGGCCGAGCCCGGCGTCGAAGGGGGTCAGCGCGGTCGACAGCTCATGGCCGTACAGCGGCATGCCCGCCTCCAGGCGCAGGGTGTCCCGGCAGGACAGGCCGCAGGGGATCAGGCCGACGACCTCGCCGGCCTTCGTCAGGGCCTGCCACAGCTCGACGGCGTGCTCCGGCTTCACGAACAGCTCGAAGCCGTCCTCGCCGGTGTAGCCGGTGCGGGCGATGAGCGCGGGGACGCCGGCGACGGTGCCGGGCAGGCCGGCGTAGTACTTCAGGCCGTCGAGGTCGGCGTCCGTCAGGGACTTCAGGATGCCGGGGGAGAGCGGACCCTGGACGGCGAGCAGCGCGTAGGCGTCGCGGTCGTCGCGCACCTCGGCGTCGAAGCCGCCGGCGCGCGCGGTCAGCGCGTCCAGGACGACCTGGGCGTTGGAGGCGTTGGCGACGACCATGAACTCGGTGTCGGCGAGCCGGTACACGATGAGGTCGTCGAGGATGCCGCCGTCGGCGTCGCAGATCATGGTGTAGCGGGCCCGGCCCACGCCCACGGCCGCGATGTCGCCGACCAGCGCGAAGTTCAGCAGGGCGCCCGCCTGCGGGCCGGTGACGGTGATCTCGCCCATGTGCGAGAGGTCGAAGAGACCGGCCCGGGTCCGTACGGCGTTGTGCTCGTCGCGCTCGGAGCCGTAGCGCAGGGGCATGTCCCAGCCGGCGAAGTCGGTCATGGTCGCGCCCAGCGAACGATGCAGGGCATCGAGGGCGGTGTGACGGAGCGGGGTACTGCTCATCGGGCGTTCGTCTCCCAAGGCGATGGGGCCCCTCCCGCGCGACCGGAGCCGAGCGTGGGGGAAGCGAGGTCTTTCCTCCCCATCTGTCATCGGAACCTGAGAGGTTCGCCATGACCGCCCGCGCACGGGTCGATCACGGCTTGCACCTTGGGTGGGGCCACCGGACGGTGACCCGCTTTTCAGATGTGCCTCGCCCGCGCGGTAACGGTGCCTGAGAGATTCAAGGGAGGGACTTGCTCCTTCGGCGCCCCAGCGATGCTGCCGGTGGGGACTCTCCCGCGCGGATTCAAACGGCCGGTATGCAGTTGGCGCGGCCATCATCGCACGCCCCGCCCGATCGTGGCAGGCCGCATCTGTAACCGGCCTGTGGCGTTAAGCGCATGAAAACGCGAGACAGACCGGATTACCTTCTCTTTACGCTCGACGGGGAGAAGACTTGTCTGACCCCAGGGGAGGACGAACACGGTGAACAGGACCACGGCACTCGGGACGGGACCGGCGCTCGCGACCGGCCCGGCGCTCGCACTGCCCGCGCAGCCGCAGACCTCCGCCCGGGAGGCGGGCGGCGCACCGCCCGCCCCGGTCGTCCGCGACCTGCGCGACCGCGCCGGCCGCAGCCCGCACGGCCTGCTGTTCGCGTCCCGCGATCTGGTCGTGGTCACGGGACTGCCCGGCAGCGGCAAGTCGACGCTGATGAAGCGCGCGGTCACGGGCGTCCGCATCGACTCCCAGGACACCCGCGACCGCTGGGACGCCCGCATGCCGCGCGCCCTGCCCTACGCCCTCTACCGCCCCCTCGTCCGCCTCTCCCACTACGCCGGTCTGCGCCGCGCCCTGCGCACCGGTGGGGGCGTCGTCGTCCACGACTGCGGCACGCAGGCCTGGGTGCGCGCCTGGCTGGCCCGCGAGGCCCGCCGCCGCGGCGGCAGCCTGCACCTGGTGCTGCTCGACGTCACCGTGGACACCGCGCTGGAGGGCCAGCGCGAGCGCGGCCGGGGCGTCTCCCGGTACGCCTTCCGCCGCCACCGCCGGGCCGCCTCCCGCCTGCTGCGCGCGGCGGAGCGGGGCCGCCTCCCCGAGGGCTGCGGCTCGACGGTCCTCCTGGACCGCGCCGCGGCCGACACCCTGCGCCGCATCGGCTTCACCGGCTGACCGCGGCAGGAGCGGTACGCAGTCGGCAGTCGGCAGTCGGCAGACGGCAGACGGCAGACGGCAGACGGCAGACGGACCGGCGCAGGGGCGCCGGGCTCGCGGTCGCCGGACCGCCGTGCGGGCTCCGGGCTGGCAGCCGCCGGACCGCCGTGCGCGTTCCGGAGCCTGCGGTCACCGGGCCGCCGCGCAGATCCGGGCCTCGGGCGGCGGACCGCCACACAGGTGCGGCCCCGCGGTCGCCGAGTCGTCACGCAGGCCCGCCCTCCCGGCCGTCGGACCGCCGTACAGATCCGGTTCCCGGTCGCCGGGTCGCCGTGCAGATTCGGTTCCCGGTCGCCGGGCCGTCGCCTGTCCGGTCCTTCCGCCGTCGGGCCGTCGCTGCCTTCCGCCGTCGGGCCGTGGTGCAGGCCCGCCCTCCCGGCCGTCGAACCGCCGTACAGATCCGGTTCCCGGTCGCCGGGTCGCCGCCCGTCCGGGCCTTCCGCCGTCGGGCCGTCGGGCCGGCTCGCCCTCCCGGCCGTCGAACCGCCGCTCAGGCCCCGCCCTCCCGGCCGCCGCATCGCCGCACAGATCCGGACCCGCCCGCCGGGGCGTCCG
Organism: Streptomyces sp. NPDC088766; assembly: GCF_044750845.1. Taxonomy (NCBI): domain Bacteria; kingdom Bacillati; phylum Actinomycetota; class Actinomycetes; order Kitasatosporales; family Streptomycetaceae; genus Streptomyces; species Streptomyces sp. NPDC088766. The sequence continues at coordinate 144,653 of NZ_JBIVKQ010000020.1, read as the reverse complement.
ACGGACGTGGGACGTGGGACGTGGGACGTGGGGACGCGCCTCGTACCCGATAGCCTTTCGAGCCACATCCAGTGGTTCCCAGCAGGCGGTAGGCAGATGGACTTCCCCCCGGCGGACTTCCCCGCGGACTTCCCGGCACAGGCGCACCCCCATCCGCACGGCGGATGGCCCGGCAACGAGCTGGAGGAGGTGCTCTCCGCCTCCCTGGGCGTGCCCGGGGCCGGCGGACGGATCGTGGAGGTGCTCGGCCGCAGCTTCGTGTGGGTGCCGCTGCCCGCCGGGGGCGGCCCGCACAGTGGCCCCCTGGACCTGCCCACCCTGGAGCTGGAGGGCCAGGCGTACGTGCCCGTGTTCAGCTCCGAGGAACAGTTCCGGCAGGTCGTCGGCGCGCACATGTCGTACACCGTCGCCCCGGCCGTCGAGTTCGCCCGCGGACTGCCCCCGCAGGTCGGCATCCTGGTGAACCCGGACGGCACGGTCGGCATCCCGCTGCCCCCGATGGCCGTCGCCGAGCTGTGCCGGGCCGGCCGCACCCCGCTGGACGGTCCCGCCGGTGGCGGCCGGGTCCGTCTCTACGAGCCCGACTGGCAGGACGATCCGGTGGACTTCCTGTCCGCCGCCACCGCCGAGTTCGAGGCGGCCGGCGTCGTCCTGACCGCCCGCCGCTGCCTCGCCGCGATCGAGACGGCCGATCCCGTGATGTTCGTCGGCGTCGAACTCTCCCAGCGGGAGGGCGATCTGCGGGCGCTGCCCCTGGAGGCCCTCGGCAGGGCGCTCGGCCGGGCCCAGGCGCCCTGGCCGGTCAACCTCGTCCTGCTCGACGTGACGGAGGACCCGGTGGCCCGGTGGCTGAAGGAGCACGTGCGGCCCTTCTACTCCCGGATCCACTGAACGCGTCCCGCACGGGGACGTCCGCGCCGGTGGGCGGCGGTGCCCCGGGGTTCCGGCGGGCGCTCCGGCCCGGTCCCGCCGGCGGCGCACAACCCGGCCCCTCGGGGGGACCCGTTGTCGGCGAAGACACCTAAGCTGGTCTCCCGAAAGCGGGGCAACTTATCGAAGGGGCGGTACAGGTGAGCGCCAGCGGCATCGCGGCCGGGCAGGTCGAGCACATGCTGCGCCAGGTGACCCCCGGGCGCTACGACGCCTACGAGGCACTCCTGCGCGCCCTCGCGACCCCGGGCACCGGCCAGGTGTGGATGCTGCTGTGGCAGGGCCAGGCCGGTTCCGCCGACGCCCAGTACGGCACGATGGACGTCGAGGGACACGGCTACGCCCCCTGTGTCACCTCCGCCCAGGAACTGTCCGCGAGCGGCTGGAACCGGTCGTACGAGGTGGTCGACGGGCTGGACGCGGCCCGCACCCTCTACCCCGACCACTACGGTCTCTGGCTGAACCCGCACGCCCCCGGCGGCGGCGTCGGCATCCCCTGGCCCGACCTGCGGCGGATCGCCACCGGCCTGGACCGCCAGCCGGCCGGGCCGCTGCGGCTGTCCGAGCCGGCCATCGAGATCCCGCAGTTCTACGCCCTGCTCGCGCAGAACGCCCACCGCACCCCGGCCCTGCGTTCCCTGCGCCGTGCCTGGGTCCAGCCGGCCCTCGGCGCGCCCTACCTCGCCCTCGGGCTCGACGTGTACGACACCTCCCCGCAGGCCGTGGACGCGGTGCGGGCGATGATGCAGCAGTCCGTCGGCGCGGTGCCGGACGGGCTGCCGGTGTCGACGGTCACCATGAGCGACGACTACGACCCGGTGGTCCTCTGGATGCGCGCCCACGCCCGCCCCTTCTACGACCGCGAGGCGCACGCCCCCGCGGCGCCGGCCGCGCAGGCCCCCGCGGGTGGTTACGGCTTCCCGCCGGCCGGTCGTCACTGATGCGCCCCGTCGTCCGTCCCCACGTGTCGGCTCAGTGGATCTCCGCGCGTAGATCGGTGCGGTAAGTCCGTTTATGGGTGGTTCTGGCATAACTCGTGGGTGTCCGCCCCCCGTTACCCACCGTCCGGATAACGGAATCCTCCTGAGAGCATCACGTTTACGCATCCTTTCCCCTTCAAGTCTGGCTACAGATCGCCAAAGCGTTGAAGACTCCCGCATCAGGGGTGCTTTCGCCCCTGTGTACGACGGACTGATCACGCCGCTACAGCGGCAAGTGTGGGCCGGCTACCGCCGGTTGAGAGGGGTCCCTGCCAGATGACGGCACCATTGCACGAGCCGACCGCGGAAGCGGCCCCGAGCCCGGCCGAGGAAGCGGCGGTGGCCACCGCCGACGCGAAGGCCGTACAGGGCCGTTCCCTGGGTCGGATCGCCTGGGAGCGCCTGAAGCGGGACAAGCTCGCCCTGACCGGCGGCATCGTGGTGCTCCTCCTCGTCGTGGTCGCACTGCTGGCCCCGGTGATCACCTCGATCCTGGGCCAGGACCCGAACGAGTACCACGAGAACCTCATCGACCCGCTGTTCGGCACCCCCACGGGCTCCCTCGGCGGCATCAGCGGCGACCACCTGCTGGGCGTCGAGCCGGTCAACGGCCGCGACATCTTCGCCCGCATCCTCTACGGCGCCCGGATCTCCCTGCTGGTCGGCTTCCTGTCGGCCGTCGTCGCCGTGATCCTCGGCACCGTCCTGGGCATCCTCGCCGGCTTCTTCGGCGGCTGGGTCGACTCGGTCGTCAGCCGGGTCATGGACGGTCTGCTCGCCTTCCCCCAGCTGCTGTTCATCATCGCGCTGGTCTCCGTCATGCCGAGCAACCTGCTGGGCCTCACCGGCTCCAACGTGCGCGTCTTCGTGATGATCCTGGTCATCGGCTTCTTCGGCTGGCCCTACATCGGACGTGTGGTGCGCGGTCAGACCCTCTCCCTGCGAGAGCGCGAGTACGTGGAGGCCGCCCGCTCGCTGGGCGCCGGGCGGCTGTACATCCTGTTCAAGGAGCTGCTGCCCAACCTCGTGGCCCCGATCGTCGTCTACACCACGATGATGATCCCCACCAACATCCTCACCGAGGCGGCACTGAGCTTCCTGGGCGTGGGCGTCAAGCCGCCCACGGCCTCATGGGGGCAGATGCTCTCGAGCGCGATCGACTACTACGAGTCCGACCCCATGTACATGGTGGTCCCGGGCCTGGCGATCTTCATCACCGTTCTCGCCTTCAACCTCTTCGGCGACGGCGTCCGGGACGCGCTGGACCCGAAGGCCTCTCGCTGAGCCGCCGTACCCCAACTGTCCCGTGGCACCTACACGGGGTCTCTCATCTATCCGGAGGATCCGAGATCGTGACTACCCAACGCACCTCAGGGCGGCGGAAGCAGGCACTTGCCGCTGCTGCCGCGGTCGCCGCGCTGCTGACCACGGCGGCGTGCGGCGGCGGTTCGGACGACGGCGACAACGGTTCGAAGACCGGTGCCGCCGGCTTCGACGCCGCGAACAACAAGGTCGCCCAGGCGTCCGCCGCCAAGAAGGGCGGCACGCTGAAGTTCGGTGCCGCGCAGGACGCCGACTCGTGGGACACCACGCGTGGCTACTACGGCATGATGTGGAACTTCGCGCGCTACTACAGCCGCCAGCTCGTCACGAACAAGGCCGAGCCGGGTGCCGCGGGCGCCGAGATCACTCCGGACCTCGCCACGGAGACCGCCAAGGTCACGGACGACGGCAAGACCTACACGTACACCCTGCGTGACGGCGTCACGTGGGAGGACGGCAAGCCGATCACGTCCAAGGACGTGAAGTACGGCATCGAGCGCGTGTGGGCGCAGGACGTCCTGTCCGGCGGTCCGACGTACCTGAAGGACGTGCTCGACCCCAAGGGCGAGTACAAGGGTCCCTACAAGGACACCTCCGCCGACAAGCTCGGTCTGAAGGCCATCGAGACGCCGGACGACAAGACCATCGTCTTCAAGCTCCCCGTGGCCAACTCGGACTTCGAGGAGATGCTGGCCCTGGTCTCGGCCTCGCCGGTCCGCCAGGACAAGGACACCAAGGCCAAGTACGGCCTGAAGCCGTTCTCCTCGGGCCCGTACAAGTTCGCGTCCTACAGCCCGGGCAAGGACCTCAAGCTGGTCCGCAACACCAACTGGAAGCAGGCCTCGGACCCGGTCCGCAAGGCCTACCCGGACGAGATCACCATCAAGTTCTTCTCGGACGCCAACCAGCTCGACCAGCGTCTGCTGAGCGGTGACCTGGACCTCGACCTGAACCAGACCGGCATGTCGCCGCAGGGCCGCACCACCGCCCTGAAGCAGCACAAGGCCAACCTGGACAACCCGGTCTCCGGCTACGTCCGTTACGCGGTCTTCCCGCAGAGCGTGAAGCCGTTCGACAACATCGAGTGCCGCAAGGCCGTCATCCTCGGTGCCGACCACGTGTCGCTCCAGACCGCGCGCGGTGGCCCGATCGCCGGTGGCGACATCGGCACCAACATGCTGCCGCCGTCCGTCCCGGGCGCCGAGGGCCAGAAGTACGACCCGTACAAGCTCGCCGGTGACAACAAGAACGGCAACGTCGCCGAGGCCAAGGCGGCCCTGAAGGCCTGCGGTCAGCCGAACGGCTTCAAGACCACCATCGCGGTCCGCAACAACAAGCCGGTCGAGGTGGCCACGGCCCAGTCCCTCCAGGCCTCGCTGAAGAAGATCGGCATCACCGCCGAGATCGACCAGTACGACGGCTCGCAGACCGCCGGCATCATCGGCAGCCCCTCGAACGTGAAGAAGAAGGGCTACGGCATCATCATCATGGGCTGGGGTCCGGACTTCCCGTCCGTCCAGGGCTTCGGTCTGCCGCTGTGGAACAGCAAGTACATCGCGGAGAGCGGTAACAACAACTACGCGCTCATCAACGACAAGACCATCGACGGTCTGTTCGCCCAGTACGTCACCACCCTGGACGACGCCGGCAAGACCAAGATCGCCACGGAGATCAACCACAAGGTGATGGAGGGCGCGTACTACCTGCCCTTCGTCTTCGAGAAGTTCATCAACTGGCGCTCGGACAACCTGGCGAACGTCTACACCACCGACGGTTACAGCGGTCAGTACGACTTCGTGAACCTCGGTCTGAAGAACCCGAAGAAGTAGTCCCGGCACACCCGCCGAACGGCACGAAAGGCAGGTGAAGGCCGGCGCAGCGTGAGCGCGGGCCACCGGAAGACCTCCGGTGGCCCGCGGTCCGCGGCGGGCCGAGAGCTGTGCTCGCTTACCTCATCAGGCGGTTGTTCGCCGCCGCAGTGATGCTTGTGGTCATCGTCATGGTGGTCTTCGGCATCTTCTTCCTCATCCCCAAGTGGGCCGGCGTCGACATCGCCTTGAGCTTCGTGGGCAAGCAGGCCGACCCGGCCGCGGTCGAGGGTGTGCGCGAGAAGCTGGGTCTGGGCGACCCGATCTACGCCCAGGTCTGGGAGTTCTTCAAGGGGATCTTCGCCGGACGCACGTACACCGGCGGCGGCGACTCCATCAACTGCGCGGCGCCGTGCTTCGGCTACTCCTTCCGCAGTGAGCAGGCCGTCTGGCCGGTGCTGACCGACCGCTTCCCGGTGACGCTGGCCCTCGCGCTCGGCGCCGCCGTGCTGTGGCTGCTCCTCGGCGTCTCGGCGGGTGTGCTCTCCGCGCTCAAGCGGGGCAGCCTGTGGGACCGCGGCGCGATGGTGATCGCGCTGTCGGGCGTCTCCCTCCCCATCTACTTCACCGGCATGGTCGCGCTGTCGATCTTCGTGTACGGACTGGACCTGTTCGACGGCCAGTTCGTCCCGCTGGAGGACAGCCTCTCCGGCTGGTTCGGCGGAATGATCCTGCCCTGGGTCACCCTGGCGTTCCTGTACGCGGCGATGTACGCGCGCATCACCAGGGCCACCATGCTGGAGATCCTCGGCGAGGACTACATCCGCACCGCCCGCGCCAAGGGCCTCAAGGAGCGGGTCGTCATCGGCAAGCACGCCATGCGCTCCACGATGACGCCGCTGCTGACCATGCTGGGCATGGACCTGGGCGCCCTCATCGGCGGCGCCATCCTGACCGAGACGGCGTTCAACCTGCCCGGCCTCGGCCAGGCGGTCCTCAACGCCATCAAGAACCAGGACCTGCCCGTCATCCTGGGTGTCACCCTGATCACTTCCCTCGCGGTGCTCGTCGCCAACCTCGTGGTGGACATCCTGTACGCCGTGATCGACCCCCGAGTGAGGCTCACATGACCGACCTCAGCAAGAGCGGAGCGGCCGTGGGCGAACCCACCGCCGCCTCGCCCGCGCCGAGCGCCTTCCTCGAAGTGCGCGACCTGAAGGTGCACTTCCCCACCGACGACGGTCTGGTCAAGTCCGTCGACGGGCTCAGCTTCCAGCTGGAGAAGGGCAAGACCCTCGGCATCGTGGGCGAGTCGGGCTCCGGCAAGTCGGTGACCTCGCTGGGCATCATGGGCCTGCACACCGCCGGCCAGTACGGCAAGCGCAAGGCCCAGATCTCCGGCGAGATCTGGCTGGACGGCACCGAGCTGCTCTCCGCCGACCCCGACCACGTGCGCAAGCTGCGCGGCCGCCACATGGCGATGATCTTCCAGGACCCGCTGTCGGCGCTGCACCCGTACTACACGATCGGTCAGCAGATCGTGGAGGCGTACCGCATCCACCACGACGTCGACAAGAAGACCGCCAAGCGCCGCGCGGTCGAGATGCTCGACCGGGTCGGCATCCCGCAGCCGGACAAGCGGGTGGACAACTACCCGCACGAGTTCTCCGGCGGTATGCGCCAGCGCGCGATGATCGCGATGTCTCTGGTGAACAACCCCGAGCTGCTCATCGCGGACGAGCCGACGACCGCCCTGGACGTGACCGTCCAGGCGCAGATCCTCGACCTGATCCGCGATCTCCAGAAGGAGTTCGGCTCCGCGGTCATCGTCATCACCCACGACCTGGGTGTCGTCGCCGAACTGGCCGACGACCTCCTGGTGATGTACGGCGGCCGGTGCGTCGAGCGCGGCCCGGCCGAGAAGGTGTTCTACGAGCCCCGCCACCCCTACACCTGGGGCCTGCTCGGCTCGATGCCGCGACTCGACCGCGACCAGCAGGAGCGCCTGATCCCGGTCAAGGGCTCCCCGCCCTCCCTGATCAACGTCCCGTCCGGCTGCGCCTTCAACCCGCGCTGCCCGTACGCGGACCTCCCGAAGGACAACGTCACCCGCACGGTCCGCCCGGAGCTGGCCGAGGTCGGCAGCCGGCACTGGGCCGCCTGCCACCTGGGCAAGGAGCAGCGGGAGCGTATCTGGACCGAAGAGATTGCGCCGAAGCTGTGAGTGACGAGAAAGCGGTGAGCATCCCCGCGCAGACCGACGGTGAGCCGAGCGGCGGCGCCGCCACCCTCACCAAGGACGCCGCCCCCGGCGAGGTCCTGCTGAAGGTGACCGGGCTGCAGAAGCACTTCCCGATCAAGAAGGGCCTGCTCCAGCGGCAGGTCGGCGCCGTGCACGCGGTGGACGGCCTGGACTTCGAGGTCCGCTCCGGCGAGACCCTCGGCGTGGTGGGCGAGTCCGGCTGCGGCAAGTCGACGATGGGCCGGCTGATCACCCGGCTCCTCGAACCGACCGGCGGCACCATCGAGTTCGAGGGCAAGGACATCACGCACCTCGGTGTCGGCGGCATGCGTCCGCTGCGCCGCGACGTGCAGATGATCTTCCAGGACCCGTACTCGTCGCTGAACCCGCGGCACACCATCGGCACGATCATCGGCGCTCCCTTCAAGCTCCAGGGCGTCACGCCCGAGGGCGGCATCAAGAAGGAAGTGCAGCGGCTGCTGTCGGTCGTGGGTCTCAACCCCGAGCACTACAACCGCTACCCGCACGAGTTCTCCGGCGGTCAGCGCCAGCGCATCGGCATCGCCCGCGCGCTCGCGCTGAACCCGAAGCTGGTCGTGGCGGACGAGCCGGTCTCGGCGCTCGACGTGTCGATCCAGGCCCAGGTGGTGAACCTGCTCGACGACCTCCAGCAGGAGCTGGGCCTGACGTACGTGATCATCGCGCACGACCTCTCGGTCGTCCGGCACGTCTCGGACCGGATCGCGGTGATGTACCTCGGCAAGATCGTCGAGCTGGCGGACCGCGACCTGCTGTACAAGACGCCGATGCACCCGTACACCAAGGCGCTCATGTCGGCGGTGCCGATCCCGGACCCGAGCCGCAAGAACACCAAGAGCGAGCGCATCCTGCTCAAGGGCGACGTGCCCTCGCCGATCTCCCCGCCCACCGGCTGCCGGTTCCACACCCGGTGCTGGAAGGCGACGGAGATCTGCAGGACGACCGAGCCGAAGCTCGTCGAGCTGCGGCCGGGCCAGCAGGTCGCCTGCCACCACCCCGAGAACTTCGAGGACCAGGCTCCGCAGGACACCGTCCTGCTGACGGCCGCGAAGGAAGCGGCGGAGCTGGTGGCCGACGAGGTGCTCGCGGAGTCGGCCCTGACGTCGGCGGCGGTGGCGGCGGAGGCCGAGGCCGAAGCCGCGGCTGAGGCCGAGGCGGTGGCTGAGGCCGCGGCTGAGACCGAGGCGGTGGCTGAGGCTGCGGCGGAGGCGAAGGCCACGGCGGAGGTCGCGGCTGAGGCGAAGGCCACGGCGGAGGCCGAGGCTGCTGCCACCGAGGCTCCTGAGCCCGCCGAGGCTCCTGAGCCGGACGCTCCCAAGGCTGCCGCCCCCGAGGCCGCTGCCTCCGAAGAGGAGCCTCCTGCCAAGGAGAAGTAAGTAGCGAACGAGCCCCTGCCTTGCAATGTAAGGCAGGGGCTCTGTGCTGGGTGAGAATAGTAGGGTGCTCCAGCAACTCTTCAGCCCATCCGTCCAGCACACGCTCGACCTGATCGGCATCTTCGTCTTCGCGATCTCGGGCGCCCTGCTGGCCGTGCGCAAGAACTTCGACGTCTTCGGCATCGCCGTGCTCGCCGAGGTGACCGCGCTCGGCGGGGGCATCTTCCGGGACGTGATCATCGGGGCGGTGCCGCCCGCCGCCTTCACGGACCTGGGCTACTTCCTCACCCCGCTGCTCGCCGCCCTCCTCGTCTTCTTCCTGCACCCGCACGTGGAGCGCATCCAGTCCGGCGTGAACGTCTTCGACGCGGCCGGCCTCGGCCTGTTCTGCGTCTCGGGCACCGTGAAGGCGTACGACCACGGCCTGGGCCTCACCGCGTCCGCGGCCCTGGGGCTGGCCACCGCGGTCGGCGGCGGTGTGCTGCGCGACGTCCTCGCCAACGAGGTGCCCTCACTGCTGCGCTGGGACCGCGACCTCTACGCGGTCCCGGCGATCGTCGGCGCCACCATGGTGGCGATCTGCCTCCACTACGGCGTCCTCACCCCGGCCGCCAGTGGGCTGGCCGCGCTCACGGCCTTCGTCCTGCGGCTGCTCGCGATGCGGTTCCACTGGCGAGCGCCGCGTGCGTGGAACCGTCGCTCGACGGTGCGGGAGGAGTAGTGCCGCCGGCCTGGCCCCGCCGGCCGGACTGCGTCGTCAGCCAGCGGAAGGCCGGCACCACCTGCGGCCGCCACAGCGCCATGTTGTGACCGCCCGCGCTCCTCGGGACGTGGACGACGTGGACGGTGGTCGGGGCCTCGGCCGCCCGCTGGAGGTCCAGGCCCGCCTCGTAGCCGTCGTGCGGCTGGCCGGAGACGTAGAGGGCGACCGGGGGCGGGGCGACGGCCCCGCGCAGCAGCAGGCAGGGGTTGTTCGCCCGGCGCAGGGCCGGGCTCCGCGCGGTGAGGGAGTCGCGCTGGGCGATCGGGTCGTTGTAGCCGGACAGGCTGACCGCCGCCCGGTAGCGGTCGGGATGGGCGACGGCCAGCCTGGTCGCGCAGTGCGCCCCCGCCGAGTAGCCGGCGACCGCCCAGCCCCGCGGGGCGGGCTCGGCGCGGAAGTTGTCCCTCACCATCTTCGGCACGTCCAGGCTCAGCCAGGAGTCGGCGTTGACCGTGCCGGGCACGTTGGCGCAGCCCGTGTCCACACCGGGCAGCAGTGTGGTGCGCGGCGCGACCAGGATGAACGGTGCCACCTCGCCCTCCCGCATCAGCGGCAGCAGCTGCTCGTGCGCGCCCAGCGCCCCGAACCACGACTTCGGCGACCCCGGGTACCCCGGCAGCAGCTCCACGACGGGGAACGTGCGGTGCCGGTAGGCGGGGTCGTCGTACTGCGGGGGCAGCCACACGTAGACCTCGGCGTCCACGCCGGAGACGCGGCCCTCCAGCTCGGTGACGCGCACCCCGCCCGCCGCGCGCATGCCGGGCCCGTCGGCCCGGGCGAACGTCTGCCGGACCCGGGGCAGCCGCTCCACGGCGGTGCCGCCGGTGCCGTCGGGGCCGAGGTCGGCGGCCCGCTGCACGTGGCTGCCGGTGCCGAGCAGGTCGGCCCAGTCGTCGTAGAGGTTGTTGGCGTTGTTGACCAGCGTGAAGACCAGCGCGACGGCCGTGCCCTGGGCGAACAGCAGCATCAGCGTCCGCGCCGCCACCCGCAGGACCCGGGGTCCGGGCAGCCGCGACCACAGCAGCAGCGGCACGGCGAGAGCGACGACGGACAGCGCGATCAGGGTGGAGAGGAACGGGGTCCCGGTCAGGCTCATGTCTGTGGAGAGGGGAAACAGCGCCCTGAGGTTTACGGACGAGTGCGGACACTTGCCGGGAAACCGCCCGTCCGGCGTACGAGGGGCGGGGCGGGCGCAGGGGAAAAGCTACCGCTTAGTATTTTGCTGTTGTACCGTTCACGCATGTCTGAAGCAGCCATCGTCCCCGCCGCCCTCGGCGACAGCGAGTTCGACCGCGACACCGCCGTCACCCGCCGCGAGCCCGGCGTGTACGACACGGAACTCTCGGCCGGCTGGACCATCTTCGGTGCCGTCAACGGCGGTTATCTGCTCGCCGTGCTGGGCCGCGCGCTCGCCGACGCCCTGCCGCACGGCGACCCGTTCACCGTCACCGCGCACTACCTGAGCGCCTCCCGCCCCGGCCCGGCGGTCGTCCGCACCGAGACGGTCCGCGCCGGCCGCACCCTCTCCACCGGCCAGGCATCCCTCTTCCAGTACGACGGGGAGGGCCGCGAAGTCGAACGGATCCGCGTCCTCGCCTCCTACGGCGACCTCGGCGCCCTCCCCGACGACGTCCGCACCTCCGCCGAGCCGCCCGCCTTCCCCCCGATCGGCCAGTGCTTCGGACCCGAGGACGGGCCCGCTCCCGCTCCCGACGCCGACCAGCAGCCCATCGCCGAGCGGCTGATGCTCAAGCTCGACCCGTCGACCGTCGGCTGGGCGCTCGGACAGCCCTCCGGCAAGGGCGAGATGCGGGCCTGGTTCGGGCTCGCCGACGGCCGGGACGCCGACCCGCTCTCCCTGCTCCTCGCGGTGGACGCCCTGCCGCCCACCGCCTTCGACCTCGGCATCGCCGGCTGGGTCCCGACGATCGAGCTGACCGTCCACATCCGCTGCCGCCCGGCCCCCGGTCCCGTGCGCGTCTCCCTCACCACCCGCAACCTCGCGGGCGGGTTCCTGGAGGAGGACGGCGAAGTGTGGGACAGCGAGGGCCGGTTGGTGGCGCAGTCACGGCAACTGGCGCGCGTGCGCCTCGCGTGACGGTGCTCCCGGCCGACCGCGGTCCCGGGGCGATGTCTTGAGCCGGGCTTTGCCTGATTGACAGGAGACGGACAGAGGGGTCCCAAGGAAGGCCCAAACGCCGTTGGTTGAGTGGCGGTCTCAGGCCTTCCTCATCCTCTCTGGAGCTGTCTCTCATGAAGCGTGTGCCGACGATGCCGGTACGTCTCCTCCCCGCGGCCGCCCTGCTGGCGCTCACGCCGCTCGCCCTGGTGGCCTGCGGATCGGGCGACTCGACCTCCTCCGGCGACGGCACGTCCGGACAGGAGGCGTGTCAGCGGCCCAGCGGGATGCCCAGCGGAATGCCGAGTGGGATGCCCAGCGGAATGCCGGGCGGTGCGCCGTCGGGCGCGCCCACGGGGGCCGCCGCCTCGGGGGTTCCGACGGGTGCCCCCACCGGCACCCCGACGGGCGTGCCGACCGGCGTTCCCTCAAGCGTGCCGAGCGGCGGTCCCGGCGGGGGCGGACAGGGCGGTCCCGGCGGGGGACAGGGCGACGGCTGCGGCGGCGGGCCGGGTGGCGGTCAGGCCGGCGGACAGACCGGTGGCGGTCAGGGGCAGTCGACGCAGCAGGCGCAGCAGCAGGGCTGAGGCACGAGCGCGGGCGCGTTCACGAGGGCAGGGCGGGCACGGCGGGCAGGGCAGGCAGGGCAGGAACTCGGGGGCGGGCGGCCGCCCTGCCCGTTTGCGCATCCCCGCCCGAATCCCGCGCATCCCCGCCCGTATCCCGCGTATCCCGCGTGTCCCGCCGTCTCAGGAGTCGAGCCAGTGCCGGCGGCCGATGCTGATGAGCCGCATCTGGCGGGTCGCGAGCCGGACGACCCGGTCCAGGTCCCCGTCCGGGGCCCTGCCGGACTCCTGGGCCTCCCGTGCCTCCAGGAAGAGCGAGCCGGTGACGATCATCTGGTCGACGTAGAGGTGCGAGAGCATCAGCAGATCGTCCTCGCTCCACCCCTCGGCCTCGGCGTCCTTGGCCAGTTCCGTCCGCACCTCCTCGGCGAAGCGGCCGAGTTGATCCCGGATCGCCTCCCGGACCGGCTGGACACCGCCGTGTCGTTCCCGGGCGATGAACCGGACGTGCGCGGGGTACGCGTCGACGTGACGGGCGATCAGGTCGACGGCCCGTGCGATGCGTTCGTCGCTGGAGTCGGCCGCGGTCACCGTGGCCCCGATCGTGGCGTGCAGACTGCCCAGCGCCTCCTCGACCAGGGCCACGCCCAGGTCCGCGATGGAGCGGAAGTGCCGGTAGAAGGCGGTCGGGGCGACTCCGACGGCGCGGGTGACCTCGCGCAGGCCGAGGCTGCTCAGGCTCTGGTCCTCCAGCAGCCCCAGTGCGGCATCCAGGAGTGCCTGCCGGGTCTTCTGCTTCTGGGCCTGTCGGATGCCGAGGGTGTGACTCATGTCATCCAGTTAACAACTGTTCTCTGTAAATGCAAAGCGCGAGACGCGCTAGACTGGGTAGTCAGTGAACAACTGTAACTACAACTGTTCACCGGAACGTCACGAGAGACGGACGCGACAACCGTCCCAAAGGGGGATCCATCCCATGCTGTTCCTCGTCGCCGCACTTCTGCTGCTCGGCGTCGTCATGGGCACCGTGGCCCACGCGCCGCTCGGCTTCAGCCTCGCCGCCGCCGCCGTGATCGCCGCCTGGCTCGGCATCTTCGCGCTGCGCGAGCGCCACGGCCGCCGCCGCACCACGACCCGCTGACGGAAGGAACGATCGACATGCAGCTCACCGCACCGGCCACGCGCCCCACGGGCGTCCGGGACACCGACGGCATGGCCGTCGCGTCCTTCATCCTGGGCCTCGTCGGCCTCCTGGTCCTCAACGTCTTCCTCGGCCCGATCGCCATCGTCCTGGCCTCGGTGGCCCTGTGGCGGGGCACCGGGCGCCGGGGCCGCGCCGCCCTGGGCCTCACGCTGGGTGTGGCGGACCTCCTGGTCCTGGCGTTCTTCATGCAGGCGGACTCGACGGTGTCCTGGAGCTTCTAGGATCCCGGGCGGTTCGCGGTTCGCGGTTCACGGTTCACGGTTTGCGGTTCACGAGTCGCGGTCCGCGACCGCTGACCGGGCGGTGGCGGTGACGTGCCCCTCACGGGGCCGCCGGTGAAGCGGCGGCCCCGTGAGGGGGCGCGGCCGGACGGTGTCAGGCCCAGGGTGAATGCGCCGTGACCACCCATCGGGACCCCGCACACCGGGCCCCGTAGAATCGGCTCACCATGGCATACCTCGACCACGCCGCGACCACGCCCATGCTCCCGGAGGCGGCAGAGGCACTCGTCGCCCACCTGGGCGTCACCGGCAACGCCTCCTCCCTGCACGCGGCCGGCCGCCGGGCCCGCCGTACGGTCGAGGAAGCCCGCGAGACCCTCGCCGAAGCCCTCGGCGCCCGCCCCAGCGAGGTCGTCTTCACCTCCGGCGGCACCGAGGCCGACAACCTCGCGGTCAAGGGCCTGTACTGGTCCCGCCGCGACGCCGACCCCGCCCGCACCCGTGTCCTCGCCAGTCCCGTCGAGCACCACGCCGTCCTGGACGCCGTGCACTGGCTGGGCGAGCACGAGGGGGCGACGGTCGAGTACCTCCCCGTGGACGCCCACGGCAGGGTCCACCCCGACGCACTGCGCGAGGCCCTCGCCCGCAACCCCGACGACGTGGCCCTGGCCACGGTCATGTGGGCGAACAACGAGATCGGCACGGTGATGCCGGTCCGCGAACTCGCCGAGGTGGCCGCCGAGTTCGGCATCCCCCTGCACGCCGACGCCGTCCAGGCCTTCGGTCAGGTCCCCGTCGACTTCGCCGCCTCCGGCCTCGCCGCGATGACCGTCTCCGGCCACAAGATCGGCGGCCCCTACGGCATCGGCGCCCTCCTCCTGGGCCGCGAGCACACCCCCGTGCCCGTCCTGCACGGCGGCGGCCAGGAGCGGCAGGTCCGCTCCGGCACCCTCGACGTCCCCGCGATCGCCTCCTTCGCGGTCGCCGGCCGCCTCGCGGCCGAGCGGCGCGAGTGGTTCGCCGGGGAGATCGGCGCCCTGCGCGACGCCCTGGTCACCGCCGTCCGTACGGCCGTCCCCGACGCGATCCTCGGCGGCGACCCGGCACCGCAGGGCCGCCTCCCGGCCAACGCCCACTTCACCTTCCCGGGCTGCGAGGGCGACTCCCTGCTGCTGCTCCTGGACGCCCAGGGCATCGAGTGCTCCACCGGCTCCGCCTGCACCGCCGGCGTCGCCCAGCCCAGCCACGTACTGCTGGCCACCGGCACCGACCCGGACCTGGCCCGCGGCACCCTGCGCTTCTCCCTCGGCCACACCTCCACCGAGGCCGACGTGGAGGCGGTCGCCAAGGCCATCGGACCGGCCGTGGAACGGGCCCGCGCGGCCGGACTCACCTGAGCGAAGGTCACGCCGTGGCCGCGTGGGCCTCCCGCACCAGCCGCAGGTACCGGTCCCAGTCCCAGTGCTCACCGGGGTCGGTGTGGTCCGTCCCCGGCACCTCCACGTGCCCGATGATGTGCTCGCGGTCGACGGGTATGCCGTACCGCCGGCAGATCCCGGCCGCCAGCCGGGCCGAGGCGGCGTACATCGCGTCGGTGAAGTCCTCCGGGCGGTCCACGAAGCCCTCGTGCTCTATGCCGACACTGCGCTCGTTGTACGCGCGGTTGCCCGCGTGGAACGCCACGTCCAGCTCGCGGATCATCTGCGTGACCCGGCCGTCCTTGCCGACGATGTAGTGGGCCGCCGCCCGGTGGGCCGGGTCCTGGAAGACCTTCACCGCGCTCGCCAGACTGCCCTGGGTGACATGGACGACCACCATGTCCACCTCGTAGTCGTCAGGACGGTCCGCCCAGCGGAAGTTGCCCGTCGAGGCCGCCAGCCACCGCGCGCCGCGGAAATCGACAGCGCCCTGCACCCGCGCCTTCTCCACCCCCGGCATCCGCCACCACAGCCTCGCCAGCTCGTCCCGCGCCAGCACGCCCGTGCCCACCGCGGCGGCCACCCCGCCGACCAGCAGCGCACGCCGCCCGATCCGCCGGTCCCCGTCCTTCCTCCGCGCCCCCGACCCCACCCCGGCACCCGCCTCCGCACCCGTCCCCGAACCCGACGAACCCGTCCCCGAGCCCGTCCCCGAATCCGACTCCGCACCCATCTCCGCCCCGCCTTCCTCGCCCCTCGAGATCCACAACGGATACTCGCGGGCCCCGGTTCCCGGCGCCCCGTACCCTGGAAGGGTTATGACTGAGACCTCGCCGCGCCCCCTCCGCGTCCTCGCCGCCATGTCCGGCGGGGTGGACTCCGCCGTCGCCGCCGCCCGTGCCGCGGAAGCCGGCCACGACGTCACCGGTGTCCACCTCGCGCTCTCCGCGAACCCGCAGTCCTTCCGCACGGGCGCGCGGGGCTGTTGCACGATCGAGGACTCCCGCGACGCCCGCCGCGCCGCCGACGTCATCGGCATCCCGTTCTACGTCTGGGACCTCGCCGACCGCTTCCGCGAGGACGTCGTCGAGGACTTCGTCGCCGAGTACGAGGCCGGCCGCACCCCCAACCCCTGCCTGCGCTGCAACGAGAAGATCAAGTTCGCCGCCCTCCTCGACAAGGCCCTGGCCCTCGGCTTCGACGCCGTGTGCACCGGCCACTACGCCCAGGTGATCGTCCGCGAGGACGGCAGCCGCGAACTGCACCGCGCCTCCGACATGGCCAAGGACCAGTCGTACGTCCTCGGCGTCCTGGACGAGAAGCAGCTCGCCCACGCCCTGTTCCCCCTCGGCGACACGGTCACGACGAAGGACGAGATCCGCGCGGAGGCCGAGCGCCGCGGGCTCGCGGTCGCCAAGAAGCCCGACTCGCACGACATCTGCTTCATCGCCGACGGCGACACCCAGGGCTTCCTCGCCAAGCGCCTCGGCAGGGCGGAGGGCGACATCGTCGACGAGACCGGCACCAAGGTCGGCAGCCACGAGGGCGCGTACGGCTTCACCATCGGCCAGCGCAAGGGCCTGCGCATCGGCACCCCGGCCCCCGACGGCAAGCCGCGCTACGTCCTCGACATCTCACCCGTGAACAACACGGTGACGGTCGGCCCCGCGGCCGCCCTCGACGTCACCGCCCTCACCGCGATCAAGCCCCGCTGGTGCGGCACC
The DNA here is from genome assembly GCF_044750845.1 of Streptomyces sp. NPDC088766. Taxonomy (NCBI): domain Bacteria; kingdom Bacillati; phylum Actinomycetota; class Actinomycetes; order Kitasatosporales; family Streptomycetaceae; genus Streptomyces; species Streptomyces sp. NPDC088766. Next base: position 127,940 of record NZ_JBIVKQ010000020.1, on the reverse strand, counting down.
GCACCCACCGCCCCCGGCACCTACACGGCCCAGCTCCGCGCGCACGGCGGCGAGACCGAGGTGAGGGCCGAACTCGTCGACGGCACCCTGGAGGTCACCTTCACCGAGCCGGTCCGCGGCGTGGCCCCCGGCCAGGCGATCGTGCTGTACGACGGCACGCGCGTGGTGGGCTCGGCGACGATCGCCTCCACGGTGCGGGCGAAGGCGGGCGTGGCCTGAGCAGCCCACGGCCGCACGTCCGGGGCCGCGCGACAGCGCGCCGGATGCCCTGCCGCAGTCGGCCCACCGGCAGGGCGACCTGCTGAGCGAAGCCGGAACCCGAGCCGGAGCCGCTGCGCCGAGGCGCGGCTCAGCCTCCGAGCCCCGCCTTCACACCCCGCACCAGCGCTCCCAGCACAGCCCGGTCCGTGTTCAGCACACGGGCCGGGCTCTCGCTCTCCCGGAGAGCTATGCCCTCGGGGCTCGGCGCGGCTATCTCGACGCAGGCATTGCCCGAGGCCTCCGAGTACGAGGACTTGATCCACTTCAACCTGGTCAATGGGCTCCTCTTACCGCTCTCTGGCAATCTCAAGGATGCGGTTCCTCGACTCATCCGGATTCAACGCCACCTGTTCGACCAAGTCCAGCCGCCGACGGAAGTTGGACAGCTGAGTCGGTGAGTCGAAGAAGACCGCACCGATGGGTGAGTCCACCTCGACCGTGTCGAGACGGGAGTTCGCGGCAGCGGCGTACATCATCGTGTCCCCGGCCATGGGAAAACCTTCGGCCGCGAGTGGAATCACCAGCAGCCGGACGTTGGGGCGTTCGCTCTCCTCCAGGAGACGGCTCAACTGGGCCTTGGCCACTTTGTCACCGCCGATCCGAAGGTGGAGGGCGGCCTCGTAGATCAAGCCCACGTACGGTACGGCGAGGTTGCCTGCCACCACGTCATGCCGTGCCAGGCGATGGGCCACACGCAGCTCAACCTCCAGTCGTGGCAATGCGGGGACGAAGAGGTCGAACAATGCGCGGGCGTGCTCCTCGGTCTGGAACAGGCCGGGGATGTGTGCAGTCTGAAGAGTGCGCAGGCTTGTGGCGTGGTGTTCGAGCTCGGACACGTCCAGAAAGTCCGGCGGGATCTTGCCGCGGTACTCGTCCCACCAGCCCCTCGTGCGTCCTCCCGTCATGTCGGCAAGGGCGTCGATCAATGTGCTGTCGTCGCACTCGTAGATGCTTGCCAGTCGGCGTAGGCGTTCCTCGCTGATGCCGAAGCGGCCCGACTCGATGTTGGAGATCATCGTGCGGTCCACTCCCAGCCGCTCGGCGGCGACGGGGGCGGACATACCGGCAGAGTCACGAAGCCGACGAAGCTCAGCGCCGAAGCGTCGCTGACGAATTGTGGGTGCGTGTCGTGGGGCCATAGCTCAACTCCTTCTTCGCGCGCACAGTTTGGCGATCCAGAAGAGCCGCCGTCCATGGAAACCCTAGAGGTAATCCGTTTTAGTGAACGAGGTAGCACCCGTTTTAGCATCGTGGTTAACCTGTGACTCAGGCCACTCCCTCCTGCCCACTCTGGCGGAAGTGCACCGGACCTCACCGCCCATCCGGAAGGCGGCAGGTGTCCCGGCAGAGACACCGCGCAGGGCACGGAACGGGAGCGCGCTGCCACGCCGTGCGCGACTCACATCCGCGCACTCACCACACGACCTCGCACCAGCGGAGGTGCTGCATGACACGTCCCCCCACAGTCCTCACCCCTCACGCCGATGATCCCGAACCCCTTCCCCATCCAGCGCCCCTCCCCTTCACCGCCCCCTGGAGCTACGAGCTCCACTTCCCCTGCGACCCCCGCGCCCCCGGCATCGCCCGCCTCACCCTCCGGGCCGTCCTCACCGCACACGGCCTCGCCGAACTCGTCGAGCGGGCGGAACTGCTGACGTCCGAACTCGCCACGAACTCGGTACGGCACACCAAGGGGCCCGCGTTCGTCCGCCTGCACTGGCTGGACCCCGTACTCCGTGTCAGCGTCTGGGACATGGCCCCCGACCTGCCGCCGATGGTCTCGTCCCCGGTCGTACCGACGTGCGCCGACGGAGGGCGAGGCCTGCTGATCCTCGACCTCCTCGCGGACCGCTGGGGCGGCTGCGGCACGGGCGAGGGCCCGTACGGCCCCGCAGGCAAGACGATCTGGTTCGAACTCGCCCTCACCCCAGGGCTTCCGCCCACCCTCGCGGCCTGACGCCGAGAGCCGTCGAGAGCCTGCGAGCGGAAGGCGACAACGTCTCGACGGCAAGCGAGAGGCGGAGCCGTGCACTACACACGCCAAGGAGCGCCCGGTCATGCCGACAGCAGACGGTGAGGCCCTGTCGCCCGGCGAGGAACAGCCGTTCCAGGCCTGCATCACGGGCCCGGACACGACGGCCGGCACCCTGCACGACCTCGCCGCCCTCGACGGACGGAATCCCCGGGAGCTGGCCATTGAACACGCGGCGGGAAGCCTTGTGATCCCCGAGAGCACAGTGGGCGACGCGATCGGAGACTGGGGCCTCTTCGACGGCCCTCCCCACCTCGCGAGCCGAGTTCGCGAACATCTGCGGGGTGGGGAGGCCGTGTGACTGGTCCTATAAGCCCTCGTCGGGGCCATCCCTATGGGTACAGGGAGCGGCCCTTGAGGTTGACCTTCGCGGTCCGCGAGTAGGGACCATCCCCGCGGGTGCGGGGAGCCGTCTGCGGTGTAAGGGATGACGAGGAAGGTGACGGGGCCATCCCCGCGTGTGCGGGGAGCAGTGCAGCGGCATGTGGTGCATGTCGACGGTGACGGGATCATCCCCACGGATGCGGGGAGCAGACACCGCCCACGGTGTTCGGAACGCTGCGGTCGGGGCTATCCCCGCGGGTGCGGGGAGCAGGCCGTACCTAATCAGGCATGGCGTCGCAATGTGGGACCATCCCCGCGGGTGCGGGGAGCAGGCATCAACCTGGAAACCCCCAGGTCAGAGCCGGGGACCATCCCCGCGGGTGCGGGGAGCAGACTGTACGACCTGGGGTTTTATCTCGGGGTGGGCTGGTTTTGGAGGACTTTCGCGGAAACCGGCAATTGCCTCAAAGCGGTATCGGTGCTCATTGGCCTCGTCCGAAGCGGCGGCGTTTGGCCGCCTTGCTCCAGCCTGAAGGCGTAGGCGTCGGGCCGTTCGATTCTGAGGGCGGTTTCGGGGCGGGGCGATGGATCAGCGTGACGCCCTCGTGGTCGATCGGGTGCCATGCGTGGTCGTGGGTGAGGAAAGTGAAGCCCTGCTCGTTGTTCGTGGTGTGTGCCAGCAGGGCGCGGCCTTGGCCGGCGTACTGCTGGACCTCGTTCCAGAGTGCTTCGCGGATGCGGGCCGATGGATTGCCCACGAATACGCCGGCGGAGATCTCGAGCAGCCAGCGCGTCAGGAAACCGCGTAGCCCTACGGGGCAGTTGGTGAGGACGATGACGGTCACCAGCTCACCCGCTCGTAGTCGTCACGCCCGTCGTCGTGGTTGAGCCCGGAGGGCACCTCGCGGCCGCCGTCGCTCTGGAGCGTGACCACGTCCCGGTCGTCGCCTGTGCCGCTCCGGTCGTCCCCTGCGGGCAGGAGCAGGCGTTTGATGTCGTCGACGCAGCGGTCGAGCAGACGAGTCTCGTGGATGCGGTCCCGCAGGGCGCGACGTGTTCGGGAGCCGACGTCCTCCGCGCCCTGTGCCGCGACGTCGAACGCCAGGGGGATGCCGATCTCGGTCTTGTAGAGGTCGGCGATGTCGAGCACGAAGGAGAGTTCGTGACCGGAGTGCACGAAGCCGAGGGCCGGACTGCACCCCAGGGAGGCGACGACGGCGTGGGCCGTCCCGTACATGCACTGGGCGGCCGCGGTGATGGCCTGGTTGACCGGGTCGCCGCTGCCGAAGTCGCCGGGGACGTACTGGCGGCCCCGCCACGGGACGCCGGTACGGGCGGCCTCGGCCCGGTAGCAGGCCTTGACGCGGCGTCCCTCGCGGCCCAGGAGCTCGTGGCGGGTCAGACCGGCGGGGTCCTCGTCGGGGAAGCGCATCCGGTACATCGTCCGGGCCACGGCCAGTCGGGTTCGCGCGTTGGCCCACTGCCTGGCCTGCGCCTCCATGAGGGTGGAGGAGCGGCTGAGCGCGCGGCCCGCCGCGTAGTGGCGTACACCGTGCTCGCCGACCCAGCACACGGCCGCGCCCGTCTCCGCGAGGACGCTCATCGCCTGGTGGGTGATGCGCGTTCCGGGCCCCAGAAGAAGGGTGCCGATGGTCGCGGAGGGGATGTGGGTGGTGCCCTCCGCGTCCTGCGCCGTGATGGCGTTGGCGTCCCGGTGGACGGTGCACCGCTCCAGGTAGATGAAGGAGACGCGCTCGGCGGCGCGGGTGAGATGCCGTGGGGTCAGCGCCGTGCGCTGCGAGACCGTGGTCATGGTGCCTGCTGTGCGCGCGGGGTGAGCGGCGCGAGGGTGATGAGGCCGCAGCCGTAGGCCTTCGCGCGGCCGATGCCCTGGGTGAGGGTGCGGCGCAGCGCGTCCGGGTCCGTGACTTCGAGCCGACCGTCGAAGGTCATGGTGACCAGGGTGACCGGCTTGCCCCGCCGGTTGCCGCTCGCGCTGCGCGACTTGTCGAAGGAGAGGTTCTGCTGGGCACCGACGGACAGTTCGTACCGGTCGCCGTGGTGCTCGTGCTTGCCCTGGTGGGTGGTGCCGCCGGGCAGCAGACGCTCGGCGCCGGGCTTTTCCAGGATGCGGAAGCCGCAGGAGTCCTGGCGTTGCAGCAGCCAGTCCATCTGGTGGACGGGCGTGAGGTGGGCGGTGATCTTGCGGGGTTCGCCGTCGGTGCGGCGGATCGTGTGGACGGGGTTGGCGGTCAGCCGGAAGGCCCATCGGTCGCCCGTGGCCAGCCGTTCCAGGAGCGGGCCGTACGGCCGGGTCTGCCAGCCGGGCTCCTGTGGGCCGGCCACGGCCGGCCAGCCGGCCTGCTCGACCAGGTGGGTCAGGTCGGGGCGGTCGGGGCTGACGATGTAGAGCAGCACCTCGGCGCGCGCCTGGTGGTCCAGGCGCCACAGCACGCGCGGCGCGTCCGGGCTCGGGACATCACCGGGCAGCAGGCCGGGGAACGAGGACATGACCGCCGCGTGCATGGTCTGCGGCGACGACAGCAGACGGCGGGCGCCGGGCCGCGCGGTGTTCACGCGGAAGCGGGAGAGGAACATCAGCTGCTCTCATCCTCCAGAGCATCGAATGGGTCGTGCCGTGCCACGTTCACCACCGCAGCTTCCGGCTGGGGAACGGGCACGGTGCCGGTCACGACGGTGCGCAGGGCGTGGCGGCGGTGCGCGGCGGCGAAGCTGAGCGGCTGATCGCGCAGGACGTCGGCGGTGCCGCGCTCGTCGGCCGCCGCCTCGCGCAGCACGGTCAGCCCGTCTGGGCGCTGGTTGCGCAGCCTTCTGCGGTACCAGGCGGACGCCTGCCACGGCACGCTCTCCAGCACCGACTCCAGCCGGGTGTCCTGGTACAGGCCCAACTCGAGCGGTGCGGCCGGCGGGCAGGAGCGCCGGCCCAGGAACGGCGGATACACCGGTGTCCGCACCGCGGCGTCCAGTTCGGCGAGCAGCATGTGCTCGCCCTCGAGAGCGGCGACGAAGACGGCGTCCGCGAGGTAGAAACGTTCTGACAGTGGCATCGACTTACCGGTGACACCGTGATGCGCGGTCTGGAAGTCCCTTACACGGGTGCCGGGTTGGTCGATCCGTACGCCGAACCGCAGTGCGGCCAGAGGCGCGAGGCGCGCGTCGTCGCCCCGCTGAATGCCGGCGGCGCCGGCGAGGAGTCCGACGACACCGCTCTTGGTGGGTGCGGACTCGGTGGTCCGGCGGGTGAAACGCGAGGATGCGCCCCACGACTGCAGGGGCCCGGCCAGGCGCAGGAGGAGCACACTGCTCATGCCGGCTCGTCCAGCCGTTCCGCGACCGCCCGGCCGACGGCGGTGACGAGGTCGCCCAGGGCGTCGACCTCGGTGCCCACGTCGGCGAGCTTGAGCGTGTTGGGGCCGACACGCAGCACCCAGGTGAGTGTGGACTCCGCGTCGCCGTAGGCACGTTCGATGTCGGGGATGTAGGCGGCGAGCCGGTCGCAGGCGTCGCGCACGTGGCCGCCCTGGTCGCCGCGGACGGGGTCCTCGAAGGCGGCGACGAAGCTGATCGGCCGGGTCGTGCGCAGCTTGACGACGACGGCGTCGGGCAGGGTGTGGTGCCCGAACGTATTGATCTTCCCGGTGGGCAGCGAGGCGACGAAGCCGTGCACGAACGCCTCGACGGCACGGCGCACCGGCTCGGTGCGCGGCTCGTCGTCACGCAGGCCCTGGCCGAGGTTGGCGGCGAGCTGGTGCACGCCGAGGGCGGCGTACCGGTACAGGGTCGCCGAGTTGAAGTCGACCGTGCCGATCATGCCGGCGCCGGTTTCCTCGTCGGTGTTCCGGTCGTCGACGGCGGTGTAGTAGTCGGACTCGTTCTCCACCCGGTGCACGCTGATGGCGTGCGCGACCTGCACGGCCGCGTCCACGCTGTAGTCGGCGGCGTCGGCAACCATCCGTCCGAACAACGCGATGTCGACGGAGTGCCGGCTGTCCGCGATCTCTTTGACCTTCTCCTTGTTCTTCTTCTCCTTCAAGAACGCCGCGATGTCGGCGGCACCCTCGACGGCGAGGCGAGCCAGGCCATCGAGCTGCCGTGCGCTCAGGAAGACCAGGTACTTCGCCTCCGGCGCCGCGGCGACTCCCGTCTCCTTCGCCGCGTCGGCCTTCCGCTTGGGCACCTCGGTCTTCAGCCCGGCTGCCCTCACCGTCTCGTCCGCGAGGGCGAGCGCCGTCTCCTCCCCGAGAGACGGGTCGAGAGCGATGATCCGTTCGGCGAGCACCTCCACGACCTTCTTAGTCCGCACGCCGAGCTCACCGGGCTCCAGCAGGTGCTCGTCGTCGAAATAGGTGCGGGTCGCCCGCTTCCACGCCTGACTGGAGACCCGCGCACGCGGTACGCCTCCGTACAGGGCCGTCTTCGGCGCGCCCGTGTCGTCGCGGTTGATGTTGCTGGGCGGGACGGTCTGCAGGGCGTGCACGTCCAGGAAGATGCGGGTCACGAGGCGTCCTTGTCGCTGTCGAGGGGCCGGGCGGGGTGGGTGTCGGTGGCGGCACTGTCGCCGGAGGCTTGCTCGGCCGGCTGCTGCCAGGAGTGGAAGGAGCGGCCCCACTCGCGGCGGACGATGTCGCCGCCGCCGGGCGTCTGCCACGTGTAGAGCTGCCCGGCGAGCAGGCCGTAGTCGAGCGGAACGTCCTGGCGGCGCAACAGCACGACCAGCTCACGCAACCGCTGGGACAGGCTGGTCAGGTCGGCCGCGGTGCCGGCGCGTACCAGCCGCTTGCGCACCGCTTCGTCGATGTCGTTCGGCGGCATCAGGCGCCGCACCGCCGCACCCAGCCCGGCCGGCCGCTGCGGGGTGTGCGGACGGTGCATACGCGCACCGCGGGACTGCTGGTGTACCGCCCACAGGGTGAGGGCTGCGTGCAGTGCATTCTCCGCACGTACCAACTCCGCCTCGCCCAGAGGTCGCACGCCCTCCGGACGGATGTGCAGCGGGCCGGTGTCGACCAGTGTCCACAGGTCCGGAAGCGCACTGGGCTCGCGGCCTGCGCCGCGGCGCAACCGGGCAAGGGCCGCGACGTCCCCGGGACGGTCCTTCAGATAGCCCTCCTGCCATCCGGTGATCCGCGTCGAGGCAAGATCGGCGACTCTTGAGCGGACGGTCGACGGGGCTGAGACGGTGGTCATGCGGGCACCTCCGAGTCGGTCACCAAGGGATCGGGCGTCGCGGGGCCGGGACCGCCCGGCGGGCCGCCTTCGGCAGGGCCGTCGCCGGGCTGCTCATCCCGCCTGCCGTGCGGATCTCCCAGCGCTCTGGACAGCCGCCCACGGAACCATTTGTCGGCCAGGCCCGCGTTCAGCCACTGCGTGCCCTTCTTGCCGGCGACGGTCCGGCCCTGCCAGGCGGCATCACCGGCCTGGCCGATGAGACGGTCGCCGATGCGGCTGACGATCCGGTGCACCTCGCGCTGCCAGGCGCGGCGCGCCTCGAACGGGTCACCGACCTCCGCGAGGGCGACCAGCCACGCCCGGTAGGGGTTCTCCAGCTCGGTGAAACCCACCTCACGGGCTGCCGATCGCGGCCCGTCCCCCTCGATCCCGGCCGCCCGCGCCAGGTCAGTGGCGAGGTCACCCAGGGCCCGCACGGCGAGGTCGGCGTCCTCGGCCGCGCTGATCGCCTGCCGCGCACAGACGCGGTCCTGCCGGTGCAGCAGCACCACCGGCATCGTGACGTGGTCGTCGACGACCTCGTCGATCACCGACTGCTGCGTCCCGTACCGGGCCCCGACGACCCGGGCCCTGACCAGAGAACCGCGCGGCAGCGCTCCCTCGGTGACCAGGCGAGCCACCCAGTCCAGAACACCGGGCCGCAGATAGGCGGCGGCCTCCGTACCCTGTGCGGTCTCGGAGCGGTCGGCGACGAGCGAGGCGACACCCCGCCAGGCAGACCGCGCCGGATCGTGCTCACGGGGCAGATAGACCGGCGACCGACGCAGCTTCTTCTCCTGCGTCGGGCTGCGCCGCCACGCGGTCATCGGTTCGCGCCGGTGCATGTTCCGGGAGGCGAGCGGGTCACCGTAACCGAGGACGACGCCGGTGACGCCCTCCTCGTCGTGGTGGAGGCGCAGCCGGCGCGTCTGCCACGTGTACAGGTCACGCACACCGGTGGGAGTGCGTTCGGCCCCTCCCGGTGGACACGGCGCGCGCCGCCAGGCCGGCCGGTCACCCGGCGTCCACTCCAACGTGTCGGTGTCGGCGGCCACCAGATTCAGCAGCAACGTCTCCCGCAGCGTGTCACCCTCGGCAAAGACACCGCCCAACGCCCCGGCCCAGCCGGTACCCAGCGGGTACACCTTGCCGCCCTTCACGCGGTCGTCCCCGACCACACCGGACTTGATCCCGGAGGTGTCGTAGGCGTGGGAGTGCACGACCCAGCGGGCCGCCTCGGCGAAGGAGAGCCGCTCCGCTGTCGGCATCCGGGCGGTGAAGAACGGCTCCCCGTTGGGGACGTCGGCCACGATCCGGGCGAGGGAGAACACCTCGTCCTTCGCCGTCCGCAGCCCGGCCGTCTGAAAGAACGGCGTGACGGGGTGGAGCAGATCGAACCGCTCACGGTGGGAGTCCAGATACGCCCCGACCCCGTCGAAGCACTCGGGATCCGCCCACAGCTCGCCCCACCGCTCGAGGTCCTCGGGACCGTCCAGGGCATCGTGGGCGATGGCCAGCAGCAGCCGCATCAGGGCGAACTCCTGCGTCGGCAGATCCCCCACGACGCGCCGCACTTCGTCGGCCTGAGCGAACACCTGACGCAGCGACAACTCCGTCTGGGTGCCGTCCCGCATGAGGACCCCGACCCACGGCTGGTCGGTCAGATCGAATAAGGGGACACAGGGCGCGCTGCTTCCAGTGGGTTCAGGCACGGGTCACCTCCAGGCCGTCCAACGGGCTGTATCGGAGTGAAAATCCTGCCAGCAGGGTCTGACAGTCCTCGTCGAGCGCGAGAATCAGCTGGTCGGACAGCCACGGGCTGTCCTTGCACTGCCACGCCGGTACGTACAGCTGCTCCAGCTCCGTGATCGCGCGGTCCAGCGTCTCGGCGTAGGAGAACTGCATCGGCAGCCGCAGCCCGCAACTCGCCGCCGTACGCGCCGCGAACGGCGTCGGCACCTGGTCCTGCGGCAGGACGAGCCCACCGCACTGTCGGCCCTTCCGGTCCGGGCTCAGCCAGGGCAGCGTCGTCAGACTGCCGTCGGCACGGCGTTGCACCACGACCACTTCCAGGCTCTCCCGGCTGTCACGGACCTGAGCCCGCCCGGTCCGGGTGTCGTCCGCGTCACCGACCCCGGCCGCCACCCACCCGAACAACGCCCGCCCCGGCCGTCCCACGTCACCGAGACGGAACACGGCGGCCCGCTCGGCCTGACCGGCCCGAAAGCGGTCGAACCTCGCCCGGGCGTCTTCGAAGGACTCGGCCCAGGACGGCGGTCCCACTGGGGCTTCCCCGTAGGCGCCCTGCACCAGCGGGCTGATGTCCGAAGGCAGCCGCACGGGGCGTGCCGACCCGCCATCGAGGTGCGGTCCGAGCACCGCTGCGGATCGCAGCAGCGCATAGGCCCCGTACACGGCGACCGACCCCCGCACCGGGACGGGCACATCGGACTGCCAGTCCACACCGGTCAGCAGGCATCTGGCCGTACGCAGCCGCGCGGGCCGCCCTTCCTGGTTCTCGCCGCGCCAGTGGCGGTGCAAGCGGCCCATCCGCTGCAACAACAGGTCCACCGGGCACAAGTCGCTGACCAGCAGGTCGAAGTCGACGTCCAGGGACTGCTCGGCCACCTGACTCGCCACGACGATGTGCCGCCCGGAGGGCCGCCCGGTCGCCCTGCCGGGCGGACCGAACCGTCTGAGGAGATCGCTGTCCTTGGCCGCACGGTCGACATCGACGAAGCACGAGTGCGCCACCGTGACCGCGTCCTCGCCGAACCTGTCCCGCAACACCCGGGCGGCCTCCAACACCCGTCCGACCGTGTTCCGCACGACGAGGGCACACCCGCCGTCCGCCAGCTCCGCCTCGAGCCTGTCCGCGAGGACGTCCAGACCGTCGGACAGCCGCTCCACCCGGACATCCACAGCCCGGGCCGACGCCTCCGGGCACCGCACCACCGGCACCCCACCCGGAGCGACCGCGGTCAGCAACGGGTACTCCCCGTCCACCCATACGCTCTCCGCCCCGGTGACGGTCACTCCGGCGTACGCCTCGACCATCTCGCGGCGACGGGCCGCAGGAAGGGTCGCGGACAGCACGACCACCGGAACGCGGTAGGCGCCCAGCCAGGCCAGTACCCGGTCGAGGTAGACGCTCATGTAGGTGTCGTAGGCGTGTGCCTCGTCGATCACGACGACTTTTCCGGCCACCGCCAGATGACGCAGCGCCAAGTGGCGACTCTTCAAGCCCGCGAACAGCAACTGGTCGACGGTACCGGCCACGAACGACGCCAGCATCGCCTTCTTGCGGCCCCGCAGCCACGAGTGCGCCACCAGCTCGCCGCTCGCGACCCGCCCGTCCCCGCCCGGCCGCGGCACGGGAGCCACAGCATCCACGTCGACCGCGGCCACCCGCCCGCCACGGGCCAGCAGACCGGCGAACTCCTCGTTGAGAGCCGCCTTGGCATGCGCCAAGTGCACGGAACGCCGAGAACCGCCGCCACCGGGCAGCCGCTCCAGCCACTCCAGCAACCGCGGGAACATCGCATTGCCCGTCGCCATCGTGGGCAGAGCGAAGAACACCCCACCCGCTCCGGAGCGCGCAGCGAAGATCTCGGCCACAGCGAGCGCGGCCTCGGTCTTCCCCTCTCCCATCGGGGCCTCGACGACCATCAGCCCCGGCACCTCCATCGCACGGGCCAGCTCTACGGCCGCTTCCTGAACCGGGCGGACCTTCGTGCCTGCCGGAAGCCCGAACCGCGCCCGGAACAGTTCCTGCGCATCCCCGACCGGATCGTCCGCCCACCACGGCGCCGGTAGATCCAACCCCCGCCATGCAGCAGCCAAACGTTCCTCGCCCGTACGCGCCGCACCTTCCGGGAAGTACGGGAAAAGGTCGGGATTACTGGCGATCCAGTCCGAGACGATGACCACCGCGCTCAGCAGCACCTGGACGGTCTGGGGCAGTTTCACCGCTTTCCAGGATCCGCCGATCCTGTCCTGCACGCCGAAGTGCTCGGCACACGTATCCAGCAGCTCCGTCTGCGTCTGACGCCACACGCTGTTGCTGCGGCCCGGAGTCCGTAGCAACTCCTCATGCTCGTAGAGGGCCTTGACCTGGCTGTTCTCCGGCGGCACCCCATGGTGTCCGCCCACGGCGACAGCGAACTGGCCGCATTGCCTCGCTGCCCAGCCGTGCCGCTCCTCCAACCATTCGGCAAGCAGCACCTGACCCGCCAGTCCGTGTGGCGCCAACCGCCGGTCCGGCCCCATGGCCTGGCGGGAGCGCATCTCCAGGCCCGCGTCGCGCATGACGTCGGCGAGTTGGTCGACCTGGCAGGCGAAGGCGGGAGTGGCCTTGCCGATGTCGTGAACCCCCGCAAGCCAGACGACGAGCCTGCGCCCGTCCGACTCCCCACCGGGCAACACCTCGGAAATCAGCGTCCGCACGCCGGCCGGCAGCCACTCGTCCCACAGCAGGCCCGCGACAGCGGCGCTGTCCTCCATGTGCCGCCACAGGGGCAGCCACCCATCAGCATCCCGATCATGCTTCGCCCACACCGACCTCGCCGGCGCCCGAAGACGCGGCAACAGGCCAGAGCGGGAGGTCCCCCCACTGGTCATGGCAAAGACCTACAGCCAAATCACAAGGGAGCTGGCAGATTTCGGAAAATCAGCCTGCACTGTGGCCAACGTGAGGATGATGCGCTCCGCCGACTTGCCGAGCGCATGCGGTGATCTGTTCACCGCCCAGCGGACCGCTCTGAAATGTATGCTTATGCACCATGCGTCGGAATCAGTGAAAGTGTGGAAAACTCGCTTCCGCAAGCACCAAACCTGCAGCTCAAAGAGTCTGCTCCCCGCACCCGCGGGGATGGTCCCGGGTTCTTCGACGCGGACCGCGCCGCCGTCCGCTGCTCCCCGCACCCGCGGGGATGGTCCCATCCCCAAGGGACTCACCCACCGCACCACCCTCTGCTCCCCGCACCCGCGGGGATGGTCCCTCGGGGAAGTCCAGGCTGAAGTCCTCGGATGACTGCTCCCCGCACCCGCGGGGATGGTCCCTCCGCCCGACAGGAAGCGACCCGGGCGCTCGACTGCTCCCCGCACCCGCGGGGATGGTCCCTACTTGCAGGGCCGGCCGCTGTCGTCGGATCACTGCTCCCCGCACCCGCGGGGATGGTCCCTCCTGCGCCTTCACCTGCGGCGCCGCCTGGATCTGCTCCCCGCACCCGCGGTGATGGTCCCAAGCTCGACCCGTCGATCTACAACGACGTGATCTGCTCCCTGCATCTGCGGGGATAGCCTCCGCTGTCGGACGGGGGCGGCACTTGTCGCTGTTCTCCGCGGTCGCGGGGATGATCCCCAGTGCTTCGGTGGTAACGCCAAGAGCGCGTACTTCTCCTTTTCTGGGTGGATATGGGTAACCGGCGGGGAGTGCCTGGTTTGGGTGGAGTGCAGTTGGAGTGGCGAAGATCAAGGAGACGCTCGCTGGCTGAGGGCGTTGATCCTCCCGACCTCGTGTGCCGGGTCCGTGACACCTGCGGGGCCCGGTGTGCGGGTGGTCGGGGTAGCGGGGTGGGGTGTACACCGTCGGGGCGGGTTCTCGTGCCTGCCCCGACGGGGGCGTCCAACCTGATCGACGGGCACTGGGATGACTTACCAGCGCGAGCCGTCCGCCCTACGCCGTGAAGAACTCCGCCAGCACAGGCGCCAGTACGTTCGGGTCCACCATGTGGGTCTGGTCCTCCAGGGTGCGGTGGGTGCCCTCGGGCGCGGCCTCCGCGATCGCGCGGGCGGCCCGGCGCAGCCAGTCCGGGCTGGCCGAGCCGGCCATGGACAGCACCGGCACGGTGATCGAGGCCAGCCGTTCCCGGGGGACCAGGCCGTCGCCGAGTACGGCGTCGTCGTAGGCGAGGGTGGGGGCGATGGCCTCCATGGCGGTCCACATCGGGGACTGGCGGGCGCCCCGGATCATCTCCTCCGCCAGGCCCGTCAGGCGCAGGAACAGTTCCACGGCGTCCCCGCGGCGGCCCTGCCCGAGCGCCTCCGTCAGGTGTTCGGTGTACGCGGCGCGTTCCTCGGCGCCGCCCTCGGAGAAGTCCGCGAACGGCGCCTCGTACACCGCCACCCGGCTCACCGGCAGCCCGGCGGCCGCCGCCTCCAGGGCCAGCGCGCCGCCCGAGGAGACGCCGTACAGGGCCGCCTCCCCGCCCGCCGCCTCGATCAGCGCCGCCAGGTCCTCGACCTCGCGCTCCACCGCGTACGGCGCCGTGTCGCCGCTCTCGCCGCGGCCCCGGCGGTCGTACCAGTAGGCGGTGCAGTGCCGGGCGAGGAGTCCGGCCAGGGGCGCCACCGTGCCGCCCGTCGACATCGCCCCGCTCACCAGGATGGCCGCGGGGCCCTGCCCGGCGCGGGCGTACGCGAGGGAGGTGCCGTCACGGGAAAGGGTCTTCTTGTCCATGCCTGTGCAGACTGCCCCAGGACACGGGAGTTATCGGCCTACGACACTTCCGGTTCGTAGAAGCACAGGTGGTCCCTGATCTGTTCGACGTCCGGTTTCGGGTCGGGATACGCCCACACGAGGTCGGGCGCGTCCGGCAGCGACCAGTAGGACGCCGTGCCCTTGAACGGGCAGTAGGTGTGGGTGTCGGAGGGGGTGAGGAGGTCCAGGCGTACGTCCTCGGCGGGGAGGTAGTACCGCACCGGGCAGCCGGTCTCCCTGAGGATCAGGGGCCGGTCCGTCTCGGCCAGCACCTGGTCCCCGTGGACGACCCGCACGTGCCGGGTGCCCTGCTCGATCGTGATCGTGTGTCCGTCAGCCATGAAGGGGACAGCGCGCGCGGGCCGCCGGTTCTTCCCGCGTACCGTGACCGCATGCGTATCTGTGTCTTCCTCTCCGCCGCCGACCTCGACGACCGCTACACCCGGCCCGCCCGCGAGTTCGCCGAACTGCTCGGCAAGGGCGGGCACACCCTCGTGTGGGGCGGCTCCGACGTGGGGCTGATGAAGGTGGTCGCCGACGGTGTGCAGGAGGCGGGCGGCCGGCTGTGCGGGGTCTCCGTGGGCTTCCTCGCGGCCAAGGCCCGGCCCGGCGCCGACGAGATGGTCGTCGCCGGTGACCTGGCCGAGCGCAAGCGGCTGCTCCTGGCGAAGGCCGACGCGGTGGTCATCATGGTCGGCGGGACCGGAACGCTGGACGAGGCCACCGAGATCCTGGAGCTGAAGAAGCACGGCCACACCGACATGCCCGTCGTCCTGCTGAACACCGCCGGCTTCTACGACGGCCTCAAGGAACAGTTCCGGCGCATGGAATCCGAGGGATTCCTGCCGCGGCCCCTCACGGACCTGGTGTTCTTCGCGGAGGAGCCGGTCGCGGCGCTCGCCTACCTCGAGGAGAGCCAGGGCGTCCGCTGAACCGGCGGTGATGCGAGCATGGCGGGCATGGCTACTCATGTGATCACCGGGGCGGGCTCCGGCATCGGCGCGGCCGTCGCCCGCCGGCTCCACGCGCGCGGGGACGACCTCGTGCTGCACGCGCGGGACGCGGGGCGGGCGAAGGAACTGGCGGCGGACTTCCCGGGGGCGCGGACCCTGGTCGGCGACCTCGCGGACCCCGACAGGCTCAGCTGGGCCTTCTCCCACCAGTCGCTGCCGGAGCGGGTGGACTCGCTGCTGCACATCGCCGGCGTCGTCGACCTCGGGCCGGTCGGTGAGCTGACCCCCAAGTCGTGGCGCCATCAGCTCAACGTCAACCTGATCGCCCCCGCCGAACTCACCCGGCACTTCCTGCCGCAGCTGCGGGCGGCCCGCGGGCACGTGGTGTTCGTCAACTCCGGGGCGGGGCTGCGGGCGAGCGCCGACTGGTCGGCCTACGCCGCCTCCAAGCACGGGCTGAAGGCGCTGGCGGACTCACTGCGCGCGGAGGAGCACGGGAACGGGGTGCGGGTGACGTCCGTGTACCCCGGCCGTACGGCCAGTCCCATGCAGGCCAGGGTCCACCAGCAGGAGGGGAGGGCCTACGACCCCGGGGAGTGGATCGATCCCGAGTCGGTCGCGACGACGATCCTCATGGCGGTCGATCTCCCGCGGGACGCGGAGGTCAACGACCTGACGGTGCGGCCGGGCCGGTAGCGGGCGTCTCCTCACCACGGGGTGCGTGGGAGCCACGGGGGTGCGTGGGGGCCACGGGGGTGCGTGGGGCCGCCCCCGGAGTACGTAGGCTTCCGCCCGTGAACGCACACTTCAGGTTCGGGCCCGCGACGGGGATCGGTTCGATGCCCGGCGGTGACGCCAGGGAGGCCGCCAGGACGGTCGCCGGGTCCTTCGAGGACTTCCCCTTCCTCGCCGAACTGCCCGCCAGAGGCCCCGGCGCCGACATGATCGGCCGCACCGCCGGCATGCTCGTCGAGTTGTACGCGCGCGTGGAGCCCAGCGGCTGGCGCCTCGGTGACCGTCCCGGCAGGGACACCCGGCGGGCCGTGTCCTGGCTGCGGGAGGACCTCGACGCCCTGGAGGAGGCCACCCAGGGCTTCGAGGGACAGCTGAAGGTGCAGGCCGTCGGCCCGTGGAGCCTCGCCGCCGCCCTGGAACTGCGGGGCGGCGAGGCCGTCCTCTCCGACCCCGGTGCCTGCCGCGACCTCGCCGCCTCCCTCGCGGAGGGCCTGCGCCTGCACCTCGCCGAGGTGCAGCGCCGGGTCCCGGGCGCCCAGGTCGTCCTCCAGCTCGACGAGCCCTCCCTCACCGCCGTACTGCGCGGCCGCGTCAGGTCCGCCAGCGGCTACCGCACCTACCGCGCCGTGGACCGCCAGGTCGTCGAGGCCACGCTCCGCGAGGCCGCGGGGGTCCACGACGGCGGCCCCGTCGTGGTGCACTCCTGCGCGCCGGACGTCCCGTTCGCCCTGCTGCGCCGGGCCGGTGCGACGGCCGTCTCGTTCGACTTCTCGCTCCTGACCGAGCGTGACGACGAGGCGATCGGCGAGGCGGTGGAGGCGGGCACCCGGCTGTTCGCCGGTGTCGTGCCGGGCACGGACACCGCGTTGTCGGACCCTGCCGGTAGCGTCATGGGTGTCAGGACGCTGTGGCGCAGGCTGGGACTGCGACCGGACCTCCTCGCGGAGGCCGTGACGGTCACTCCGGCGTGCGGCCTCGCGGGGGCTTCCCCCGCGTACGCGCGGCAGGCCCTCGCCCACTGCGTCCGGGCGGCGAGATCCCTCGCGGACAACCCAGAGTAACGGAAGGACGACACGGTGGCCGGCGACAGGCAAGCGGAGACGACGGTGCCCACGGAGGCACGGGAGCAGCACGCGCAGCTCGCTGAGCAGATCGAGGAGCACCGCTTCCGGTACTACGTGAAGGACGCCCCCGTCATCAGCGACGCGGAGTTCGACCGCCTGCTGCGCTCCCTGGAGGCGGTGGAGGAGCGGTACCCCGAGCTGCGCACCCCCGACTCGCCCACCCAGAAGGTCTCGGGCGCGTACGAGACGGAGTTCACCGCCGTCCAGCACCGCGAGCGCATGCTCTCGCTGGACAACGCCTTCGACGACCTGGAGCTGGCCGCCTGGGCCGAGCGCGTCCACAAGGACGTCGGCGCCTCCGCCCACCACTTCCTGTGCGAGCTGAAGGTCGACGGCCTCGCCGTCAACCTGACGTACGAGAACGGGCGGCTCACCCGCGCGGCCACCCGCGGCGACGGCCGCACGGGCGAGGACATCACGCCCAACGTGCGCACCATCGCGGACATCCCCGACCGGCTGACCGGCGACGGTGTCCCGTCCCTCGTCGAGATCCGCGGCGAGGTCTACTTCCCGATGGAGAAGTTCGAGGAGCTGAACGCCCGTCTGGTCGAGGCCGGCGACAAGCCCTTCGCCAACCCGCGCAACGCGGCGGCCGGTTCCCTGCGCCAGAAGGACCCGCGCGTCACCGCGGGCCGCCCCCTGCACATGGTGGTCCACGGCATCGGCGCCCTGGAGGGGTACGAGGGCCTCGCCCGCCTCTCCGAGGCGTACGACCTCCTCAAGTCCTGGGGTCTGCCCACCTCCCGGCACAACAAGGTGGTCGACGGCCTCGACGGCGTACGGGAGTTCATCGCGTACTACGGCGAGAACCGGCACTCCGTGGAGCACGAGATCGACGGTGTCGTCGTCAAGCTCGACGAGATCCGGCTCCAGGGGCGGCTCGGTTCCACGGCCCGTGCGCCGCGCTGGGCGATCGCCTACAAGTACGCGCCTGAGGAGGTCAACACCAAGCTCCTCAACATCCGGGTGGGCGTGGGCCGCACCGGCCGCGTCACGCCGTACGCGCAGGTCGAGCCGGTGACCGTGGCCGGTTCCGAGGTCGAGTTCGCGACCCTGCACAACCAGGACGTCGTCAAGGCCAAGGGCGTCCTCATCGGCGACACCGTGGTGCTGCGCAAGGCGGGTGACGTCATTCCGGAGATCCTCGGACCGGTCGCCGACCTGCGGGACGGCAGCGAGCGCGAGTTCGTGATGCCGTCCGAGTGCCCCGAGTGCGGCACACCGCTGCGGCCGATGAAGGAGACCGACGTCGACCTGCGGTGCCCCAACGCCCGTGCGTGTCCCGCCCAGTTGCGCGAACGGCTCTTCTACCTCGCGGGCCGCAAGGCCCTGGACATCGACCACTTCGGGTACGTCGCCGCCGCGGCCCTCACCAAGCCGCTGGAGCCCGGGGAACCGCCGCTCGCCGACGAGGGCGATCTGTTCGACCTCACCATCGAGCAGTTGCTGCCGATCAAGGCGTACGTCCTCGACCAGGACAGCGGTCTGCCCAAGCGGGACCCGAAGACCGGCGAGGAGAAGATCGCCACCGTCTTCGCCAACCAGCAGGGCGAGCCGAAGAAGAACGCGCTCGCGATGCTGGACACCATCGCGGCCGCCAAGGAGCGCCCGCTGGCCCGCGTCCTCACCGGCCTGTCCATCCGGCACGTGGGTCCGGTCGCGGCCGAGGCGCTGGCCCGCGAGTTCCGCTCCGTCGACCGCATCGAGCAGGCGACCGAGGAGGAGCTGGCCGGCACCGACGGCGTCGGCCCGATCATCGCGGCCTCCCTCAAGGAGTGGTTCGCCGAGGACTGGCACCGCGAGATCCTCCGCAAGTGGAAGGCCGCCGGCGTCCGCATGGAGGAGGAGGGCTCCGGCGAGGACGAGGGTCCGCGTCCGCTGGAGGGCCTCACCGTCGTGGTCACCGGCACCCTGGAGCACTTCACCCGGGACGGCGCCAAGGACGCCCTCCAGAGCCGCGGGGCGAAGGTGACCGGATCGGTGTCGAAGAAGACCTCGTTCGTCGTTGTGGGTGACAGCCCCGGATCGAAGTACGACAAGGCGATGCAGCTCAAGGTTCCGGTGCTGGACGAGGACGGCTTCACGGTCCTGCTCGAACAGGGGCCGGAGGCGGCCGCCGAAGTCGCCCTGCCCGCCGACGGGTCGTGAAAACCGGCGGCCGAAGACCACCCGATCGGCGCATACCGGATGCTTACGGGTGCCGGGGGCGCATTCGGGCAACCGTCGACGACCGCTGCCCGTGCGGGCCCTCCGCGGCCTACTGTTGAGAAGTGCGCCCGCCGTGCCCCGCCGGGGTCGGGGCATCACCCCGCTCCTGACGAGCGGGGGCAAGGGTCTTCCAACGCGGCGCCCGCGAAAGGCCGTCGGGCAGCGGACCGCGTGGCGTGGGCACCGCCGGCTGTGAGAGGGACGGGAATGGAACCGACCGAGAGCGCCGCCCCGGACACTGGGCTGCCCCGGCGCCGGGTCACCGACGCCTGGTGGGGCAGCCGGTGGGTGGCGTGGTCAGAGCGGCCCCCGGGTGAACCGGCCCGCGCCGGCGACCCGCTCACCCGGACGGACCTGCGCGCCCCCGCCCCGTTCCCGCCCGGCACCGGCCCCTCCGGACCGTACGGCGCCGACGCGGAACGGCACCTGTCCTGGCCCGCGCTCCCGGCGGCCGTCG
Organism: Streptomyces sp. NPDC088766; assembly: GCF_044750845.1. Taxonomy (NCBI): domain Bacteria; kingdom Bacillati; phylum Actinomycetota; class Actinomycetes; order Kitasatosporales; family Streptomycetaceae; genus Streptomyces; species Streptomyces sp. NPDC088766. Next base: position 108,136 of record NZ_JBIVKQ010000020.1, on the reverse strand, counting down.
TCGCGGTTGCCGGATTCGCCCTCGGCGCCGCCTTCTACCGGGCCTTCACCAGCAGCCACGCGCTGTTCCCGTCCGGCACCGTCGGCTGGTCGCTGGCCGTGCTGACCGGCGTCGTCGTCGGCCACCTCGTCCTGCTCGGCCGGGCCCGCTGGTGGGGCGGCACCGGCTCCGGAGCCGCCCTCACCCTCGCCGTCCTGCTGCTCTACGGCTGGCTGCCCGCCGGTCTGGTCAGCCTCACCGTCGTCGTCCTGGTCGGCATAGCCCGCCGCCACCGCTGGCGGCAGGGCACACTGCACGGCGCGGTGGACATCCTCGGCATCGGCGCGGGCGCCCTGCTGCTGGCCGCGTGCGGGCGGGTGCCGTCCGTCGAGCGGCCCTGGACCCCCGACACCTGGACGCTCTACACCGCGCCCCAGGTGATGCTGGTCGCCGTCGCCTACCTCGCCGTCACCCGCGTCCTGCTCTGGTACCTGCACAACCCCCGCGCCAGCAGCCTGCCCACCGCCGTCCGCACGGCCCTGCTCAGACAGGGCCTGGTCGCCGTCGCCCTGCTGGGCATAGCCCCGCTGGTGTGCGTCGTCGCCGTGGCCGAGCCGGTCCTGCTGCCGCTGTTCGCCATCCCGCTCATCGCCCTCGACTCCACACTGTGGATGGCCCGCGCCCGCGCCGAGGAGCAGTTGCGCGACCCGCTCACCGGACTGCCCAACCGGCAGTGGCTCGGGGAGCGGATCTGGACCGCCCTCGACGACGCCGAACGCATCGGCGCCCGCGCGGCGCTCATGCTGATCGACCTCGACCGGTTCCGGTCGGTCAACGACACGCTCGGCCATCTCGCCGGGGACCGGCTGCTGCTCCAGATAGCCGACCGGCTCCGCCTCGCCCTCCCGCGCGGGGCCGAGGTCGCGCGGCTCGGCGGCGACGAGTTCGCCGTCTTACTGCCCGTCGCCGACTCCACGACCTCCGCGACCCGCGTCGCCCGCGGACTCGTCGCCGACCTCGGCTCACCGCTCGACCTCGACGGGCTCACCCTCGTCCTGGAGGCCAGCGCCGGAGTCGCCGTCTTCCCCGACCACGCACTCGACGCGGAAGGGCTGCTGCGGCGGGCGGACGTGGCGATGTACCAGGCCAAACGGGACCGTACGGGCGTCGAGGTCTACGAGTCCAAGCGCGACTCCAACACACCCGACCGGCTCGGCCTGCTGGGCGACCTGCGCCGCGCGCTCGACGCGCACGAGGTCCAGCTCCACTACCAGCCCAAGGTCCGCTTCGACGGACAGGTCGCCGGACTCGAGGCGCTGGTGCGGTGGGTCCACCCCGAGCGGGGGAAGGTGCCGCCGGACGAGTTCATCGCGATCGCCGAGTCCTCCGGGCTGATGCCCCGCCTCACCGAGTACGTGCTGGACACGGCCCTCGCCCAGGTCGCCCGGTGGCGGGCCCAGGGCCTGCACGTGCCCGTCGCGGTCAACGTCTCCCCGCGCGACGTGCACACCCCCGGCTTCGCCGGCTCCGTCGCGGCGCGGCTCGCGCGGCACGGGGTGCCCGCGGCGGCGCTCCAGCTCGAGATCACGGAACACGTCCTCCTGGAGGACCCGCAGCGCGCCGCCGACACCCTCAACGCGCTCACCGGACACGGCGTGAAGATGTCCCTCGACGACTTCGGCACCGGCTACTCCTCACTGGTCCATCTACGGCGCCTGCCCGTGAGCGAGCTGAAGATCGACCGGTCCTTCGTGGCCCGGCTGGCGGTGGACACCGAGGACGCGGAGATCGTGCGCTGCACGGTCGACCTCGCGCATTCCCTCGGGCTGCTCGTGGTCGCGGAGGGCGTCGAGGACGACGAGACGTGGGAGCGGCTGCGCGACCTCGGCTGCGACGCTGTGCAGGGATGGCTGGTCGCGGCGGCGATGCCGCCTGAGGAGACCACGGCGTGGCTGCGGGCCCGCGGGTCGCGGGGCTGGCAGCGGCCCGCGGCGGCGGCGTTGCCCGCGGCGTCCGAGGAGTGATCCCACCGGCTTGTCCCTCCGGCCGATCGAGGGGCGGCCCGCTCCGGCCGTGACGTCCCGCCGCCGGCGTCCCCGCCCGGCCGCCGGCGCGCTCAGCCGCCGGCCCGTCCGCGTCCCGTTCCGCCAGGCCTCCGCGACGCCCTTCCCGGCCGAGTCCCGGCCTCCGCGGCCTCGCCCGGCCGAATCCCGGCCGGGTCCCGGTAGACCGTCGGCTGACCCTCGGCACCGGTCACCCCTCGCCCGGCCGAACCCCGGCCGCCCGTCGGCCTCCGTCCCCCCTCGCCCCGCCGACTGCTGCCGGCCTCCGTGATCCCGCCGCCCGGATCCCGGCCCCGTGCCGCTCCGGTCCGCCCCGGGCCGCAGTCCCGGGCCGTGCCCGCCGCGAAGTGGTCGGTCAGCAGCCGGAGCCTCTGTTCGTGGGCTCCCTCCGGGAGGCGACCGCTGCGCATCAGGGTGGTGAGGCCGTGGAGGCCGGCCCGGCAGGTCTGCGTCAGCGGGCCGGGGTCCTCGCCGTCCGGGCCCCGCGCACCGGCCGTTTCCCGCGCGGCGGGGCCCGCGACGGCCGCCGCGACGAGGGCCGCCCGGCGAACCGTTTAACGGGGACGCGCCGCCGCCCCATAGGATTGGGGCCCGAAGCACACTCACTCACCCAGAGGAACGCTGCATGCCTGGCATCACGCGCGAGGAGGTCGCCCACCTCGCCCGGCTGGCGCGTCTGGAGCTGAAGCCCGAAGAGCTCGACCACTTCGCGGGACAGCTGGACGACATCATCGGCGCGGTCGCCCGCGTCAGCGAGGTCGCCGACCAAGACGTACCGCCGACCTCGCACCCGCTCCCGCTGACCAACGTCATGCGCGCGGACGAGGTCCGTCCGTCGCTCACCCCCGAGCAGGCGCTCTCCGGCGCCCCGGCCCAGGAGCAGCAGCGTTTCAAGGTGCCGCAGATCCTGGGGGAGGACTAACCGCAATGACGGCCAAAAACATCGAACACTGCATCAAGCTCACCGCGGCCGAGATCGCCGCGAGGATCGCCTCCGGCGACCTCACGGCCGTCGAGGTCACCGAGGCCCACCTGGCCCGCATCGAGGCCGTCGACGAGAAGGTGCACGCCTTCCTGCACGTCGACCGCGAGGGCGCGCTGGCCCAGGCCCGCGCCGTCGACGAGAAGCGGGCCCGCGGCGAGAAGCTCGGCCCGCTCGCCGGCGTTCCCCTGGCGCTCAAGGACATCTTCACCACCGAGGGCATCCCGACGACCGTCGGCTCGAAGATCCTCGAGGGCTGGATCCCGCCGTACGACGCGACGCTCACCAAGCGGCTGAAGGCCGCCGACGTGGTGATCCTCGGCAAGACCAACATGGACGAGTTCGCCATGGGGTCCTCGACGGAGAACAGCGCGTTCGGCCCCACCGGCAACCCCTGGGACCTCACCCGCATCCCCGGCGGCTCCGGCGGCGGTTCCTCCGCCGCCCTCGCCTCCTACGAGGCCCCCCTCGCCATCGGCACCGACACCGGCGGCTCCATCCGCCAGCCGGCCGCCGTCACCGGCACGGTCGGCGTGAAGCCGACGTACGGCGCGGTGTCCCGTTTCGGCATGGTCGCCTTCTCCTCCTCCCTCGACCAGGGCGGGCCCTGCGCCCGCACGGTCCTGGACGCGGCCCTGCTGCACGAGGTGATTGCCGGGCACGACCCGCTGGACTCGACGTCGATCGACGCACCCGTCCCGCCGGTCGTCGAGGCCGCCCGCAACGGCAGCGTGGCGGGGATGCGCGTCGGCGTCGTCAAGCAGTTCCGCGGCGAGGGCTACCAGGCCGGCGTCATCCAGCGGTTCGACGAGTCCGTCGCGCTGCTGAAGGAACTGGGCGCCGAGATCGTCGAGCTGGACTGCCCGTCCTTCGACCTGGCCCTGTCGGCGTACTACCTGATCGCGCCCTCCGAGTGCTCCTCCAACCTGGCCCGCTTCGACGGCCTGCGCTACGGCGTGCGCACCGGCGACGACGGCACGCGCTCCGCCGAGGACGTGACCTCCCTCACCCGTGAGGCGGGCTTCGGCCCCGAGGTCAAGCGCCGCATCATGCTCGGCACGTACGCCCTGTCGAGCGGCTACTACGACGCCTACTACGGCTCGGCCCAGAAGGTCCGCACGCTCATCACGCGCGACTTCGAGAAGGCCTTCGAGCAGGTCGACGTGATCGTCTCGCCGACCACGCCCACCACCGCCTTCCCGATCGGCGAGCGCGCCGACGACCCGATGGCGATGTACCTGGCCGACCTGTGCACCATCCCCACCAACCTGGCGGGCAACGCGGCCATGTCGCTGCCCTGCGGTCTCGCCCCCGAGGACAACCTCCCCGTCGGCCTCCAGATCATCGCCCCGGCGCTGAAGGACGACAGGCTGTACAAGGTCGGCGCCGCCGTCGAGGCCGCCTTCGTGGAAAGGTGGGGGCACCCGCTGCTCGAGGAGGCTCCGTCGCTGTGAGCAAGACCCTGTCCAAGGCCAAGGGCTTCAAGAAGTCCAAGTCCGGTCTCTACGTCTCGATGGCCACGTCGGCCTTCGGCGCGATCGGCGTCGTCAAGCAGATCAGGAAGGCCCGGACCGACAGCGACACGCTGCGGTTGCTGGACGCCGTCGTGACCGGCGCGGCGGTCGTCACCAACCTGGCCATTCTCTACCGCGAGCTGAAGCGGCTGGGCGACGACGACGTCCTGCTGGGCTGAGAGGGAAGTTTCACCGTGACCACCACGACCGACCTGGTGTCGTACGAGGACGCACTGGCGTCCTACGACCCCGTCATGGGCCTCGAGGTCCATGTCGAACTCGGCACCAAGACCAAGATGTTCTGCGGCTGTTCGACCGAGCTGGGTGCCGAGCCCAACTCGCAGACCTGCCCGGTCTGCCTCGGTCTGCCCGGCGCGCTCCCCGTCGTCAACGCGACCGGCGTCGAGTCCGCGATCAAGATCGGTCTCGCGCTGAACTGCGAGATCGCCGAGTGGTGCCGTTTCGCCCGGAAGAACTACTTCTATCCGGACATGCCGAAGAACTTCCAGACCTCCCAGTACGACGAGCCGATCGCCTTCAACGGCTACCTCGACGTGCAGCTGGAGGACGGCGAGACCTTCCGGGTGGAGATCGAGCGCGCCCACATGGAGGAGGACACCGGCAAGTCGACCCACGTGGGCGGCGCGACCGGCCGCATCCACGGCGCGTCCCACTCCCTGCTGGACTACAACCGTGCCGGCATCCCGCTCATCGAGATCGTCACCAAGCCGATCGAGGGCGCCGGGGAGCGTGCCCCCGAGGTGGCCAAGGCCTACGTCCGTGAGCTGCGCGAGGTCATCAAGGCGCTCGGCGTCTCCGAGGCCCGCATGGAGATGGGCCAGATGCGCTGCGACGTGAACCTGTCGCTGCGCCCGCACGGCACCGAGAAGTTCGGCACCCGCTCGGAGACGAAGAACGTCAACTCGCTGCGGTCCGTGGAACGCGCGGCCCGCTTCGAGATCCAGCGGCACGCCGCCGTACTGGGCGGCGGCGGGACGATCGTGCAGGAGACCCGGCACTTCCACGAGGACACCGGGTCGACGACCTCGGGCCGCGTGAAGGAGGAGGCCGAGGACTACCGGTACTTCCCGGAGCCGGACCTGGTGCCGGTGGCCCCCTCGCGCGAGTGGGTCGAGGAGATCCGCGCCGGTCTGCCCGAACTGCCGCTGGTCCGCCGCAACCGCCTGGTGGCGGAGTGGGGCATCTCGGCTACGGACATGCAGGCCATCCTCAACGCCGGTGCGCTGGACCTGATCGTCGCCACCATCGACGCCGGTGCCGACGCCGCCTCCGCCCGCAAGTGGTGGATGGGCGAACTGGCGCGCAGCGCCAACGAGTCCGGCACGGCGCTGGACGAACTGGCCATCACGCCCGAGCAGGTCGCCCGCGTCGCCGAACTGGTGAGCAGGGGCGACCTGAACGACAAGCTGGCCCGTCAGGTCATCGAGGGCGTCCTCGCGGGCGAGGGCACCCCGGACGAGGTCGTCGACAAGCGCGGGCTGAAGGTCGTCTCCGACGACTCGGCGCTCGGCACGGCGGTCGACGAGGCCATCGCCGGCAACCCGGGCGTCGCCGACAAGATCCGCGGCGGCAAGGTGGCCGCGGCCGGTGCCCTGGTCGGCGCGGTCATGAAGGCCACGCGCGGCCAGGCCGACGCGGCCCGCGTCAAGGAGCTGATCCTGGAGAAGCTGGGCGTCAGCGAGGGCTGAGCCCGGACCCCGGCACCCAGGGGGATGCGCCGACCTCGGCGCATCCCCCTTCTCCGTCTCCGGGACCGAGGCGCTACGCTCGCCCGCCATGAGTGGACGTACCGACTCCGACACCCGGGACGGCATACGGACCGACGCGACCGAGGTGCACGGCACGGACGACATGCTCCGTCCCGACCCGCTCGCCGAGGGCACCGGCGTGGACGGTCCCGACCCCCGGGAGCACGACGACGGGCACGACGAGCACGACGAGCGAGACGACGAGTACGACGAGCGAGACGACGAGCACGACGACGAGTACGACGAGCACGACGACGAGTACGCCGGTGAGGACGCCCGGCGGGCCCGCTGGACGGCGGCCGGCACCGGCGCCCTGCTCACCCTCGCCGGGTTCGCCGCGGCCCTCCTGCGCCTCACCGGCTCCGCCCCGGCCCTGGTCCCCGCCGCCTACGCCCTGGGCGCCGCCGTGTGCGCGCTCGCCGCGCTGCTGGGCTCCCGCGGCCGCACCCGGCGCGCGCTGTGGCTGCTGATCGTCGGGGTGATGGTGATGGCCGTCGGCGACCGGTCGGACTGACGGGGCGCGGTACCGGCCGGGTCCGCGGGACCTCGCCGGACGGCGGGCGTGCGCCGGAGTGTGCCGCTGCCTGCCTGTGATATTTCTCGGGCCGCTGTGAATAAGCCCACGAACCGCTCAAACGATCATCTGCGCCTGCAAGAGTGACCTCACTTTGCTCATGCGTTCTTTGCGGGCTGTTCCTTTCGTGTGCGGATGTTCCCGGTCAAAGATCCTCATAGTCCCCGGGAGCACGTTTCGTGGCAGCCCTTGCACAATGGTGTGTCCGGCGGCGCCTCGTCGCGGTCCTGCTCTGGCTCCTCGCCCTCGGCGGGACGGCCGGCGCCGCCGTGATCACGGGATCGTCGTACTCCAACGACTACGACGTCCCCGGCACCGAGTCCGGCCGGGCCGCCCGGCTGCTCGCGGAGGGTTTCCCCGGCCTCGGCGGTGACAGCGACACCGTCGTCTGGCACACCGACTCGGGCACCGTCCGCGCCGCCGCCGTCGAACAGACCATGACCCGCACCCTCGCGAGGATCGCGGACCTCCCCGGCGTCGCCTCCGTCGCCGGCCCCTACGACGACCGGGGCGCCGACCGGATCAGCGGCGACGGCCGCACCGCGTACGCCACCGTCACCTTCGAGGACAGCGCCGAGGACATCGACCGGGACGAGGCGCGGGCGGTCGTCGACACCGCCGCGTCCGCGCGGACGGAGGGGCTCCGGGTGGAGCTGGGCGGCAGCGCCGTCGCGCTCACCGAGTCCTCCGGCGGGCACCTCGCCGAGGTCGTCGGCGTGGCCGTCGCCGCCGTCGTGCTGTTCCTCGCCTTCGGCTCGCTCGCCGCCTCGCTGCTGCCCATCGCCACCGCCCTGGTCGGCGTCGGCACCGCCTACGCGGGGATCGTGCTGCTGGGGCACGCCATGACCGTCGCCGACTTCGCGCCCATGCTGGGCATGCTCGTCGGCCTCGGTGTCGGCATCGACTACGCGCTGTTCATCGTCACCCGGCACCGGCGCGGCCTCAAACGCGGGCTGCCGGTCGCCGAGGCCGCCGCGAACGCCGTCGCGACCACCGGACGGGCCGTCGTCTTCGCGGGTGCGACCGTGTGCATCGCACTGCTCGGCATGCTGATCCTGCGCCTGGACTTCCTCAACGGCGTGGCGATCGCCGCCTCCCTCACCGTCGTCCTGACGGTCGCCGCCTCCGTCACCCTGCTGCCCGCCCTGCTGTCCTTCATCGGCCCGCGCGCCCTCAGCCGCCGCGAACGGCGCCGTCTCACCGAACACGGGCCCGAGCCCGAGCTGCCGACCGGCTTCGCCGCCCGCTGGTCGGCGTTCGTGGAGCGTCGGCCCAAGCTGCTCGGCGCGCTGGCCCTCACCGTGATCGCCGGGCTCGCCCTGCCCACGCTCTCCCTCCGCCTCGGCACCTCCGACCAGGGAAACCGCCCCGAGTCCACCACCACCCGCCAGGCCTACGACCTCCTCTCCGAAGGCTTCGGCCCCGGTGTCAACGGCCCGCTGACCCTGGTCACCCGCGTCGCCGGCGCCGAGGACCGGCTCGCCCTGGACAACCTCGACGCCACCCTGCGCGGCACCGAGGGCGTGGCGGCCGTGACCCCGGTGACCTACGGGGCGGGCGGAGACACCGCGTACCTCACCGTCGTACCGGAGTCCTCGCCGCAGTCGGGGCGGACCAGCGACCTGGTCGACCTGCTGCGCGGCGAGGTGCTGCCGCGGGCCGAGGCGGGCACCTCCCTCGACGTGCAGGTGGGCGGGGTGACCGCCGGCTACGACGACTTCGCCGAGGTCATCGTCGGCAAGCTGCCGCTGTTCGTCGGTGTCGTCGTCGGCCTCGGCTGTCTGCTGCTCCTGCTCGCCTTCCGCTCCGTCGGCATCCCGGTCAAGGCCGCCGTGATGAACGTGGCCGCCGTCGCCGCCGCCTTCGGTGTCGTCGTCATGGTCTTCCAGTGGGGCTGGGGGAGCGAGGCGCTGGGCCTGGGCCGGGCCGGACCGATCGAGCCCTTCCTCCCCGTGATCATGGTCTCGGTGCTCTTCGGACTCTCCATGGACTACCAGGTCTTCCTGGTCAGCCGGATGTACGAGGAGTGGCTGGAGACCGGCGACAACCGGCGGGCCGTGCGCGTCGGGCTCGCCGAGACCAGCCGGGTGATCAACTCCGCCGCGATCATCATGATCTCCGTCTTCCTCGCCTTCGTCCTCAGCGGCGACCGGGTGATCGCCATGTTCGGCATCGCGCTGGCCGCCGCCGTCGCCCTCGACGCGTTCGTCCTGCGCACCCTCCTCGTGCCCGCGCTGATGCACCTGCTCGGCGCCGCCAACTGGTGGCTGCCCCGCTGGCTCGACCGACGGCTGCCGCGGATCAGCATCGAGCCTCCCGAGTGCCGGGCCGCCCATGAGAGGCTCACCGAGGCCGTGGCGGAACTGGAGAGGGAGCGACAGCCGGATGTACGCGATACCACTGGATGACGGGGCCGAACTGCGCCCCCTGGAGCCCTGGCACGACGAGGAGTTCCTGACGCACCTGGAGCGCGGGCGGGACTTCATCAACCAGTACATCCCGTTCGCCGCCAAGGCCACCGACGTGCCCGGGGCGCGCGAGGTGCTCCAGCGGTACGCCGACATGCGCGCCGCCGACACCGGTTCGCTGCACGGCATCTGGCTGGCGGGCGAGCTGGTCGGCGGCGTGCTCTTCCTGAACTTCGACGCCGGGCAGGCGAACTGCGAGGTCGGCTGCTGGCTCGAGCCCGCCGGAACCGGGCGCGGCCTCGTCACGCGCGCGATGCGGGTGCTCATCGACCACGCCGTCGAACAGCGCGGCATCCACCGCGTCGAGTGGGTCGCCTCCGCGGGCAACGCGCCCAGCCTCAACGTCGCCCGGCGGCTCGGATTCACCCGCGACGGCGTGCGCCGCGAGGCCTACCCCCACCGTGGGGTGCGCCACGACCTGGAAGTGTGGTCCGTGCTGGCCCACGAGTGGCGGGCCGCACGCGCGCGTGCCGCTCACAGCGATCATTAAGGAACGTCTCAGAAAGCGTCCGTACGGTGCGGGGCATGGGAACCAGGACAGTTGACGAGGCCGCTGCCGGCACGGGCGCCGAGGCCGCCGGGACGAAGCGCGACGAGGAGACGGTGGACGTCACCAGGGCCGACGCGAAGGACGAGGTGACGCCGGCCTCCGAGGACGCCGACGCCGTGCGGGACAGCGACGACGGCGACGACGGCGGCGGCGACGACGGCGGGGCCCGCGAGGAGAGCGAGGACGGCGCCGTCGTCGAGGAGAGCCGCCCGGCCGTCGGCCTGGGCGCCGGCGCCGTCGTCTCCGCCGCGCTCGGCCTGGTGTCGCTCAGCGGCGGCTGGATCGGGACCGTCGCCTCCGCGCGCCAGACCCTGGTCGGCCAGCTGGAGACGTCGTCGACCGCGAGCGTCGCCCAGCAGGTCCAGGCCGTCTACGGCGACGCCTGGCAGACCACCGCCCTGTGGGCCGGCCTGTTCGCGCTGGCCGCGCTCGTCACCGGCGTCGTGGTGCTGGCCCGGCCCGCCTTCGGAGCCCCCGGCAGGGTGCAGGCCCCCTGGATCAAGTCCGTCGCCTGGGCGGGCGTCACGCTGGGCGTGATCGGCCTGCTCCTGGCCGTCCTCAAGTACACCGACGCCCTGCTCGGACTGCCGTCCGCCGGTTGAGCCGGCACGGTTCACGAGGGGCCTCGGGAACGGCGGGTAAGCACCTTACGGCCGTACCAAAGGCCCCTTCTCGCGGCCCACCTCGGCGCCCGCCCGCTCGGCGAAGCCGTCGGCCGGCTCGCCCGGCTGCCCCTCACTCCCGGTCCCCGCCTGGCCCCGGCCGCCACCGACCCCGTCGAGGCGCTCGGCCTCACCGGCCGGGAGCGCGACGTCCTGCGCCTGGTCTCGGCCGGCCGCACCAACCGGCAGATCGCCGAGGAACTCTTCATCTCCCCGAAGACGGCGAGCGTGCACATCTCCAACATCCTGGCCAAGCTCGGTGTCTCCGGACGGGGCGAGGCGGCGGTGGCGCACCGGCTGGAACTCTTTTCGGCCGACGCCCTCCAGGCGCCGCCCGCGAGGTGAGGCGTACGCCGGCGCGAACCGGCAGGGGAGGCGCCCTTTCCACCATGTTCGGGGAACTGTTCGCACCCGGCCGGGTGCGGGGCACACCCGCGACGAGCGGAACCGCCTGGAGCCGACCAGGCAGGACGTCGGCGACGCCGCCCCCGGACACGGGCCGATGGACCTCGCGTCCGGAAAGGTCGTCGTGCGACCGCCCGATCCCGCGGACGAGGCGGGCGCGGCCCCGACGGAGGAGCCCCGCGGCCGAGAGCGGGGTTTCCCGGCGCCCGTACGCCTCAGCTCACCTTCAGCTCCAGGATCCGGTCGTCGCCCTTCTCCGGCGTGCCCCGGCCGTCGGTGTTGCTGGTCGTCACCCACAGCTTGTCGCCGCCCGCCGCCACCACGGTCCGCAGCCTGCCGTACTCACCCTCCAGGAACGCCTGCGGGGCGGCCGACGCCGCCGTGCCCTTCAGCGGGACGCGCCACAGGCGCTGCCCGCGCAGACCCGCCAGCCACATCGAGCCCTCGGCGTAGGCGACACCGCTGGGCGAGGCGTCGTCGGTGCTCCACTGGGCCACCGGGTCGCGGTACTTCGCGTCGCCGGCCTTGCCCTCGGCCTCCGGCCAGCCGTAGTTGCCGCCCGGCACGATCGCGTTCAGCTCGTCCCAGGTGTTCTGGCCGAACTCGGCGGCGAACAGGCGCTGCTTCGCGTCCCAGGCGAGGCCCTGCACATTGCGGTGGCCGTACGAGTACACCGGGGAGTCGGGGAAGGGGTTGCCCGTGGCCGGCTCGCCCTCCGGGGTCAGCCGCAGGATCTTGCCGCCCAGGGAGTCCTTGTCCTGGGACAGACCCTGCTGTCCGCTCTCGCCGGTGCCCACGTACAGCATCCGGTCCGGGCCGAAGGCGATGCGTCCGCCGTTGTGGATCATGCCCTTGGGGATGCCCCGGAACACCGTGTCCGGCGCGCCCAGCTGGTCGCCGGCGGGCCGGTCGGCGTCGTACAGCATGCGCACGACGCGGTTGTCGGACGCCGAGGTGAAGTAGGCGTAGACCATGTGGTCCGAGGCGTAGTCCGGGGAGAGGGCGATGCCGAGCAGGCCGCCCTCGCCGGCCGCCGAGACGCCCGGTACCTCGCCCAGCTCGGTCTTCCCGCCGCCGTCCGTGTCGACCAGGGTGATCGTCCCCCGGTCGCGGGAGGCCACGAGCAGGCCGCCCTCGGGGAGCGGCGCGAGGCCCCAGGGGGTGTCGAGGCCCTCGGTGACGGTACGCACCACCTCGACCGTGCCCTTCGCGGGCGGGGTCTCCTCGGCCGCCGGTGAGGAGCCGGCGGCCGAGGGGCTCGCGGACGGGCTCGGGGCGGCCCTCGGGGACCCTCCGTCGTCCGAGGAGCAGCCCGCCGTCAGCAGGAGCACACTCGCGGCCACTACGGCCGTCACTGCGCGACGTTGCACGATCTTGGTCCCTTCGACGCGGCGGTCCAGCGGCAGGTTCTCCTTGTCATACACCGCCCACGCCCCACGGGTTCCCGATCCCCGGAACCCGACGCGGCGGCGCCCCCGCCTCCTGTGAGCTCCCGGCTCGCGCGCGACCCCGCCCGCTCCGCGGCAGGCGTCACGGCCTCAGTCCCACGAGCCCCGGGCCGCCGGCAGCGCCGCCACCTCGGCCAGGTCCCGCCCGGTCAGCCGCAGCCGGGCCGAGCCCGCGTTCTGCGCCACCCACCGTTCCTGCTTGGCCCCCGGTACCGGCACCACGTGCCGACCCTGCGCCAGCACCCAGGCCAGCGCCACCTGCGCGGCCGTCACGTCCTCGCCGTGCCGGGCCGCCACCCGGCGCAGACCGGCGACGATCGGCTGGTTCGCGGCCGTCATCTCGGCGGTGAACCGGGGGTGCCGGGCCCGCATGTCGTCTCGTTCGAAGCCCTCGCCGGGGGTCAGCGTGCCGGTGAGGAAACCATTCCCCAGGGGCATGGCCGCGAGGAAGCCGATGCCGCGCGACTCGCACCACGGCAGCAGCGCGTCCAGTGCCTCCGCGGACCACACCGACAGCTCCGCCTCCACCGCGCTCACCGGGAAGACCTGCTGCACCCGCAGCAGCTGCCGGATCGTCGCGTCGTACAGCCGGCCGCCCGCACGGCGCCCGCCGCGCGCGCCCACCGCGCACAGCCCCAACGCCCGCACCTTGCCCGCCCGGACCAGGTCGGACATCGCGCCCCAGGTCTCCTCGACCGGGACCTCGGGATCGGCACGGTGCAACTGGTAGAGGTCGATGACGTCCGTCTGGAGCCGCCGCAGAGACGCGTCGCACGCCCGTCTCACGTACCCGGGGCGGCCGTTGGCCACGATGTGCTGGTCGCCGACCAGCAGCCCCACCTTCGTCGACACGAACGCGTCCCCGCGCCGCTCCTTCAACACCCGCCCCAGCAGAAGCTCGTTGGTGAACGGCCCGTACATGTCGGCGGTGTCCAGCAGGGAGACACCCAGGTCCAGCGCCCGGTGCAACGCCCGCAGCGACTCGTCGCCCCGCTGCCGCGACCCGCTGTACCCCCAGCTCATCGGCATGCACCCGAGTCCGACGGCCCCCACCGCGAGCGCCGCCGCGCCGATCGTCCTGCGCTCCACCTGCTCGTGACCCTCCCTCGCCCGGCCCACCAACCTAACCTCTGCACGCGCGCGTGCCTGACATAGCCTCCTGACCATGACTGCTGACGTGTGGCTGCCCATCCCGCCGGACGAGATCGAAGGACTCCCCGAGGGGCTCAACCCCCTCTTCTGGGACGGGGGCCCCGACGGAGAGCAGCAGTTCCCCGGCGACCCCGCCGACTGCGTCTTCTACGTGGTGCCCTACATGAAGCGGCAGTCCGTGAAGGTGCGTCCGCTGGCGGAGCTGCGCCGGGTCCGGGTCGTCCAGACGCTCACCGCCGGCGTCGACGACGTCACCGAGAGCCTGGCCGACCTCCCGCCCGGCGTGCGGTTGTGCAACGCGCGCGGGGTGCACGAGGCGAGCACCGCCGAGCTGGCGCTCACCCTCACGCTGGCCTCCCTGCGAGGCATCCCGAAGTTCGTGCGCGCCCAGGAACAGGGCCACTGGCAGGGCGAGTTCCACCCCGCGCTCGCCGACCGGAACGTCCTCGTCGTCGGGTACGGCGCGATCGGCTCGGCGATCGAGGACCGGCTCGTGCCGTTCGAGGTCGCGCGGGTGGCGCGCGTCGCGCGCTCCGCGCGCGCTACGGAGCGCGGCCCCGTGCGCCCATTCACCGAACTGCCCGCACTGCTGCCCGAGGCGGACGTCGTCATCCTCTCCACGCCCCTGACCGAGACCACGCGCGGTCTGGTGAACGCCGACTTCCTCGCCCGGATGAAGGACGGCGCGCTGCTCGTCAACGTCGCCCGCGGCGCGGTCGTCGACACCGAGGCCCTGCTCACCGAGCTGGAGAGCGGCCGGCTCACCGCCGCCCTGGACGTCACCGACCCCGAACCCCTGCCCCCGGGCCACCCGTTGTGGCAGGCGCCCGGCGTCCTGATCAGCCCGCACGTCGGCGGGCCCACCTCCGCCTTCCTGCCGCGCGCCAAGCGGCTGCTGGCCGACCAGTTGGGCCGATTCGTGAACCGGGAGCCCCTGCGCAACGTGATCCTCACGACGGGCGCCGCCGACCAGGCATGAGGACCACGGCCCGCACGCGACGCGTTCCGGGCACCCTCCGCAGTCCCCCGGACGCGTTCCGTACGGGCACAGTCGCTGGTCGTCACTGAGCGTAGAGAAGCTATGTCCCTGAGTGACGATCCTGGTGTATCGTCCCGACAGGGGCTGCGCCGCGCACCGTTCGGCGCCGGGGTTGGACATCTCAGACTGTGAGGGGGGCGACGGGCGATGCACGGCCTATGGACGAACGACCCGACGCGGCGGAGCCGCCGCCGACGACCCTGTTGCACGGCCAGGCGCGCGGGCGATGGCCCCACCGGTCACCGAAGTCGGCACGGCGGTCGTCACCGCCGCGGGCACAGCGGCCGCCGCGATCACGCGCACCCGGCGCACCGGGGCGTGCGGGACGCGGGAGCGGCACGGACCGGGAGGCCCCGGTGAGTTCGCCACCGACCTCCACGACCCTCCTCGACGGAGCGCCGCGGACGCAGGCCCCGAAGGGAACGCCGCCCGCCAGGCCGCCGTCCCCCGGCAGCCCCGGCTCGAACACCGTCCACCAACTCCTGCTGGCCCTGATCTGCGCGGGATACGCCGTCGGTTCCGCGCTCGGCTGGGGCTCCGACCGCGCCGCGCTCATCATGGGCGACTTCGGACTGTCCGCGGCGGCGGCCGCCGCCTCCGTGTCCTGCTTCCTCTACGCGCGCACCCGCCGCGTCCGCCTGCGCCCGGCCTGGCTGCTGTTCTCGTTCTCGTCGGCCATGGCGGCTCTGGGCAATCTGGTCTGGGGGTGGTACGAGGTCGTCCTGGAGCGTCCCGTGCCCAGCCCCAGCTACGCCGACGTGTTCTTCCTGTGCTTCGCGCCGCCCGCGATCGTGGGCCTGCTGGTGCTCGCCGCCCGGCCCGTGACCAAGGCCGGCTGGGTCTGCCTCGCGCTCGACGCCTGGCTGATCGCCGGCTCGCTGCTCACCCTCTCCTGGAGCCTCGCGCTCGCCCAGGCCGCGGAACTCGACGGACCCGGCGTGGCGCACGCCGCGCTCACCCTGGCGTATCCGCTGCTCGACATCGCCCTGGTCAGCATGGTGCTCGTGCTGCACTTCCGGCGCTCACCCGTGAACCGCACGCCGGTCAACACCGCCGTCAGCGCCCTCGCGCTGACCGTGATGTGCGACGCCCTGTTCACCTCCCCGCTGATGCACAACAACTACCGCTCGGGCCAGCTCCTCGACGCCGGCTGGTTCGCCGGCTCCCTGCTCCTCGCCTACGCCCCCTGGGCCGCCGGCCGGCACCACCGGGCGAGGGCCGCGGGGCACACGCGCGTGGTGCACGAGCACCTGCCCGGACAGCGCACGGCCGGCCGGCCGCCCCGGCCGCCCGTGCGGACCCCCGCGCGGGGAGCCGACCCGAGCCGCTTTCCGGGCACCCGCCCCATCACCGGCTCCCTCGCCGCCCTCACGCCCTATCTCGCCGCCGCCGTCTGCACCCTGGGGATCCTCTACAACGTCCTCAACGGCCGCAGCGTCGACCGGGTCGTCCTCCTCACCGGCGGCGCCGTGGTGCTGGCCCTCGTGGTGCGCCAGGGCATCATGCTGCTCGACAACATCACCCTCACCCAGGAACTGGCCCAGAAGGAGAACCACTTCCGCTCCCTGGTGCAGGGCTCCAGCGACGTCATCATGATCGCCGCCCCCAGCGGTGTGCTGCGCTACGTCTCCCCGGCCGCCGCCGGTGTCTACGGACGCTCCGCCGAGGACCTGGTGGGCACCGAGCTGGCCGACCTCATCCACCCGGAGGACCTGGGGTGCGTGGTGCACGAGGTGCGCCGCTTCCTGGCCGCCAGCCCCCAGGAGGAACCCACCACCCGCATCGAGTGCCGTTTCCGCTCCGGCGACGGGGGCTGGCTGAACGTCGAGTCCACCGTCAACCGGCATTACGGCGGCCTGATCTTCAACAGCCGGGACGTGACCGAGCGGGTGCGCCTCCAGGCCCAGCTCCAGCACAACGCCGAGCACGACCCGCTCACCGACCTGCCCAACCGCTCCCTGTTCACCCGGCGCGTGCAGCAGGCGCTCTCCGGCCGCCGCAGCTCCGACCGGGGCACCGCCCTGCGCAACACCGCGGTCCTCTTCATCGACCTCGACGGCTTCAAGGCCGTCAACGACACCATCGGCCACCAGGCCGGCGACGAACTCCTCGTCCAGGCCGCCCGCAGGCTCCAGGAAGCCGTCCGGCAGGGGGACACCGCCTCCCGGCTCGGCGGTGACGAGTTCGCCGCCCTGATCGTCGGCGACGGCACCCGCGACCGCGGCGCCCGCGAGGGCCACATACTGGAACTCGCCGACCGGCTGCGGATCACGCTCTCCCAGCCCTATCTGATCGACGGCAACGAGGTGCGGGTCGCCGCCTCCATCGGGGTGGCCTTCGCCGAGGCCGGGTTCGGCGCCGGCGAACTGCTGCGCAACGCCGACCTCGCGATGTACCGGGCCAAGGCGGCCGGCAAGGGCCGGGTCGAGCTGTACAAGCCGCAGATGCAGCAGGACGTCGTACGGAAGGCGGCGCTGGCGACGCGGTTGCGGGCCGCGTTGCACGACGGCGAGTTCGCGCTGCTGCACCAGCCCGTGGTGCGGCTGGAGGACGGCCGGATCTCGTCGGTCGCGGCGCAGCCCCGATGGCGGTCCTCCCAGGGCGTGCTGTTCACCCCCGCCGAGTTCCTCCGGGTGGCGGACGAGGGCGACCGGACCGCCGAGCTGGGCCGCTGGGTGCTGGAGCAGGCCGTCGAGCAGGCCGCCGACCGCACCGCGAGCGGGCTGAACGTACCGGTGGTGATCCAGGTGGGTGCCCGGCGGCTGCTGGACCGCTCGCTGCCGCCGGGGTCCGTCGAGGCGCTGCTCACCCGGCACGGGCTGCCGTCCGGGGCGCTGGTGATAGAGCTGTCCGACATCGATGCCGCAGTGGCACTGGACGAGCTGGAGCGCCGGCTCGCCGCGCTCAGGCGCCTCGGTGTCCGGATCGCGCTGGACGGCTTCGGCGGCGGCGTGGCCATAACGGCCCTGCGTCGGCTCCCCGTGGACATACTGAAACTCGACCGCGCCCTGGTCGAGGGGGTCGTGGAGTCCGCGCGGCTGCACAAGATCACCAGTGGGCTGCTGCGGATCGCCGGCGACCTGGGGCTCCAGTCCGTGGCCGAGGGCGTGGACCTGCCCGAGCAGGTCGTCGCCCTGCGCGCGATGGGCTGCACACACGGGCAGGGCATGGCGTTCGCCGGGCCGCTCGACGAGTACCGGCTGCGCAGGGCGCTCGGCCGGGGCAGCTGTCCGCTGCCGCACGGGCCCGCCGAGCCCGCGTTCGCCGGGGGCGGCGCGGGGGTGTGCACCGGGGGTGTGCCGGCGGTCCTGGGAGGCGGCGGCCTCGGTGGTGGCACGACCCTCCGTTCACATAATGAGACCCCCGTCCCACCCACTTGACAGTCGGTGCGTGCCGGGGGGAGGGTCAATGCCATGCGCACCCGAATTCTCGTACTTGGACAGCGCGTCGGCTGAGCTGGGAACCACCGGAGGACGATCCGGAATCCCCAGCGACCACACCGGCGCGCTCCCCTCGCTTGCCTTTTGGCACGAGGGGTTTTTTGTTGCACCAGCACCTGTCGTCCAGCAGTCCGACACCGCACGAACCTCGCAAAAACCCTCAGCATCGAGAAGAGAATGCCGATGACCGAGCAGGCCACCGGGGCCCATCACCCGCAGCCGCGGCCCCGATCCGGAGGACAGCACTCCGCGTCCGTCGAGCACGTGACGGGTGCGCAGTCCCTCATCCGTTCTCTCGAGGAGGTCGGCGCCGACACGGTATTCGGCATTCCCGGCGGTGCGATCCTTCCCGCCTACGACCCGCTGATGGACTCGACCAGGGTCCGGCACGTCCTGGTCCGTCACGAGCAGGGCGCGGGCCACGCCGCCACCGGCTACGCGCAGGCCACCGGCAAGGTCGGCGTCTGCATGGCGACCTCCGGCCCCGGCGCCACCAACCTGGTCACCCCGATCGCCGACGCGCACATGGACTCGGTGCCGCTGGTCGCGATCACCGGCCAGGTCGCGTCCAAGGCGATCGGCACGGACGCCTTCCAGGAGGCGGACATCGTCGGCATCACCATGCCGATCACCAAGCACAACTTCCTCGTCACCAAGGCCGAGGACATCCCGCGGATCATCGCGCAGGCGTTCCACATCGCCTCCACCGGCCGCCCCGGCCCGGTCCTGGTCGACATCGCCAAGGACGCCCTCCAGGCGAAGACCACCTTCTCCTGGCCGCCCACCATGGACCTGCCCGGCTACCGCCCGGTGACCAAGCCGCACGCCAAGCAGATCCGCGAGGCCGCCAAGCTGATCACCGCCGCCAAGCGGCCGGTCCTCTACGTCGGCGGCGGTGTCCTCAAGGCCGGTGCGACCGCCGAGCTGAAGGTCCTCGCCGAGCTGACCGGCGCGCCCGTCACCACCACCCTGATGGCGCTGGGCGCGTTCCCCGACACCCACCCGCAGCACCTGGGCATGCCCGGCATGCACGGCTCGGTGGCCGCCGTCACCGGACTGCAGAAGGCCGACCTGATCGTCGCCCTCGGGGCCCGCTTCGACGACCGCGTCACCGGCAGGCTCGACAGCTTCGCGCCGTACGCCAAGATCGTGCACGCGGACATCGACCCGGCCGAGATCGGCAAGAACCGCGCCGCCGACGTGCCGATCGTGGGCGACGCCCGCGAGGTCCTCGCCGACCTGATCCAGGCCGTGCAGAAGGAGCACACCGAGACCGGTCCGGGCGACTACAGCGCCTGGTGGAAGGACCTGAGCCGCTGGCGCGAGACCTACCCGCTGGGCTACGACCAGCCCGCGGACGGCTCGCTCTCCCCCCAGCAGGTCATCGAGCGCATCGGGCAGCTCGCGCCCGAGGGCACGGTGTTCGCGGCGGGCGTCGGCCAGCACCAGATGTGGGCCGCGCACTTCATCAAGTACGACAAGCCCGCCACCTGGCTGAACTCCGGCGGCGCCGGGACGATGGGCTACGCGGTCCCGGCCGCGATGGGCGCCAAGGCGGGCGTCCCCTCGAAGACCGTCTGGGCGATCGACGGCGACGGCTGCTTCCAGATGACCAATCAGGAACTGACCACCTGCGCCCTGAACAACATCCCGATCAAGGTCGCCATCATCAACAACGGCGCCCTCGGGATGGTCCGCCAGTGGCAGACCCTCTTCTACAACCAGCGCTACTCCAACACCGTGCTGCACAGCGGCCCGGACGCGGACGGCGCCGCGGCGCCGAACGCCGGCACCCGCGTCCCCGACTTCGTGAAGCTGTCGGAGGCCATGGGCTGCCACGCCATCCGCTGCGAGTCCCTGGACGACCTGGACAAGGTCATCGAGGAGGCGAACTCGATCAACGACCGCCCGGTCGTCGTGGACTTCATCGTCCACGAGGACGCGATGGTGTGGCCGATGGTCGCCGCCGGCACCTCCAACGACGAGATCATGGCCGCACGGGACGTCCGCCCCGACTTCGGCGACAACGAAGACGACTGAGCGAGGAAGACCCAAGAGACATGTCCAAGCACACGCTCTCCGTCCTGGTGGAGAACACGCCCGGCATCCTCGCCCGGATCGCCGCCCTGTTCTCCCGCCGCGGCTTCAACATCGACTCGCTCGCGGTCGGCGTCACCGAGCACCCCGAGATCTCGCGCATCACCATCGTGGTGAACGTGATCGAGGAACTGCCGCTCGAACAGGTCACCAAGCAGCTCAACAAGCTCGTCAACGTGCTGAAGATCGTCGAGCTGGAACCCGGATCGGCCGTCCAGCGCGAACTCGTCCTGGTGAAGGTGCGTGCCGACAACGAGACGCGCTCGCAGATCGTCGAGATCGTCCAGCTGTTCCGCGCCAAGACCGTGGACGTCTCCCCGGAAGCCGTGACCATCGAGGCCACCGGCGGCAGCGACAAGCTCTCCGCCATGCTCAAGATGCTGGAACCGTACGGCATCAAGGAGCTGGTCCAGTCCGGCACGATCGCGATCGGCCGCGGCTCCCGTTCGATCACCGACCGCTCCCTGCGCGCACTCGACCGGTCGGCGTAACGACGGAACACGGGCGGCCGACACCGGCCGCCCGTATACCGAGACCCCGAAACTTCCCTTCCCCCCGCCGTCATACGGTGGGACGCAACACCTGCACACCAAGGAGAGAACCCAAAGTGGCCGAGCTGTTCTACGACGCCGACGCCGACCTGTCCATCATCCAGGGCCGCAAGGTCGCGGTCATCGGCTACGGCAGCCAGGGCCACGCCCACGCCCTGTCGCTGCGCGACTCCGGTGTGGACGTGCGGGTCGGTCTGCACGAGGGCTCCAAGTCGAAGGCCAAGGCCGAGGAGCAGGGCCTGCGCGTGGTGAGCCCGGCGGAGGCCGCCGCCGAGGCCGACCTCATCATGATCCTGATCCCGGACCCGATCCAGGCCCAGGTCTACGAGGAGTCCATCGCCCCGAACCTGAAGGACGGCGACGCCCTGTTCTTCGCGCACGGCTTCAACGTGCGCTTCGGCTTCATCAAGGCCCCGGCCGGCGTGGACGTCGCCCTGGTCGCCCCGAAGGGCCCGGGTCACCTGGTCCGCCGCCAGTACGAGGAGGGCCGCGGCGTCCCCGCGATCGCGGCCGTCGAGCAGGACGCCACCGGCAGCGCCTTCGCCCTGGCCCTGTCGTACGCCAAGGCCATCGGCGGTACCCGCGCCGGTGTCATCAAGACCACCTTCACCGAGGAGACCGAGACCGACCTGTTCGGTGAGCAGGCCGTGCTGTGCGGCGGCACCTCGGCGCTGGTCAAGGCCGGCTTCGAGACCCTGGTCGAGGCCGGCTACCAGCCGGAGATCGCCTACTTCGAGTGCCTGCACGAGCTGAAGCTGATCGTGGACCTCATGTACGAGGGCGGCCTGGAGAAGATGCGCTGGTCGGTCTCCGAGACCGCCGAGTGGGGCGACTACGTCACCGGCCCGCGCATCATCACGGACGCCACCAAGGCCGAGATGAAGCAGGTCCTCGCCGAGATCCAGGACGGCACCTTCGCCCAGCAGTGGATGGACGAGTACCACGGCGGTCTGAAGAAGTACAACGAGTACAAGACGGCCGACTCCGAGCACCTGCTGGAGACCACCGGCAAGCAGCTCCGCAAGCTGATGAGCTGGGTCGACGAGGAGGCGTAAGCCTCACGCCGGGGGCCGGAGCGGATCGCTCCGGCCCCTTCGGCCGGGACCTGTCCGGCGGGATCCGGCGGACAGGCCCTGACCCCGGGTAACGCCGTGTGCCACGGTGTTGTCCAACCCGTCCAGCCACGGACGGGTGATCCTTCCGCAGAGGCGCAAGGCGCTCCTCGCCGCGGCACTACACTGCTGCACTAATACGCGTCAGGCCCACAGCGTCGTGCGTCTTCCACGCGGCTAGCCCCTCCTCCGCCTGCGGCCGTCGGGACGGCCGTCCGCACGCGCCCCCATAGCCTGGAGGGCATGGGAGGTGCCCCCATGACTTGTGAGGACTCACGTGAGCTCGAAACCTGTCGTACTCATCGCTGAAGAGCTGTCGCCCGCGACCGTGGACGCGCTTGGACCGGACTTCGAGATCCGGCACTGCAACGGAGCGGACCGAGCCGAACTGCTCCCGGCCATCGCCGACGTCGACGCGATCCTGATCCGCTCCGCCACCAAGGTGGACGCCGAGGCGATCGCCGCCGCGAACAAGCTGAGGGTCGTCGCACGAGCCGGCGTCGGCCTGGACAACGTGGACGTCTCCGCCGCCACCAAGGCCGGCGTGATGGTCGTCAACGCCCCCACCTCCAACATCGTGACCGCCGCCGAGCTGGCCTGCGGTCTCCTGCTCGCCACCGCCCGCCACATTCCGCAGGCCAACGCCGCGCTGAAGAACGGCGAGTGGAAGCGGAGCAAGTACACCGGCGTGGAGCTGGCCGAGAAGACCCTCGGCGTCGTGGGCCTCGGCCGCATCGGCGCGCTCGTCGCCCAGCGCATGTCCGGCTTCGGCATGAAGGTCGTCGCCTACGACCCCTACGTGCAGCCCGCGCGGGCCGCGCAGATGGGCGTCAAGGTCCTGTCGCTGGACGAGCTGCTCGAGGTCTCCGACTTCATCACCGTCCACCTGCCCAAGACCCCTGAGACGGTCGGCCTGATCGGCGACGAGGCGCTGCGCAAGGTCAAGCCGAGCGTGCGGATCGTCAACGCGGCCCGGGGCGGCATCGTCGACGAGGAGGCGCTGTACTCGGCGCTGAAGGAGGGCCGGGTCGCCGGCGCCGGCCTCGACGTGTACGCGAAGGAGCCCTGCACGGACTCCCCGCTCTTCGAGTTCGACCAGGTCGTCGCCACCCCGCACCTCGGCGCCTCCACCGACGAGGCGCAGGAGAAGGCCGGCATCGCCGTCGCCCGCTCGGTGCGTCTCGCCCTCGCCGGCGAGCTGGTCCCGGACGCGGTGAACGTCCAGGGCGGCGTCATCGCCGAGGACGTCAAGCCGGGCCTGCCCCTCGCGGAGCGCCTCGGCCGCATCTTCACCGCCCTCGCCGGTGAGGTCGCCGTCCGCCTGGACGTCGAGGTCTACGGCGAGATCACCCAGCACGACGTGAAGGTGCTGGAGCTGTCCGCCCTCAAGGGCGTCTTCGAGGACGTCGTCGACGAGACCGTGTCGTACGTCAACGCCCCGCTGTTCGCCCAGGAGCGCGGCGTCGAGGTGCGGCTGACGACTAGCTCGGAGTCGGCCGACCACCGCAACGTCGTCACCGTGCGCGGCACGCTCGGCAGCGGCGAGGAGGTGTCGGTGTCCGGCACGCTGGCCGGCCCCAAGCACCTGCAGAAGATCGTCGCGGTCGGTGAGTACGACGTGGACCTCGCGCTCGCCGACCACATGGCGGTGCTGCGCTACGAGGACCGTCCGGGTGTCGTCGGCACCGTCGGGCGCATCCTCGGTGAGGCGGGCATCAACATCGCCGGCATGCAGGTCGCCCGCGCGGCCGTCGGTGGCGAGGCGCTCGCCGTGCTCACCGTGGACGATGCGGTGCCCGCCGGGGTCCTCGGCGAGGTCGCCGCGGAGATCGGCGCGACGTCCGCGCGTGCGGTGAACCTGGTCTGACGTGCGCGCGAGGGTCCGGGGCCGCCGTCCCCGGACCCTCGCCCCGTCCCCGGCCCCTCGCCCCGTCCCCGGACCGGGGCCTCGTCCTCAGGCTTCCCCGGACCGGCCGGGCGCGCTCGGCAGGTCCGGGGTTTCGCATGTCCGCTCGCGCACCTCGGCCCGCCGCAGCGTGACCGCCGCCGGCACCGCGGCACCCGCCAGCAGCACGGCCCCCGTGACCGCCGCCCCCTGCATCCCGCGGGTGAACGCCTCCCGGGCGGCCGTGGCGAGGCCCGGCACCCGGTCGGCCACCGCCAGACGCCCGACCACGGACCAGCCCCCCCGGTCCGCGAAGTGCCGTACCACGGAGCGGTCGTGACGGACGGACAGGTGGCCGGGACCGGTGCGGTCGAGGAGCGCGGCCGCGCGATCCCGGACGGGTGTGGGCTCAGAGCCGCCGCGCCTTGAGGGCCATGTGCAGCAGCAGCCGGTCCTCGCCGTCGTCCAGGTCCAGTCCTGTCAGCTGCTCCACCCGCGACAGCCGGTAGTACAGCGTCTGCCGGTGGATCCCCAACTCGGCCGCCGTGCGCCCCGCCTGGCCCGCGCAGTCCAGGTACGCCTCGGCGGTGCGGGCCAGTTCACGGTGGGCCGGCGTCGACAGGGCCCGTACGGCGGGGTCGTGGGCGGAGCCGGGCGGCAGCGAGGTCAGCAGCCGGTAGGGCCCGATCGACGCCCACGCGGCGGTCGGGCCGAGGCGCGGCTCCGCCAGCGCCGCCCGGGCCGCCGCCGACGCCTCCCGCCAGGCCGCCCCCAGCTCCGCGAGGCCCGCCCGCCCCGCCGCGACCCCGGCGGCGGCCGCCCCGCCGGCCCGCTCCAGCAGCCGTCCCGCCACCGAGGTCGCCGGGGCCGGGGCCTCGGCCGAGCGCAGCCGGACCAGCACCGCCAGGCACTGACCGTCCACCCCCCACGGCACCGTGCACAGGGCCTCCGCGCCGGGCAGCGTGCGCAGGGACGGCGCGTCGTCGGGGTCGGCCGAGGGCCAGGGCGCCACGCACACCACCGTGTGCGGGCCGTCCGCGCGGGCGCCGAGCGCGGTGCGCAGTTCCGCCACCGCCATGTCCCGCTGCCAGCCCCGGTCGGCGGCCAGCACCGCCCGCAGCTCGCGGGTGAGGTCGGCGCCGTGCTGGGCCTCGTCGGCCAGCAGTGCGCCGATCCGTCCCGCCACCTCCATCGCGCCCGCCAGCTGGTCGTCGGAGGGCCCCGGGTCGCCGTCCAGCAGCCAGACGTAGCCGAGGACCACCCCCCGGTGGCGCACCGGGAGGCAGACGCGGCCCCGGTGGACGCCGGCCTCCGGGGTCGGCGGGATGCGGACCGGGGCCGTGGCGCGGGTGATGCCGAAGCCCTCGAACCAGGACCGGACCGCCGGGGTGGAACGCCGGGTGAGGATCGAACGGGTGCGCACCGGGTCCAGGGCGGCGGCGTCCAGCTCGTCCTCGCTGTCGTAGGCGCCGAAGGCGATCAGTTCGAAGTCGCGGTTCTCCAGGGTCGCCGGGGCGCCGAGCAGCTCCGAGATCTCGTCGACCAGCTCCTGGTACTCACCCTTGAAATCCGCCGTCACCCGGTCATTCTCCCGCATCCCCGCGAACGCTTCATACATCTGTCTGAGATCTGCGGCACGGATGCGTGACAGCTGTCGATGGCCGACGATCGGAGGGATCCTTAGGTTTCACGGTGGTTCTCCGTGCCGTTCCCGAATCGTCGGGAAGCGGCCTCGTATGGGTTGGTATGTGGAGGTGCCCCGTGCTGGGTCCCGTGATTCTCGCCGCGTCGCGCAGCGACCGGATGCGACGCCTGATCTCGGCGGCCCCGGTGACGAAGCAGGTCGTGGACCGCTTCATCCCCGGCGAGACGGTGGACGACATCGTCCCGATCGTCGAGGAGCTGACCGCCGGGGGCCTGGAGCTGACGATGGACGTCGTCGGCGAGGACATCACCACCCCCGGACAGGCCGCCGCCGCCCGCGACGCCTACCTGGAACTGGTGGACCGCCTCAAGGACCTCGACCTCGGCGAGAAGGTCGAGATGTCCGTCAAGCTGTCCATGTTCGGCCAGGCGCTGGAAGGCGGCCACGAACTGGCCCTCGCCAACGTCCGCCCGGTCGTCGAGGCCGCCGCCGCCATCGGCACGACCGTCACCCTGGACGCCGAGGACCACACCACCCTCGACTCGATGTTCGCCATCCACGAGGAGCTGCGGAAGGACTTCCCGCGGACCGGCTGCGTCATCCAGGCCTACCTCTTCCGCACCGAGGCCGACGCCCGCCGCCTCGCGCAGAGCGGCAGCCGCGTCCGGCTCGTGAAGGGCGCCTACAAGGAGCCCGCCGAGGTCGCGTACCAGAACAAGCACGAGATCGACAAGGCGTACGTCCGCATCCTGAAGACCCTGATGGACGGCGAGGGCTACCCGATGATCGGGTCGCACGACCCCCGCCTGATCTCCATCGGCCAGGAACTCGCGCGCAAGGCCGGGCGCAAGCTCGACGAGTACGAGTTCCAGATGCTCTACGGCATCCGCGGCGACGAGCACCTGCGCCTGGCCGCGGAGGGCCACCGCATGCGCGTCTACACCGCCTACGGCACCGACTGGTACGGCTACTTCATGAGGCGTCTCGCGGAGAAGCCGGCCAACCTGCGGTTCTTCCTGCGGAGCATGATCGGCCATGGCTGACGCGATGAGGCCGTGCCGCGGCTCCGGCCGGGGGTCCGGGGGTTGTCCCCCGGGGAGACGCAGCATGAGGCGTCTCGCGGAGAAGCCGGCCAACCTGCGGTTCTTCCTGCGCTCGATGGTCAGCAAGGGCTGAGACGGTTCCCCCTCCCGCCCGCCTCCACGCAACACCCGCTCACGTACAAGGAGTTACGGATCCCATGGACGCTGTGACCCAGGTCCCCACCCCCGTCAACGAGCCGGTGCACGGCTACGCACCCGGCTCGCCCGAGCGTGCCAGGCTGGAGGCCAGGCTCAAGGAGCTGGCCGACAATCCGATCGACCTGCCGATGACCATCGGCGGCGAGAAGCGGATGGGCGGCGGCGAGCGCTTCGACGTCGTGCAGCCGCACAACCACAAGGCACGCCTGGGTACCTACGCCAACGCCACCCGGCAGGACGCCCAGGACGCCATCGACGCGGCCCTCGCCGCCGCGCCCGCCTGGCGCGCGATGTCCTTCGACGACCGCGCCGCGATCATCCTGCGCGCCGCCGAACTACTGGCCGGCCCCTGGCGCGAGACCCTCGCGGCCTCCACCATGCTCGGCCAGTCGAAGACCGCCCAGCAGGCCGAGATCGACACCCCCTGCGAACTGGTCGACTTCTGGCGCTTCAACGTCGCCTACGCCCGCCAGATCCTCGCCGAGCAGCCCCCGGCGAACTCCCCGGGCGTGTGGAACCGGCTGGACCACCGTCCGCTGGAGGGCTTCGTCTACGCGATCACGCCGTTCAACTTCACGGCGATCGCGGGCAACCTGCCCACCGCGCCCGCGCTGATGGGCAACGTGGTGGTCTGGAAGCCGTCCCCGACGCAGACCCACGCCGCGGTGCTGCTGATGCGGCTCCTGGAGGAGGCCGGGCTGCCCAAGGGCGTCATCAACCTCGTCACCGGTGACGGCATCGCGGTGTCCGAGGTCGCCCTCGAGCACCGGGACCTGGCCGGCATCCACTTCACCGGCTCGACGAAGACCTTCCAGTACCTGTGGAAGACGGTCGGCGCCAACATCGAGAAGTACCGCTCCTACCCGCGCCTGGTCGGCGAGACCGGCGGCAAGGACTTCGTCGTCGCCCACCCGAGCGCCGACCCGGCCGTGCTGAAGACCGCCCTCACCCGCGGTGCCTTCGAGTACCAGGGCCAGAAGTGCTCCGCGACCTCGCGCGCCTACATCCCGGCGTCCATCTGGAACTCGGGCTTCAAGGAGGAGTTCGCCGCCGAGGTCGACTCCCTCACCATGGGTGACGTGACCGACCTGTCGCACTTCATGGGCGCGGTCATCGACGAGCGGGCCTTCGCCAAGAACAAGGCCGCGATCGACCGCGCCGAGGCGGACCCGGCCTGCACGATCGTCGCGGGCGGCAGCTACGACGACTCGGTCGGCTACTTCGTGCGCCCGACCGTCGTCGAGTGCACCGACCCGGAGAACGAGGTCTTCACGACCGAGTACTTCGGCCCGTTCCTCGCCGTCCACGTCTACGAGGACGACCGGTACGACGAGATGCTCACCCAGATGGAGTCGGTGTCCGACTACGCCCTCACCGGGTCGGTCATCGCGAACGACCGTGCCGCGGCGGCCCACACGATGGAGAAGCTGCGCTACGCGGCCGGCAACTTCTACATCAACGACAAGTCGACCGGCGCCGTCGTCGGCCAGCAGCCCTTCGGCGGCGGTCGCGCCTCCGGCACCGACGACAAGGCCGGCGCCCCGCAGAACCTGATGCGCTGGACCCTGACCCGCGCCATCAAGGAGACGCTGGTCCCGCCGACCGACTACACGTACCCGCACATGGGCTGACGTCCCCCGCACCCGCCCCGACGGGCCAGGTCCTTTCGACCTGGCCCGTCGGCGTGCCCGGGCGAGCGCTGATCGCTGACGAACGCGCAGGTCGGAGCGGTGTGGCCAGGAGGCCGTCTCAGATAGTAGGAAGTCCGAGTAATTGTGGAGACAGGCGCGTGCTCCTCCCTTAGTTTTGTAGGAGCCGAACGTCTCGCTCGACCAAGCGAATGGCGGTCGTGAGCCGGGCCCGTGCAGGCAACCCCTGCGGCACCGCTCCCCGGCCCATCTGGGGGCACCTCCCACGCCCTTGAGGCAGTGGGGGAGTCGCGCACCCCGCCGAACTTCCTGGTTCCGCGAATGGAGTCGATTTCCCATGGCCGAGAAGACCGTCCGCCGCCGCGTCCGCCACGCCTCCCGTACGAGCGAGTCCGACCGCAAGAACGCCGCCGCGGCTCTCCAGCGCGCCCTCGACCGCCGTGACAACGGCGGCGAGACCGGCCACTGACCGGCCGCCGACCGCTCACCGGCCGGCTCCGGCCGGCCCGTTCCCCGCAGTCCGGGAGCCGCATCCGGTGCCGGGGTGCGGCGCGGGTTCCGAACGGGACTTCGCGACCCGCGCCGCACACCCGGCCGTGTCCGCATCGCGGACGGTCCATGTCATTCCATGGGACGCCGAGTAGGGTGCTCACATGTCTCGCAGCATCAATCTCGCAGTGATCCCCGGTGACGGCATCGGCCAGGAGGTCGTGGCCGAGGGTCTCAAGGTCCTCTCCGCCGTCCTTCCGCAGGATGTGAAGCTGGAGACCAAGGAGTTCGACTTCGGTGCCCGCCGCTACCACGCCACCGGTGAGACCCTCACCGACGCCGACCTCGACGCGCTGAAGAAGCACGACGCGATCCTGCTCGGTGCGATCGGCGACCCGTCGGTGCCGTCCGGCGTGCTGGAGCGCGGCTTCCTGCTCAAGCTCCGCTTCGCCTTCGACCACCACGTCAACCTGCGTCCGTCGAAGCTCCTGCCGGGCGTCGCCACCCCGCTGGCCGGTGAGCCGGAGATCGACTTCGTGGTCGTGCGCGAGGGCACCGAGGGCCCCTACACCGGCAACGGCGGCACCATCCGCAAGGGCACCGAACACGAGGTCGCCACCGAGGTCTCCGTGAACACGGCCTTCGGCGTCGAGCGCGTGGTGCGGGACGCCTTCGCCCGCGCCCAGGCCCGCCCCCGCAAGAAGCTCACGCTGGTCCACAAGAACAACGTGCTGACCTTCGCGGGCCACCTGTGGACGAACATCTTCAACAAGGTCGCCGCGGAGTTCCCCGAGGTCACCACGGACTACATTCACGTGGACGCCGCGACGATCTACCTGGTCACGGACCCCGCCCGCTTCGACGTGATCGTCACCGACAACCTCTTCGGCGACATCATCACCGACCTCGCCGCGGCCGTCTCCGGCGGCATCGGCGTCGCCGCGAGCGGCAACATCAACCCCGCCGGCGACTTCCCGTCCATGTTCGAGCCCGTGCACGGCTCGGCCCCGGACATCGCGGGCCAGGGCAAGGCCGACCCCACCGCCACGGTCCTGTCCGTCGCCCTCCTGCTGCGTCACCTCGGCCACGAGTCCGAGGCCGCCCGCATCGAGGACGCCGTCTCCGCCGACCTGGCGGAGCGCACCGGCAAGCCGGCCCGCAGCACCACCGAGATCGGCGACGCGCTCGCCGTACGAGTAGCCGGCTGACGCCCGCGCCACCTCGAAACCATTCGAAGCCGCCGGGTCGCATCCGCACCCGGCGGCTTTCGCATGTCCCCCGCCGGGTGCCACCATCGACCCCGGGTCGCGTTTCACCCCGTTTCTTCCACCGCCGACCTCGCGCGATAATCGAACGCGGAGCCGCGGAATGAGGGAATGCTCGGACGTCCCAGCACTGGGCGTACAGGAACGAAAGCGGCCCGTCACTACAACACCGGTGAAGGACAACCACTCATGACGACGCCCACGATCGAGCTCAAGCCCTCCGCCAGCCCGCTCTCCGACGCCGAGCGCGCGGCGATCCTGGCGAACCCCGGGTTCGGCCGCCACTTCACCGACCACATGGTGACGATCAAGTGGACCGAGGGCCGCGGCTGGCACGACGGCCAGCTCGTCCCGTACGCGCCGATCCCGCTCGACCCGGCGACGAACGTCCTGCACTACGCCCAGGAGATCTTCGAGGGCCTCAAGGCCTACCGCCGCCCCGACGGCTCCGTGGCCACCTTCCGCCCGGACCAGAACGCCAAGCGCTTCCAGCGCTCCGCCCGCCGTCTCGCCATGCCCGAGCTGCCGGTCGAGACGTTCGTCGAGGCCTGTGACGCGCTGATCCGCCAGGACGAGGCCTGGGTGCCCGCGCACGGCGGCGAGGAGTCCCTCTACCTGCGCCCCTTCATGATCGCGACCGAGGTCGGTCTGGGGGTGAAGCCCGCGAACGAGTACCTGTTCCTCGTCATCGCCTCGCCGGCCGGCGCCTACTTCGCCGGCGGGGTGAAGCCGGTCTCCATCTGGGTCTCGGAGGACCGCGTGCGTGCCGTCCCGGGCGGCATGGGCGACGCCAAGACCGGCGGCAACTACGCGGCCTCCCTGCTCGCCCAGGCCGAGGCCGCCGCCGAGGGCTGCGACCAGGTCTGCTACCTCGACGCGGTCGAGCACCGCTGGGTCGAGGAACTCGGCGGCATGAACCTGTACTTCGTGTACGGCGACAAGATCGTCACGCCGACCCTCACCGGCTCCATCCTGGAGGGCGTCACCCGCGACTCCCTCCTGCAGGTCGCCCGCGACCTCGGGTTCGAGTCCGAGGAGCGCCGCGTCTCCCTCGAACAGTGGCAGGGCGACGCCGCGAACGGCACCCTGACGGAGGTCTTCGCCTGCGGCACGGCCGCGGTCATCACCCCCGTGGGCACCGTCAAGCGCGCCGGCGCCGACTGGCAGCACTCCGGCGGCGAGCCCGGCCCGGTCACCGTGAAGCTGCGCGAGGCGCTTCTCGACATCCAGCGCGGGAAGACCGAGGACCGGCACGGCTGGATGCACACGATCGGCTGACCACCCCCGTCCCCGCCAGGGCCGCCCCGGACACGAGTCCGGGGCGGCCCTTTCGCATGCCCTCGCACTGCTCGCCCTCGCACTCTCGTTTGAACAACGCTCAATTCAATGAGCGCCTGTGCGTCAAGAAGCCCATGGAGTGGGTCCCAATGGGTTAGAGTGACGCTCTAATCCAGAGGATGCGAGGAGGTGTCCCGGCGTGAGACTGACTCCGACGGAACGGGACCGGCTGCTGCTCTTCGGTGCCGCCGAGCTGGCCCGTGCCCGCCGCGCCCGCGGCCTGCGGCTGAACGTGCCGGAGGCCACCGCGCTGATCGCGGACGCCGTCTGCGAGGCCGCCCGCGACGGCGCCCGGCTCGCCGAGGCGATCGAGCGCGCCCGCGCGGTCCTCGGCCCCGGCGACGTCCTGCCGGGCGTCGCCGACGTCGTCACGGAGGTGCACGTCGAGGCCGTCTTCGACGACGGTTCCCGGCTCGCGGTGGTCTCCGACCCGATCGGGGGCGGTCTCGGGGCCGGGGCGCCCGGCGCGCTGCTGCCGGGGCCCGAGCACGCCGAAGCCGGGGCGGCGGTCCGGCTGACGGTCACCAACACCGCGGACGTGCCCGTCTCCGTCACCTCGCACTTCCACTTCTTCGAGGCCAACCCGCGCCTGCGCTTCGACCGCTCGGCCGCCTACGGCATGCGGCTCGCCGTCCCCGCCGGCTCCTCCGTGCGCTTCGGACCGGGCGAGCGCGGCGAGGTCGGACTGGTCCCCATCGGGGGCGACCGGATCGCCATCGGCTTCGCCGGCCTGGTGGACGGGCCGCTGGACGCGCCGGGAGCCCGGGAAGAGGCCCTGCGCAGGGCCGCCGCCTGCGGCTATCTCGGCGTACCGGGAACGACGGACGAGGAGCGCGGACGATGAGCCGCCCCGCAGGACACCCCGCCGAGGCCCGCCGCCTCACCCCGTACGAGTACGCCGCCACCCACGGCCCGCGCGCGGGCGACCGCCTCCGGCTCGGCGACTCCGGGCTGGTGATCCGCGTCGAGTCCGACTCCCAGCGCCCCGGCGACGAGTTCCTCGCCGGGTTCGGCAAGACCGCCCGCGACGGACTGCACCTGAAGGCCGCCGCCGTGCGTGAGACCTGCGACGTCGTCATCAGCAACGTCGTCGTGATCGACGCCGTGCAGGGCGTCCGCAAGGTGTCCATCGGCATCCGCGAGGGCCGGATCCACTCGATCGGGCGGGCCGGGAACCCCGACACCCTCGACGGGGTCGACGTGGTCGTCGGCACGGGCACGTCGATCGTGTCCGGCGAGGGGCTGATCGCCACCGCCGGTGCCGTCGACACGCACGTCCACCTGCTGTCGCCGCGGATCATGGAGGCCTCGCTGGCCTCCGGCGTGACCACGGTCATCGGGCAGGAGTTCGGGCCGGTGTGGGGCGTCGGCGTCAACTCGCCCTGGGCGCTGCGGCACGCGTTCAGCGCCTTCGACGCCTGGCCGGTCAACATCGGCTTCCTGGGCCGGGGTTCCTCCTCCTCGCCGGACCCGCTCGTCGAGGCGCTCGCCGAGGGCGGCGCGTCCGGCTTCAAGGTCCACGAGGACATGGGCGCCCACACCCGGGCGCTCGACACGGCGTTGCGGGTCGCCGAGGAGCACGACGTGCAAGTAGCTCTGCACAGCGACGGGTTGAACGAGTGCCTGTCCGTCGAGGACACCCTGAGCGTGCTGGAGGGCCGCACGATCCACGCCTTCCACATCGAGGGCTGCGGCGGCGGACACGTGCCGAACGTGCTGAAGATGGCGGGAGTCCCGCACGTCATCGGCTCCTCCACCAACCCCACCCTGCCGTTCGGCCGGGACGCGGTCGCCGAGCACTACGGCATGATCGTCTCGGTCCACGACCTGAAGACCGACCTGCCCGGCGACGCCGCCATGGCCCGTGACCGCATCCGCGCCGGGACCATGGGCGCCGAGGACGTCCTGCACGACCTGGGCGCGATCGGCATCACCTCCTCCGACGCGCAGGGCATGGGCCGGGCGGGCGAGACCGTCCGCCGTACGTTCGCGATGGCCGGGAAGATGAAGGCCGAGTTCGGCGCCCCGGCCGAGCACGACAACGACCGCGTCCTGCGCTACATCGCGAAACTGACCATCAACCCCGCCATCGCGCACGGGCTGTCGCACGAGGTCGGCTCCCTCGAGACCGGCAAGCTCGCCGACATCGTGCTGTGGCGCCCCGAGTACTTCGGGGCCAAGCCGCAGCTCGTCCTCAAGGCCGGCTTCCCGGCGTACGGCGTCGTCGGCGATCCGGGCGCGGCCACCGACACCTGCGAACCCCTCGTCCTGGGACCGCAGTTCGGCGCGTACGGCGCCACGCCCGCCGACCTCTCGGTGGCCTTCGTCGCGCGGGCCGCGCTGGACCGGGGCAACGACCGGATGCCGACCCGCCGGCGCCGGGTCGCCGTCCGCGGCACCCGTGGCATCGGCCCCGCCGACCTGCGGCTCAACTCCCGTACCGGAGCGGTGGACGTCGACCGGCGCACCGGCCTGGTCACCCTCGACGGAGAACCGCTCCGCTCCGAGCCGGCCGACTCCGTCTCCCTCAACCGCCTCTACTTCCTGTGAGGACCTCCCCGATGAGCAAGGCCGCCGCCGACGGCTTCCGGATGCCCGCCGAATGGGCCCCGCACGAGCGCACCTGGATGGCCTGGCCGTCCCCCAACCCCACCTTCGACGACCCCGAAGGCCTCGCCGCCTCCCGTGCCGCCTGGGCGTCGGTCGCCCGTGCGGTGCGCCGCTTCGAGCCGGTGACGGTGGTGTGCGGACCGGGACAGTCGGCCGAGGCGCGCGCCCTGCTGGGGGACGGCGTCGACACGGTCGAGCGGGACCTGGACGACGCCTGGATGCGCGACATCGGCCCCACGTTCCTCACGAACGGGCGCGAACTGGCTGCCGTGGACTGGACGTTCAACGGGTGGGGCGCCCAGGGCTGGGCCCGCTGGGAGCACGACGCGAAGATCGCCGCGTACGTCTCGGACCTCGCGGGGGCGAGGACGTACGCCTCGAGCCTGGTCAACGAGGGCGGGGCGATCCACGTCGACGGCGAGGGGACGGTGCTGCTGACGGAGACCGTCCAGCTCGGCCCCGAGCGCAACCCGCACTGGACCCGCGCACAGGTCGAGGCGGAGATCCACGCCCAGCTCGGCACCCGCAAGGCGATCTGGCTGCCGCGCGGCCTCACCGGCGACTATCCCCCGCACGGCTTCGGCACCCTCGGCCACGTCGACATCGTCGCCGCGTTCGCCCGCCCCGGCGTGGTCGTCGCCCACAGCCAGCCGGACCCCGCGCACCCGGACCACGAGGTGACGAAGGAGGTCGTCGGCCTGCTGCGGGCGCAGACCGACGCCCGCGGGCGCCGGCTGGAGGTCGTCGAGGTCCCGGCGCCCACCGTCCTGGAGGCCGACGGCCACTGGGCCGACTACTCCTACATCAACCACTACCTCTGCAACGGCGGGGTCGTCCTGTGCGGCTTCGACGACCCGCGCGACGAGATCGCGGCCGGCGTCTTCCGCCGGCTGTTCCCGGACCGGACGGTGACGCTGGTCGACGCCCGTACGATCTTCTCCGGTGGCGGTGGCATCCACTGCATCACGCAACAGCAGCCGAAGACCCACAGGAGTCCCGATGCCCGGTGCGGCACGTGAGCGCAGGCACGCCCCGCCCCGCGAGGACGTCCTCGCCGCCGCCATGGCGATGATCGCCGAGCGCGGTCTGGAGAAGCTCACCATGGCGGCGCTCGGACGCGAGGTGGGGATGAGCAGCGGGCACCTCCTCTACTACTTCCGCTCCAAGGACGAACTGCTCCTGCAGGCCCTGGAGTGGAGCGAGGGCCGCCTCGGCGCCGAGCGCGGCCGGCTGCTGACCGGCCGGGCCACGGCCCGCGAGCGGCTCGACGCCTACGTCGACCTGTACGTCCCCGACGGCCACCGCGACCCGCACTGGACCCTGTGGCTGGAGGTCTGGAACCGCTCGCAGAACGCCGCCGCCGACGCGGACGCCCGCGACCGGCAGGCGGCCATCGAGGGCGCCTGGCACCGCGACCTGGTGGCACTGCTGGCGGAGGGCGTCTCCCGCGGCGAGTTCCGCCCCGTCGACCCCGACCGGTTCGCCACCCGGCTGCGGGCGCTGCTCGACGGCTTCTCCATCCATGTGGCGATCGGGCTGCGCGGCACCGGCCGAGAGCAGGTCATCGGGCACGTGACGGAATTCGTGACCGACACCCTGCTCGCATCGTGACCGACACCCTGCTCGCATCGTGACGGACACTCTGCTCGCATCCTGAGACAGTCGGTGAGCGCGGGGCTGCCCTGTGCCACACTCCCCTCGTGCTCTCGTTCGCCACGATTATTGGCAGCAGGCGCGCCGGTCCGCAGTGACCGCCACGTACGACCAGGTACGGGCGGCCATCGTCGTCCTCGACCCGCGCGCAGACCTCTCGCACCCGCGAGGGGTTTTTCGTTTTCCTGGCCCACCTTCAGCCGGGAGACAGGCGCGAGGGACCATGGGGGGACGGTGGAGCCGGTCATTCCGGTAGACCGAGATCCAAAACAGGAGCCTTGAGACCATGACGGAAACCAGCGAGCTCGACGACTCGTTCCACGTCTTCGACACCACCCTGCGCGACGGCGCCCAGCGCGAGGGCATCAACCTCACGGTCGCCGACAAGCTCGCGATCGCACGGCACCTGGACGAGTTCGGCGTCGGCTTCATCGAGGGCGGCTGGCCCGGCGCCAACCCGCGCGACACCGAGTTCTTCGCCCGGGCGCGGCAGGAGATCGACTTCCGGCACGCCCAGCTCGTCGCCTTCGGCGCCACCCGCCGGGCCGGCGCCAAGGCCTGTGAGGACCCCCAGGTCAAGGCACTCCTCGACGCGGGCGCCGACGTGATCACGCTGGTGGCCAAGTCGCACGACCGGCACGTGGAACTGGCGCTGCGCACCACGCTCGACGAGAACCTGGCGATGGTCGGCGACACGGTGTCCTTCCTCAAGGAGCAGGGCCGCCGCGTCTTCGTCGACTGCGAGCACTTCTTCGACGGCTACCGCGCGAACCCCGAGTACGCCAAGGCCGTCGTCCGGACGGCGGCGGAGGCCGGCGCGGACGTCGTCGTCCTCTGCGACACCAACGGCGGCATGCTCCCCGCGCAGATCCAGGCCGTCGTCTCCACCGTCCTCGCCGACACCGGCGCCCGCCTCGGCATCCACGCCCAGGACGACACCGGCTGCGCGGTCGCCAACACCCTCGCCGCCGTGGACGCGGGCGCCACCCACGTGCAGTGCACGGCCAACGGCTACGGCGAGCGCGTCGGCAACGCCAACCTGTTCCCGGTCGTCGCCGCGCTGGAGCTGAAGTACGGCAAGAAGGTCCTCCCCGAGGGCCGGCTGCGCGAGATGACCCGCATCTCGCACGCCATCGCCGAGGTCGTCAACCTCACGCCCTCCACCCACCAGCCGTACGTGGGAGTCTCCGCCTTCGCCCACAAGGCCGGCCTGCACGCCTCCGCCATCAAGGTCGACCCGGACCTGTACCAGCACATCGACCCCGAACTGGTCGGCAACACCATGCGGATGCTCGTCTCCGACATGGCCGGCCGCGCCTCGGTGGAGCTGAAGGGCAAGGAGCTCGGCATCGACCTGGGCGGCGACCGCGAGCTGGTCGGCCGCGTCGTCGACCGGGTCAAGGAACGCGAGCTGAAGGGCTACACCTACGAGGCGGCCGACGCCAGCTTCGAGCTGCTGCTGCGCGCAGAGGTCGAGGGCCGGCCGCTGAAGTACTTCGACGTCGAGTCCTGGCGGGCCATCGTCGAGGACCGCCCCGACGGCACCCACGCCAACGAGGCCACCGTCAAGCTGTGGGCCAAGGGTGAGCGCATCGTCGCCACCGCGGAGGGCAACGGCCCGGTCAACGCCCTCGACCGCGCCCTGCGCGTGGCCCTGGAGAAGATCTACCCCCAGCTCGCCAAGCTGGAGCTGGTGGACTACAAGGTCCGCATCCTGGAAGGCGTGCACGGCACCCAGTCCACGACCCGCGTCCTGATCTCCACCACCGACGGCAGCGGCGAGTGGTCCACGGTGGGCGTCGCCGAGAACGTGATCGCCGCGTCCTGGCAGGCCCTGGAGGACGCCTATACCTACGGTCTGCTGCGGGCGGGGGTGGCCCCGGCCGAGTAGGCCGGG
The DNA here is from genome assembly GCF_044750845.1 of Streptomyces sp. NPDC088766. NCBI lineage: Bacteria > Bacillati > Actinomycetota > Actinomycetes > Kitasatosporales > Streptomycetaceae > Streptomyces > Streptomyces sp. NPDC088766. Next base: position 70,659 of record NZ_JBIVKQ010000020.1, on the reverse strand, counting down.
GCCACCGGGATCACCGCAGGGCCCACTTCTGGTCGGCGGCGCCCGTGCAGCTCCACATCTGGGCCCGGGCGCCGTTGGCGGAGGGCACCGCTGCCGTTCATCGGCCAGGCCGCGGTGCCGGTGAAGGAGGCGCCGCCGGCCGGGCGCCGCCGACGGGCCGCCGAACGGACGCCGAGGAGAGGCGCCGCGGAATCCGGCGGAGGTGGACCGCGGGGCCCGGGTCTCGCTCCGGGTGCCCTGCTTTGTCGTCATACGAGGTAGCTTCGAAGTATGAAGGTCGCACTTTCGACCCGAGGCCTCGCCGGACTGCTCCTCGTACTGGCGCTCGCCGCCCTGACGCTGCTGTCGGCGGGCGCCCCGCGCGCCGCGGCCGAGACCAGGGTGTCGACGATCGCCGCGGCCCTGCGCGAGAGCCCCGTCTACGTCGACCCGGCGGCGTCCGCCCAGCTCTCCCAGCCGGACGCCCGCGCCCTCCGCAAGAAGATCGAGGACGCCGGCAAACCCCTCTTCGTCGCCGTCCTCCCCGCCGGCTACCCGACGGAGAACCTGTTCACCGACCTGCGCACCGCCACCGGCGTGACCGGCCTCTACGCGATCCGCCTCGGCGACCGCTTCGACGCCCGCGCCGACTCCTCGGTCCTGCCGACGGCCGCCGTGCGCAACCTCGTCACCAGTGTCCAGGGCGAGAGCGACGCCACCGTCCAGCTGAACGACTTCACCGACCGGGCCCTCGCCAACATGGGCGGCTCCGCCCCCACGAGCTGGGGTTCCCCGGACAGCGGCGGCGGGGTGTCGACGGCAGGCCTGGTCACCGCGGGCGTGCTGGTCGCGGTCGGCGGCGCCGGCGCGTACACCCTCGTGCGGCGCAGCCGCCGGCGGCACGCTCAGGAGCAGCGGGCCGCCCTGGAACGGCTCCGGGTCGTCGTCGACGAGGACATCACCGCCTTCGGCGAGGAACTCGACCGGCTCGACTTCCACCCGGCCGAGCCCGGCGCCGACGACGCGATGCGCGGCGACTACGAACACGCCCTGGACGCCTACGAGAAGGCCAAGTCGTACATGGCGGACGCGACGGGACCGCAGGACGTGCGCCCCGTCACCGAGGTCCTGGAGGACGGCCGCTTCACCCTGGCCCGGCTCGCCGCCCGCCGGGCCGGCGAACCGCTGCCCGAGCGCCGCCCGCCGTGCTTCTTCGACCCGCGCCACGGCCCCTCCGTCGCCGACGCCGCCTGGACCCCGCCCGGCGGGGCCGCCCGCGAGGTCCCGGTCTGTGCGGCGGACCGCACCCGGCTCGCGGACGGCCGCGACCCCGTGGTCCGCGAGGTCGACACCGACTACGGCCGCCGCCCCTACTGGGAGGCGGGCCCGGCCTACGGCCCCTGGGCGGGCGGCTACTTCGGCGGCGGCCTGCTGCCCGGCCTGCTCGTCGGCACGATGCTCGGCGGCCTGATGGCCACCCCCTCCTACGCCTCCGACTACGGCAGCGGCTACGGCGACTTCGGTGGCGGCTACGAGGGCGGCGACGTGTCCGGAGCCGACTTCGACACCGGCAGCTTCGGTGACTTCGGCGGCGGCGGGGGAGGGGACTTCGGGGGCGGAGGGGACTTCGGGGGAGGTTTCTGACCGCTGACCGCTGCTTTCCGGCTGGTCGACCGTCCACCGTCGGCAGCAGGCTGCAGACCGTGGATCGCCCACTGCGTACCACCTACCACCGGCCACCTACCACCGGCCATCGGCCATCGCGCACGGGCCCGGCGCCGGACGCGCCGGGCCCGTGGACGTCGTACGGACGCGGTGGGGTACGGGTGGGTCAGAGGGAGGCCGCCGCCGAGGCGATGGCCGAGGCGAACGTGGAGACCTCGCTGTAGACGCCGGGCGCGTTGGGCCGGGCGCAGCCGATGCCCCAGCTGACGATGCCGACCTGGATCCATGCGTTGGCCGAGTCGCGGCGGAACATCGGGCCGCCGGAGTCGCCCTGGCAGGTGTCGACGCCGCCGGCCGCGTACCCGGCACAGATCTCGTCGCTCGCGATCAGGCCGCTGTAACCGCTGTAGGAACGGCAGGTGGCGTCGCTGACGAACGGCACGCTCGCCTTGAGCAGGTACCGCTGCTGGGCGCCGCCCTCGGTGGCCGAGCCCCAGCCGGCGACGGTGAAGGTGCCGGTGTTGTACTGCGTGGTGGTCGCGATCTTCAGCGTCGGCAGGTTGATGGGCTGCGCCAGCTTGATGAGGGCCCAGTCCTTGCCGTTGCCGTTGTAACCGGGGGCCCGGTAGACGTAGGTGGAGCGGACCTGGACCCGGCCGGTGGTGGACTGGAGGTCCACGACGCCGGCGGTGGCGGTGATGCTGGTGTTGGCGCCGGTCGAGCCCACGCAGTGCGCGGCGGTGAGCACGATCTGCTGGGTGTAGAGCGCGCCGCCGCAGCCCATGGAGAGCCGGACCATGAACGGGAACTCGCCCTGCGCGGCGCGGGTTCCGCCCACGACGGGCGAGGGCGCGGCCTGGGCGGACGAGACGGGCTGAAGGCTGGCGATCGCGAGCGCGGCGGCGCCGACGGCCGCGAGTCTCTTGAGCGCCGTGAGGAGTTTCTTCAACGTGATGCCTTCCGTGGGGGGTGACCCGGAGTCGGGGGGATCTGGTGGTGCCCGAAACACGGAATTGACGAGTCCATGACAACAGCGGCAACAAAAGAATGCCCATTTGCTGGCATGGGCAGGTCAAATCTGTTGCTGGATTATGAGAACGCCGCAAGCCTTCGCACAAGAGAGGCGATCCGGCCACGCCCGAGCACCCCGCCGGGCCCCTCGGCCACGCGGGCGTCCGCCGCCGGGCCGACACACCTTCCACTCCTCCAGCGGTTCCACGCCGAGCGACTTGTAGAAGCCGATGGCCGGCTCGTTCCAGGCCGGCACCCACCACTCGAACAGCGGATCACCCCGCGCAGGCCGGGCAGCCTCTGGTCGGCGGTCGGCGGTCGGCGGTCGGCGGTCGGCGGTCGGCGGTCGGCGGTCGGCGGTCGGCAGTCGGCGGTCGACGTGCGCCGGGTCGATGAGCTGACCGCGGCCGGCCGGATGCGGCCCGCCGGGGTCGCCGAGGTGGCGGCGGCACAGGCCGACGGACGGTGGGCGGCGGCGTACGCCTCGCAGCGGCACGCCACCGCTCCCGCGGAACTCGAAGCCGCCCTGGAACGCGGTCCACGGGCCCGCGCGGTCTTCGAGCGGCCGGGCCGCACCGACCGGTACCTCGCCATGCTCGGCGTGCTCCGCGCCCGCTCCCCGCAGCAGCGGACCGCTCGGGCGGCGACCGTCGTCGCGCGGCTGGAGGCCGCGGCCGACGGCGGGTGACGCGCCGCCGGCCCTTCGGCGAGGGCGGTCAGCCCTGTACGGCCGCCTTCGCCAGCCGGATCAGTTCGTCGAAGTCGATGGCTCCCGGGTCGCCGTGGTCGTTCTCCGGCACGTGCATGTGCCCGCACACGCCCTTGAAGGCGTTCCAGCGCGCCCCGCTCATCCGCTGCCCGGCCCCGTTGCCGTAGGACTTCGGGTACGCCGGCCACAGCGCCGGGCCACGCAGCGGTACGTCGTGCTCCTCGTGCGCCCAGGCCAGGAAGCGGGCGAGTCCGCGGAGCGCCCACTCCGGCGCCTTCGGCCAGTAGACGTGGGCCTTCCCGCCCATCTGCCACTTGGTGTGCGTCTCGGGGTCGCAGGTGCCGACCAGCTCCACCTGGCAGACGTTCAGTGTGTTGGTCTCCACCCCGCCGGGCCTGTTGCGCAGGGCGCGGGAGGAGATGTCGATGTCGAAGTGCTGGTACCACGTCAGCTTCTTCGCCGCCAGGTCCGGCACCGCCGTGAGGTTGGGCGCGGAGGCGCCGCCCTGGTAGCCGGGCAGCGAGCGGCCCTCGGTGGTGTGCAGGACGACGACGTTGACCTCCATCCGGTCGCCGCCGAAGTCGTCCTGGTACCAGTGGTCACGGTGTGCGCCGGGGTAGTGCTGCGGTCCGGTCCTGGTCATGGCGCCTCCTCTGTCACGATCCCCGGCCGCGTCGGCGGGGGCGCCCTGATGAACGACCGACACCCACGACCGTCGCGCACCCGGCGGCCCCGCACCTGTGTCCGGGTCCGCCCTGCCCTCGCGCCCCGCCCCGCCGGGCGCCCGCGCCCCGCCCCGCACCGACGTCCGCGCCCGTGTCCACGCCGAGCACCGGGCACGCGCCGCGTCCCGCGTCCGCGTCCGGACCTGCGGGCACGTCCCGCGTCAGCGTCCGGACCTGCGGGCACGTCCCGGTCCGCGCCGGCTCCGGCGTCGTAGCGCGTGCCCGCGCTCCGTCCGCGCCGGTGCCCACCCGCCCGGCGCCCGCGCTTCGCGCGCCGGTACCCGCCCCGCGCCCGCGCCCCGAGCGCTCGAGCCGGCTCCGCGCCCCGCGCACGCCCGGTCCGGACATCCGCACCCCGCCGCCCCCTCCGGCGCGCGCATCCGCACCCCGTCGCCCCCGCTCCCACCGCCCGCGCCCGGACATGCCGAGCGCCCGCCCTCCCCACGGGGGGAGTGGAGGGCGGGCGCGCTCAGGGTGCGTGGCGTCGCTGACGCGTCACGCGTTCTTGATGGCCGAGATGTCGAAGTTCAGCTTGATCTTGTCGGAGACCAGGACGCCGCCGGTCTCCAGCGCCGCGTTCCAGGTCAGGCCCCACTCGGAGCGCAGGATCTCCGCCTTGCCCTCGAAGCCGACGCGCTCGTTGCCGAACGGGTCCTTGGCGGAGCCGTTGAACTCCAGGTCGATGGTGAGCGGCTTGGTGACGCCGAGGATGCTCAGGTCGCCGGTGATGCGGTAGTCGTCGCCGCCCAGGGCCTCCGCGCCGGTCGAGCGGAAGGTCATCGTCGGGAACTCGTCGGTCTTGAAGAAGTCCGCGGTCCTGAGGTGGTTGTCGCGGTCGGCGGACCCGGTGTCGACGCTCTGCATCGTGACGTCGATGGTGGCGGTGGACCTGGCCGGGTCGGCGCCGTCGAGGTGCAGCGAGCCGGTGAACTCGTTGAACTTGCCCTTGACGTTGGTGACCATCGCGTGCCGGGCGACGAACCCGATGGTCGAGTGCGCCGGGTCGATCGTGTAGTCGCCGGTCAGGGCGGCGAGGTCCGGGTTCACGGCGGCGGCCGTGGGCGCGGTGGTCTCGTCGGTGTTCTTGCGGCCGAAGATGCCCATGTCGTGCTCCTTGGGGACGGATCGATCAACGGATCGATGAAACGGGCGGTGATGTTGAATGTTCAACGAGGCCTTCAACAAGGCAGACCGTAGACCTATTCCGTTCAACTTTCAACTTCATTCGCGCATGTCTTCCGGATGCCCTTCCATCGTCGCGCGAGGCCGCCCTTCCGGAGACCTCGCGCGGCCCCCGTCACTCCACTGGGCGGCGACCGTCGGGCGATGATGTGAAGTTGGTCTCACGGCCGCTCTTTGTGCGACCCCCACAAGCGGCACGGGCCCTGAGCAGTCGGAACGCCTGCATGCCGGCATGGTTCTGTTCAGGGGTACCAGGAAAACGCGCCGGAGACTGTACGGAGTCGACGTCTCACTTTCCTTGATGGTCTTCGTAAGGTCACTACATGACCGTTTTGGAAGAGACGACCGGTGAGCCGACCGCCGAGCCCACGGACGCGCGCGGGCGTGTCGCCGAGCTGCACGAGATCCGTGCGCAGGCGCTGGCCGGGCCGGGCGAGAAGGCGACCCAGGCGCAGCACGCCAAGGGCAAGCTGACCGCCCGGGAGCGGATCGAGCTGCTGCTGGACCCGGGGTCCTTCCAGGAGGTGGAGCAACTGCGCCGGCACCGGGCGACCGGTTTCGGCCTGGAGGCCAAGAAGCCGTACACCGACGGTGTCATCACCGGCTGGGGCACGGTGGAGGGCCGTACGGTCTTCGTCTACGCCCACGACTTCCGCATCTTCGGCGGCGCGCTGGGCGAGGCCCACGCCACCAAGATCCACAAAATCATGGACATGGCCATCGCGGCCGGGGCCCCGCTGGTGTCGCTGAACGACGGCGCCGGGGCCCGTATCCAGGAGGGCGTCTCCGCGCTCGCCGGCTACGGCGGCATCTTCCAGCGCAACACCCGGGCGTCCGGCGTCATCCCGCAGATCAGCGTGATGCTCGGCCCGTGCGCGGGCGGTGCGGCCTACAGCCCCGCCCTCACCGACTTCGTCTTCATGGTCCGCGAGACCTCGCAGATGTTCATCACCGGCCCCGACGTGGTCAAGGCCGTGACCGGCGAGGAGATCACGCAGAACGGCCTCGGCGGCGCCGACGTGCACGCCGAGACCTCCGGCGTCTGCCACTTCGCCTACGACGACGAGGAGACCTGCATCGCGGAGGTGCGCTACCTCCTCTCCCTCCTCCCGCAGAACAACCGCGAGAACCCGCCGCGCCACGAGTCCACGGACCCGGCGGACCGCCGCAGTGACGTCCTGCTCGACCTGGTCCCGGCGGACGGCAACCGGCCGTACGACATGACCAAGGTCATCGAGGAGATCGTCGACGACGGCGAGTACCTGGAGGTCCACGAGCGCTGGGCGCGCAACATCATCTGCGCCCTGGCCCGGCTCGACGGCCAGGTCGTCGGCATCGTCGCCAACCAGCCGCAGAGCCTCGCCGGCGTCCTCGACATCGAGGCCAGCGAGAAGGCCGCCCGCTTCGTGCAGATGTGCGACGCCTTCAACATCCCGATCATCACTCTTCTGGACGTACCCGGCTTCCTGCCCGGCGTCGATCAGGAGCACGGTGGGATCATCCGCCACGGCGCGAAGCTCCTCTACGCCTACTGCAACGCGACCGTGCCCCGGATCTCCCTGATCCTGCGCAAGGCGTACGGAGGTGCTTACATCGTCATGGACAGCCAGTCCATCGGCGCCGACCTCACCTTCGCCTGGCCCACCAACGAGATCGCCGTCATGGGCGCCGAGGGTGCCGCCAACGTCATCTTCCGCCGCCAGATCGCCGAGGCCGAGGACTCCGAGGCCATGCGGGCCCGCATGGTCAAGGAGTACAAGTCCGAGCTGATGCACCCGTACTACGCCGCCGAGCGCGGCCTCGTCGACGACGTCATCGACCCCGCCGAAACCCGCGAGATCCTCGTCAGGTCCCTGGCGATGCTGCACACCAAGCACGCCGACCTGCCCTCGCGCAAGCACGGCAACCCCCCGCAGTAACCCAGCGGACTTTCCGCGACCCCCTTGCGGAAACCTCTCTCACGGAGACTGACATCCATGACCACGCCTGACATCCGCGTCGAGAAGGGCCACGCCGAGCCCGAGGAGGTCGCCGCTCTCACGGCGATCCTGCTGGCCCGTGCCGCCTCCCGTTCCTCCGAGCCCACCCGGGCCCACCACGGCCGCCGCAAGGCCGGCTGGCGCCGCCTCGAGCGCGAGGGCGGCTTCCGCGCCCCGCACAGCTGGCGCTGACCGCCCGCAAGCACGACGAAGGCCCCGACGCCCCCTTGAATCCAAGCACGGGCGGCCGGGGCCTTCACGCATGCGGTGGGCCGCGGTTCGAGGACGCAGGGGGCGAGCGGGCCCCGAGGGTTTTCGGCCACTCCCGCCGGCGGCGGCGTCCCGCGCGGCCGCCGGCCGGGACCCCGCCCGGCTCCACTGACCGGTGACGTGAAAAAGCCCCTGTGCCCTCCGGAGAGGGGCACAGGGGCTTTTTCACGGAAGTCCTACCGCAGGCGCGCCATCAGCGCGTGCTCCACCAGTGTGATCAGCGCCGACTTGGCGTCCGCGCGGTGGCGGGCGTCGGTCGTGATGATCGGGGTGTCGGGGCCGATCTGGAGAGCCTCACGCACCTCGTCCGGCTGGTACGGCTGGTTGCCGTCGAAGCCGTTGAGGGCGATCACGAAGGGGAGACCCGAGTTCTCGAAGTAGTCGACCGCCGGGAAGCAGTCGGCGAGTCGGCGGGTGTCCACCAGGACGATCGCGCCGATGGCGCCGCGCACCAGGTCGTCCCACATGAACCAGAAGCGGTCCTGGCCGGGTGTACCGAAGAGGTACAGGATCAGGTCCTGGTCCAGCGTGATGCGGCCGAAGTCCATGGCGACCGTCGTGGTCGTCTTGTCTCCGGTGTGGGTGAGGTCGTCGATGCCTGCCGAAGCAGACGTCATGACGGCCTCGGTACGCAGCGGGTTGATCTCCGAGACGGCCCCGACGAACGTGGTCTTGCCCACGCCGAAGCCACCCGCCACCACGATCTTCGCCGAGGTGGTGGAGCGGGAAGGACCGCCGCTAGAGCTTGCGAAGTCCACTGAGCACCCTTTCGAGCAGTGTCACGTCTGGCTGGCCGCCGGCGCTCTCGTCGCCGCCGGGCTGATGGATGGCGACCAGTCCCGCCTCCGCCAAGTCGGCGACGAGGATCCTGGCCACACCGAGAGGGATCGTCAGGAGGGCCGAGATCTCGGCCACCGACTTGATCTCCCGGCAGAGGTTGCAGATCCGCTGATGCTCGGGCAGCTGCCCCTGCATCTGGTGCGGAGCCGCGGTGGTGTGCACCAGTGCCTCGATGGCGAGCTGGTACCGCGGGCGAGTCCGGCCGCCGGTCATGGCGTACGGACGCACCAAGGGGTTGTTCGTCCCCCCGGCGGGCGCCGGTTCTGGGGCGTGGCGCTGTGGCTGCACGGGCTGGATGCGCGGCTGGTGCGGCTGGTCGTACGGCGACGGTCCGGGGCCCTGCGGGCCCTGGGGCGCGTACGGCTGACGCTGGTTCGGAGCGGAGGGGAAGGCGTAACGGTTCGGGTCGTACGAACCGTCGCCCTGGCCCTGGGCAGGGCCGTACGACCAGTTGCCCGAATGGGAACCGTCTGGGGGTGTTGCCACTTTCTCTCCTCCTCCGACTGTGCCTGGCACCCATCATGTGGAAGCCGCGTCCCGAAACCCTACGGCCTCGGAACGCCAAAACGCACCGTCTGTCTGTTAGTTGAGAAGGCTCCCTTGGAGCTCCGCACGAAGGTCGGGCGTCAGGACCGTACCGGCTCGGTCCACCAGAAGGGCCATCTCGTACCCGATGAGGCCGATGTCCGCCTCGGGGTGGGCGAGGACCGCGAGCGACGAACCGTCCGAGATGGACATGATGAACAGGAATCCCCGCTCCATCTCCACAACCGTCTGGTTCACGCTGCCTCCCTCGAAGATCCGGGAGGCGCCTGCCGTCAGCGACGTCAGACCGGAGGCGACGGCCGCGAGCTGGTCGGCACGGTCGCGGGGAAAGCCTTCGGACATCGCCAGAAGGAGTCCGTCGGCGGAGACCACCACCGTGTGGGACACCCCCGGGGTGTTGTCCACGAAGTTGGTGATCAACCAGTTCAGGTTCTGTGCCGCCTGGCTCATCGGGCTCACACTAACGCTCCTGGTTGTAGGTGCTGTCAGGGCCACTGTGCTGGTTTCTGGCCTGACCGTTCGGTTCACTTCCTGCGTTGCGTCCGCGCTGAACGCCTCGACGCAGGTTGCTCAACCTGCCTCGGACGTCCTCCGGGGCGCGGGAGACCTGGGGGCCTCCCTGGGGGGTGCTCTCGGCGGTGCCCTCGACCAGATTGGCCTTGGGCACCCGTCGCGGCAGACCGGAGGAGGTGACTCCGCCCGCCTTCGGCTTCTTGAGCTGGGCGGCCTGCTGCCAGCGCTCGTCGTTCGCCGAACGCCAGTCGGCGGGGCCGTCCGCGACGGAGCCCGGCGCTTCCTGGGCCACGGACCGTGCACCGTTCGCACCGTTCGCCGCGGGGGATCCGCGGCGGGGCAGTCCGGCGTCGGTCAGCTCGTGGGCGGCGGCGGGGGCCGGTCCCGGACGGTCGAAGCCTACGCCGTCCTGCTCACCGGCGTCAGCGGCCTGTGCGGATTCCGCTTGCGGAGCGTACTGGTCCGGGTAGCCGTTCTGATAACTGTTCTGCTGCGGCCAGTCGTCCTGGTAGGGCTGCTCCTCGTACGGCTGGAAGCCCTCCGGCGCGGCCTGCCGTTCCGGCGCCCGCTCCTCCTGGGCGGCCTCCGCATACGCGGGGTCGGGGTAGCCGCCGTGCTGCCCGAAGGCACCGTTCTGCGGCCCCGTGCCGCCCGCCGGGAAGGCCTCGCCCTGCGGCACACCGCCGTTGGACGTGCCGTACGGGTCCTCGTACGCCGTCTGCTGCCGCTCCTCGTACGACGTCTGCCGGTCGTACGCCGGCGACTGGTCGGCATAGCCGGTCGCGCCGTTGTCGTAGCCGTTCTGCGCCGGGGCGTAGCCGTCGGGGGAGGCGTCGAACGCGGGCTGCTGCTGCGGCTGGTCGAAACCGTCGCCGTACGCGGGCGTCGTGGCGGACCGCTGCTGGTCGGGCCCGTCCGGCGCCGGGGAGTCCAGGGCCGCCCGGCGTTCCTCGCGCATCAGGGAGCGGCCGACCGGGTCCAGGTCGCGCGGATCGTCGGGGACCTCCGCGTACTGGCTGTCGTCGAAGCCCAGCTCGGCCGCCGTGCGCAGCGGCTGGTGGTTGAAGTCCTCACCCTGGAACCGCTGCTCCGGGATGATCTGCGAGACGGTGAAGTCGGTGCGCTCGGGCTGCTCGCCACCGCCACCGTGGGTGATCGCGTCGGGCAGCATGACCAGCGAGGTGGTGCCGGCCTGCTCGCCCGAGGGGCGCAGCTGGACCCGGATGCCGTGCCGGTCGGACAGCCGGCCCACCACGAACAGGCCCATGCGCTGCGAGATCGCGGCGTCCACGGTCGGCGGGTTGGCCAGCTTGTGGTTGATGTCCGCGAAGTCCTCGGCGGTGAGGCCGATGCCCTTGTCGTGGATCTCGATCATCACGCGGCCGTCGGGGAGACGGGTCGCGGTGACCCGGACCTTGGTCTGCGGGGAGGAGAACGTGGTGGCGTTCTCGAGGAGCTCGGCCAGCAGGTGCACGAGGTCGGTCACGGCACGGCCGTGGATCTCGGCCTCCGGGACGCCCGACAGCTCGATGCGTTCGTACTGCTCCACCTCGGAGGAGGCGGCGCGCAGCACGTCGACCAGCGGGACCGGCTGGTCCCAGCGGCGGCCCGGCTCCTCGCCGGCGAGGACCAGGAGGTTCTCGCCGTTGCGGCGCATACGGGTCGCGAGGTGGTCCAGGCGGAAGAGGTTCTCCAGCTGGTCCGGGTCGGCCTCGTTGTTCTCCAGATCCGTGATCAGGGTGAGCTGGCCCTCGATCAGGGACTGGTTGCGGCGCGACAGGTTGGTGAAGATCGCGTTGATGTTGCCCCGCAGCAGGGCCTGCTCGGCGGCGAGCCGGACGGCCTCACGGTGGACCTGGTCGAAGGCGCGGGCGACCTCGCCGATCTCGTCCGTGGTGGTGATCGGGATCGGCGTGACCCGGGTGTCGACCCGGCCGGGGTCGGTCCGCGAGAGCTGGTCGACCAGCATCGGCAGCCGCTGCTCGGCGATGCCGAAGGCGGCGTTGCGCAGCTGGCGCATGGAGCGGCTCATCTGGCGGGCCATGAGACTGGCGATGATGAACGCGGTCAGCAGGGCGATGATGACGATCGCGCCGTTGATGACGGCGTCCTGCTGGGCGTCGGAGGCGATCTGGCCGGCGTCGGTCACCGCGCGGTCGATGAGTTCCTTCTCGACCTGGCTGTACCCCTCGAACTTCAGGGTCGCGGCGGACATCCAGGCCTGGGCGGTGACGCCCTGCTCGGCCAGCTGCGCCGGCGACTGCCCGCTGCCGATCGCCTGGACCATCTTGTCCATGGCGGGCGGGGCGACGTAGTCCTGGTCGGCGGCCTCCGCCTTCTCCTGGGCTTCGGCGGCCTGCTTCTTGCCTTCCGCGGTCTTCTCGTTCATGACCTCGGTGAGGCGCGCCGCGTCCTGCGTGGTGCCACCGGAGACGTACTCCTGGAGAGCCACGTTCTCCAGGTAGGCGTACGAGGTGAAGGCGGTGAGCTGCTGGCGGAAGACCGTCTCGTCGGGGCTGGGCCGGACGAGGAGGTGCATGCCGATCGCACGCTGGAGGGACTCGGAGCCCTTGGCGAGGGCGATCGCGTAGACCGTGCGGCCGTAGGCCGTGATGTTGCCGGTGCCGAGGCCGAGTTCGTTGGAGAACTCCATCAGCAGGTGCTCGACCGCGACGTAGCCCTCTTCGGTCTTCACCGGGTCGAGCGCCTTGGTGTAGGCGGCCGCGCGGATCTTCGCGAGAGCCGGCTCCGCCTTGGTCACCAGGTCGAGGCGGCGCTTGAGGCCTTCCTTGTCCGGCATGCCGGCCGTCTCGCTGCGGAAGGCGGCGGCTTTCTGGTCGGTCAGGGCGCGGGCGTCCTTGACGACCTCGCTGTCCTTCTTGTTCTGCAGCAGTGGTTCGGCGGAGACGTCACGCTCGTTCAGCAGGGCTTCGGCGTACTCGCCGGCGGCGGCCACGATCTTGGCGACCTTCTCGGCGTCGCGGGCCTGCTGCCAGGTGTCGATCGAGCCCTTCACCTGGAAGCCGCCCATGACGAGGCCGACCAGCACGGGTATGAGCAGGATCGCGTTCAGCCTGGTGGGCACCCGCCAGTTGCGCGGGGAGAGGCGGCCGCCGCTCTTGGCGGGTGCGGCCGACGGCTCCGAGCCGGGCACAGGGGCGGGCGCCGCTCCGCGCGGCGGCGGGGTGAAGTTGCCCCGGGCCGCCGGCTCGGGACTTTTCTTGCTTCGCCTCACTCGACCAACAACCTCTCGGCGGTCGGCACCTTCGTCGTGCCGCAGTGTCTCAGAGCCCGGTCAGCCATCGACCATGAGTACGTCATTGACTATTGGGCAGTTCAGGCATTCCAGCACGACGACCAGTGCAGTTCCAAACATGGAGTAGTACTGGTTCGTAGTGATGTAAGCCCCAGATAAAACGGTCAAAAAGAGCGAGCCCCGCCAAATGACGGGGCCCTCGTGTGCGCAACGGCACCAAGCGACCGCGACGCGTGGCGGTATCACCCGATTCCTCTGCCGAAACGTTATGAACACCGGAGCCGGCCGTGTCCAAGTCCACAGCCGGCTCCGGAACGCCTACGACAACCGGCGTACGGCCCTACATATAGGTGTCCTGCCTACCGCAGGCGAGCCATGAGCGCATGCTCCACCAGTGTGATCAGCGCCGACTTGGCGTCCGAACGATGCCGGGCGTCGGTCGTGATGATCGGGGTGTCCGGCCCTATCTGCAGTGCCTCGCGGACCTCCTCCGGCTGGTACGGCTGCTGACCGTCGAAGCCGTTGAGGGCCACGACGAACGGCAGACCCGAGTTCTCGAAGTAGTCCACCGCCGGGAAGCAGTCGGCCAGCCGACGGGTGTCCACCAGCACCACGGCGCCGATGGCACCGCGCACCAGGTCGTCCCACATGAACCAGAAGCGGTCCTGGCCCGGCGTACCGAACAGGTACAGGATCAGGTCCTGGTCGAGCGTGATACGCCCGAAGTCCATGGCCACCGTGGTGGTGGTCTTGTCCCCGGTGTGGGTGAGGTCGTCGATGCCCGCGCTGGCGGACGTCATCACGGCCTCCGTGCGCAGCGGGTTGATCTCGGAGACGGCGCCCACGAACGTGGTCTTGCCCACGCCGAAGCCGCCCGCCACCACGATCTTCGCGGAGGTGGTGGCCCGCCCTCCGTCAGAGCTTGCGAAGTCCACTGAGCACCCTTTCGAGCAGCGTCACGTCAGGTGCGCCACCGTTGTTCTCGTCGCCGCCCGGCTGGTGAATGGCCACCAGTCCGGCTTCGGCGAGGTCCGCCACGAGGATCCGCGCCACACCCAGCGGCATGGAGAGGAGCGCCGAGACCTCTGCGACCGACTTCACCTCACGGCAGAGGTGGCAGATGCGCTGGTGCTCGGGGAGCAGCCCCATGAGCGCTGCCGGGTCGGCCGTCGTGCTGATCAGCGCCTCGATGGCGAGCTGGTAGCGCGGCCGGGTCCGGCCGCCGGTCATCGCATACGGACGAACCAGCGGCTGGTCGCCCTCGTCCCCGTACGGCTCCGCGTACGGATCATGAGAGGCGGTGGGCGGGGTCATGAATCCTCCGGGCGGGACAGCAAGTCTCGGTCAGTCGTGCCGTCCGTCGAGGCCGGTGGGGGGATTGTGTCGGCCGGACGGTGATTTCGTGAGGCGGGTGGAACCCGGGCGGGTCAGTGGAGCAGACTGCCCTGTAGTTCGGCGCGCAGGTCGGGCGTGAGCACCGCGCCCGCGCGGTCGACCAGGAGCGCCATCTCGTAGCCGACGAGGCCGATGTCGCACTCGGGGTGCGCGAGCACGGCGAGGGACGAGCCGTCCGAGACGGACATGAGGAAGAGGAAACCCCGCTCCATCTCGACGACCGTCTGCGCCACGCTGCCGCCCTCGAAGATCCGGGAGGCCCCGGCCGTCAGCGAGGTGAGACCCGACGCGACGGCGGCCAACTGGTCGGCACGGTCGCGGGGGAAGCCCTCGGACATGGCGAGCAGGAGCCCGTCGGCGGACACGACAACGGTGTGGGACACCCCGGGGGTGTTGTCCACGAAGTTGGTGATCAACCAGTTCAGATTCTGTGCCGCCTGGCTCATCTGGCTCAACTAACGCTCCTGCTGGTGAGTGGGGCTGGGGAAACTGCCGGTCTGCGGGCCGTTGCCGGCCTGTCGACCCTGTGCGATGCCCCGACGGAGATTGGTCAGCCGTCCGCGTACGTCGTCAGGCGCACGCGAGACCTGCGGACCGGCTTGGTGCTGTTGCTGCTGAGCCGTGCCCGGGACGAGGTTAGCCCTGGGCACCCGGCGCGGCAGGCCGGAAGTGGTGACACCGCCCGCGGCGGGCTGCCGGACGCGCTCGGCCTGTCGGACGAGTTCGTCGTTCGGCGAGGTGCGCCAGGAGGCGCCGGTCGCCGCGGGACGTTGGGGGGCAGCCGGAGCCTGCGGCTGCTGTTGCTGCGGCGTGGGGGCCGAGCCGTTGCCGTTTCCGCCTGCCTGCTGTCCGTGGAACCAGTTGGTCTCCAGGGTGTCGAACAGCGGGGTACGGCCGTCCCCCGGACCGGCCGGCGGCAGGGCCTCCGGCTCGGGGCGGGCGGCGGGGCGCGGCGGAACGTGCTGCTGCTGCGGATAGCCGTAGCCGCTGCCGTTACCGCCGTTGGCGTTCTGGGGGCGGTCGAACTGGCCCGTGGACGAGGGGTCCTGGCGGCCGGGCAGCGCGTGCTGACCGGTGCCGGAACCGTCCTGGCCCGGGGCCGGGTACTGACCGGTGGAGCCGTTGTCGTAGGCCTGCGGAGCGGCGAACCGGCCCGGACCCGACGGCGCGTTCTGCCCGCCCGGCGTGCCGAAGACGTCGTTGCGGACGAAGCCGTCCTGTCGTCCGCCCGCGCCCGGAGCCGGGAACTGGCCCGTGTCCTGGGCGCCGTTCAGACCGGTGTACTGGCCCATGTCCTGGTACTGACCGGTGTGCTGCGGGCCGCTCGTGCCGGGGCGCGCGAAGTCCGCGGGGCCGGCCGGACCCTGGTGCTCGTCGATCCGCGGGATCTCGGCGGTGGCGCCGGGACCCTGGCGGTCGTCGATGCGCGGCATCTGCGAGGTCTGCGCGACATCGGGCTCGTCGTGGCCGCGCGGGGCGTCCAGCGGAGTGCGCGCAACCGGCGGCTGGGCGTTCTCGTCGCCCCAGCTGGTGCCGCGGGGCTGCTGGTCGCCGCCCGGCAGCTCGGCGCGCGGACCGCCGCGTGGCGGCAGCTGCGGCTGACGGCCACGGCCACGGCCGCGACCGCCCTGCTCACCGCGGTTGTCGTTCTGGCGCGGCGCGGGCGGACGCCCGGCACCGAACAGGTCCTGGCCCTGTCCCGGCGTACCGGTACCGGCCGCCTGGAGACCCTGCGGCCCACCCGGGGCCTGGCCGCCGAAGCCGGCGCCGGCCGGAGCCGGGCGGCCCTGCGGGGGCGAGGCCGGACCCTGCGGCCCGCGCGGCGCGCCGGGACGGCCACCGCCGTCACGGCCGGGCAGCGCGGCCCGGGGACCCTGACCGGCGGCGAGCCGGCCGCCCGTGCCCGGGCCGGCGCCGAGGGCACCACCGCCCGGCGCACCGGCACCGAGGGCACCGCCCTGGCCGTTCTGCCGACGGGCCGCTGCGGCACCGGCGGCGGCCTGCGCGGCGGCGGGACCGCCGGACACGCCGCCCTGACCGGGCTTGGGCTGCGGCTTCTTGCCGCCCTGGGCGACGTCCACGGGCAGCATGACCAGCGCGGTCGTACCACCGGAGTCGGACGGGCGGAGCTGGATGCGGATGCCGTGCCGCTGCGACAGCCGGCCGACCACGAAGAGGCCCATGCGGCGGGAGACGGAGACGTCCACGGTGGGCGGCGACGCGAGCCGCTCGTTGATCGCGGCGAGGTCCTCGGGGGAGAGGCCGATGCCGGTGTCGTGGATCTCGATCAGGACGCGGCCGTCGGGCAGCGCGTGACCGGTGACCTTGACCTTGGTCTGCGGGGAGGAGAACGAGGTCGCGTTCTCGAGCAGCTCGGCGAGCAGGTGCACGAGGTCGTTGACGACCCGGCCGGCCACTTCGGTGGTCGGCACGGAGGACAGCTCGATGCGCTCGTACTGCTCCACCTCGGAGGCGGCGGCACGGAGCACGTCGACCAGCGGGACCGGGCGGGTCCAGCGGCGGCCGGGCTCCTCACCGGCGAGGACGAGGAGGTTCTCGCCGTTACGGCGCATACGGGTCGCGAGGTGGTCGAGCTTGAACAGCGAGGACAGCTGGTCCGGGTCGGCCTCGCGCGACTCCAGTTCGGAGATCAGCGACAGCTGACGCTGGATGAGGCCCTGGGAGCGGCGCGAGAGGTTGGTGAACATCGCGTTGACGTTGCCCCGCAGAAGGGCCTGCTCGGCGGCGAGGCGGACGGCCTCGCGGTGCACGTCGTCGAAGGCCGCGGCCACCTGGCCGATCTCGTCCCGGGAGTGCACACCGACCGACTCCACGGACGTGTCGACGTCCTGCGGGTCGGACTCGGACAGCTGCTTGACCAGCTCGGGCAGCCGGTCCTGGGCGACCTTGGTGGCCGTCTCCTGGAGCCGGCGCAGCGAGCGGATCATGGACCGGGCGACGACGAACGCGCCGACCAGCGACACACCGAGCACCAGCAGGATCAGCGCACCGGAGATGATCGCCTCGCGCTCGGACTCGGCGCGCAGCTCACGGGCCTTCTGCTCCATGTCCTCGAGCAGCGTGGTCTCGATGTTGTTCATCTGCCGGATCTTGGTCGTGCTGGCGTCGAACCAGTCCTGGTACGACCGCTTGTCCAGTGACCGCAGACCGGTGGGGGAGCTGAGCGCACGCGTGGCGTACGTGTCGGCGTCCTCGATGGTCGGGCTGCCCTGCTCGACGGGCTGGAGCAGCACCTCGGCGCCCTCGTCGCCGTAGATGCTGCGGAAGCTGGCGAGTTCGGAGTCCTGGTTCTCCAGCGCGGCCTCGGCGTACTGCCGGTCGTTCTCCGATATCTCGCCGTAGACGTCGTCGTTGACCGGCAGCGCGGCCGCGAGGACGGCGCGCTGGACGGAGGCGTACTCCTTGGCGGCGGAGAAGGCGGACAGCGCGCGGGTGCGCTGGATCATCTCCGGGTTGCTGGTGGCCTGCGCCATGTCCTGCGAGAGGTCGAGCAGGTGGGTGATGAGGCGGTGGTAGGCCTCCACCGTCTGGGTGGAGTTCTTCTGCTCGGCGAAGGCCGTCTTGCGGACCTTCGCGAGGTTGCCGAGGTCGCTGAGGAGACCCACGAGGCTGTCGCGGACACCCTGGAGGTTGCCGTCCGTGCTGGAGGCGTCGATCTCCTCGGAGGCGTCCTTGAAGGCGTCCAGCGACTGGTCGGTCTTCTCGCGGGCGCCCTTGACCGTGAAGTCGGCCGCGGTCTTGCCGTGGGCGAGCGGACCGGCGGACTTGTCGCGCTCGTCCTGGAGCCGGATGGCCAGCTCGGTGGCCTGCTTGGTCATGTCCGTCAGCAGCTTCATGTTGTCGAGCTGCTGGATGTCGTCCATGGACTGGTTGATGCGGAGCGTGCCCAGTGTGGTGGCCGCGACCACGGGCAGCGTCAGCAGCGCGACCAGACGCGTGGAGATGCGCCAGTTGCGCAGGGCCACACGCGGTCCGGGGCCGGGAGTGCCGGCCGGCGGCTTGACCGTGGGAGCCGGGGTGCTCGGCGACGCGGGCGCGCCGGGGCGTCCGGGGCGCTCACCGCCGTCACCGGACGGGGCCGGGCCCGGGTTCTGGGCGTGCTGGGGCGAGGAGCTGCCGGCCATCGGGCCAGTCCCGCCGTGCGGCTCCGGCTCGGCCGAAGCACTGCCATCCCTCTTGAAACGTCCCTGCACTAGCGTCGCAACCTCTGGACCAGGCGCCCCTCCGCGTGAACGGAAGGACGGTGTCGGCGTCTTGAGGGGCGCCCTGAATACGCCCCCCGATTTGGTCGTGAGTACCGGCGCTGGCTCCCCCTTCCAGCCGCCGCTCGGCGCTGCTGTGCGCCCTGCGCGCCGGCTCGTTCCCGCGGCGGTCCGTGGAATTCCAGCACAGTGCAGGATCTCCAACAAGGCTTGTTGGCCGGGCTGTGACATCCGTGACAGCGGGTGAGTGATGGATCACCGGACGTAGAAAGTGATCCCGGGCAATTCATGTGCAAAGGGGCGAACGGCCGGGCCGTGGAGGGTGTCCCAGTCGCCATGATCAGGAGCGGAATGAGAGCTTCAGGGGGGCAATGTCCGTTTCGTAGCGGTCGATCAAGAGCCTGGATTGACCGGTTTGAGCGCTCGTTCGTGAGCAAACTCACACCCTGATCATGAGACCTCCACGCGTTCTCCGGGAATCGCGTGTTTAGCCTGACGCTTTACAGAGATGGCAAATCCGACAAGACGCGCCCACGCAGGCTCCCCGGCCGCCCGGCGCCCGACAGGACAGGGTTCACCACAACAGTGAAGACGACGACGATGTTCCACAAGATCGCCAACCCGCGGCGCACGACGCTGGCGCACCTCAAGGACGCCGACGAACTGCGGCTCCCGGAGCAGCAGGAGCACTCCGTCGACCTTCCGGCCCAGACCGCCAACCCCAGGCGCACCGTCCTCGTCGAGGTCCCCGCGACCTCCTTCGCCGAGTAGATACGCACAACGGCCGCCGCATGTTCAAGGCGGCGGCCCCGGATGTCAAGGGCGTCCCCGGCCGGGGGCGCCCTTCCGCGTTAGCCTGGAGCGTCAGACTCCAGCCAGCTCATCAAGGGGCCAAGCAACCCGTGCGCATCGCCAGGTTCTCCATCGACGGGAACGTCGCCTTCGGCGCGGTCGAGGGCGACAAGCCGGACGAGCTCGTCCTCGACATCATCAAGGGCATCCCGTTCACGGAACACGAGCTCTCCGGCACGAAGGTGCCGCTGAGCAAGGTCCGGCTCCTGCCGCCCGTCCTCCCCAGCAAGGTCGTGGCCTTCGGCCGCAACTACGCCGAGCACGCACGCGAACTCGGCAACGAGGTGCCCGACGCCCCGTTCGCCTTCTTCAAGCCGTCCACCTCCGTGGTCGGACCCGGGGACGACATCCGGTACCCGTCCTTCTCCGAGGACCTCCACCACGAGGCCGAACTGGCCGTGGTCATCGGCCGGATGTGCCGCGAGGTCCCGCGGGAGCGCGTCAAGGACGTGATCTTCGGCTACACCTGCGCCAACGACATCACGGCGCGCGACGTCCAGAAGCGCGAGAAGCAGTGGGCCAGGGCCAAGGGCTTCGACTCCGCCTGCCCGCTCGGCCCCTGGGTGGAGACCGACCTCGACCCGAGCGACCTCACCATCCAGCTGACGGTCAACGGGCAGCAGCGGCAGCTCGGCCGCACCAGCGAGATGATCCACTCGATCGAGGATCTGATCGTCAACATCACCGAGGCCATGACGCTGCTCCCCGGCGACGTGATCCTCACGGGCACCCCGGCAGGGGTCGGCCCGCTCGCTGTCGGCGACGAGGTCTCCGTCAGCATCGAAGGCATCGGCACTCTCACCAACAAGGTTGTCAAGCGTGGCTAGCGCACCCGGCTCCCCCGTACGCGTCCGTTTCTGTCCGTCGCCCACCGGTAACCCCCACGTGGGCCTGGTGCGCACCGCCCTGTTCAACTGGGCGTTCGCCAAGCACCACCAGGGCACGCTGGTCTTCCGCATCGAGGACACCGACGCGGCCCGCGACTCCGAGGAGTCCTACGACCAGCTCCTGGACTCGCTGCGCTGGCTGGGCTTCGACTGGGACGAGGGTCCTGAGGTCGGCGGCCCGCACGCGCCGTACCGCCAGTCGCAGCGGACGGACCTCTACAAGGACGTCGCCGACAAGCTCCTCGCCGCCGGCCACGCCTACCGCTGCTACTGCTCCCAGGAGGAGCTGGACACCCGCCGCGAGGCCGCCCGCGCCGCCGGCAGGCCCTCCGGCTACGACGGTCACTGCCGCGAGCTGACCGCCGCGCAGGTCGAGGAGTACCAGGCCCAGGGCCGCACCCCGATCGTCCGCTTCCGGATGCCCGACGAGACGATCACCTTCACGGACCTGGTCCGCGGCGAACTGACCTTCACCCCGGAGAACGTCCCGGACTACGGCATCGTCCGCCCCAACGGCGCCCCGCTCTACACGCTGGTCAACCCGGTCGACGACGCCCTCATGGAGATCACCCACGTCCTGCGCGGCGAGGACCTGCTCTCCTCCACCCCCCGCCAGATCGCCCTGTACAAGGCGCTGATCGAGCTGGGCATCGCCAAGGAGATCCCCGCCTTCGGCCACCTGCCGTACGTGATGGGCGAGGGCAACAAGAAGCTCTCCAAGCGCGACCCGGAGTCGTCGCTCAACCTCTACCGGGAGCGCGGCTTCCTCCCCGAGGGCCTGCTCAACTACCTCTCGCTGCTCGGCTGGTCCCTCTCGGCCGACCAGGACATCTTCACGATGGACGAGATGGTCGCGGCCTTCGACATCGGGGACGTCAACCCCAACCCGGCGCGCTTCGACCTGAAGAAGTGCGAGGCGATCAACGCCGACCACATCCGTCTGCTGGAGGTGAAGGACTTCACCGAGCGCTGCCGCCCCTGGCTGCGGGCCCCGATCGCCCCCTGGGCGCCGGAGGACTTCGACGAGACGAAGTGGCAGCGGATCGCCCCGCACGCCCAGACCCGCCTCAAGGTCCTCTCCGAGATCACCGACAACGTCGACTTCCTCTTCCTCGCCGAGCCGGCCGTCGACGAGGCGAGCTGGACGAAGGCGATGAAGGAGGGCTCGGACGCCCTCCTCGCCACGGCCCGCGAGAAGCTGGACGCCGCCGACTGGGCCAGCCCGGAGTCGCTCAAGGAAGCCGTCCTGGCCGCCGGCGAGGCCCACGGCCTCAAGCTCGGCAAGGCCCAGGCCCCGGTCCGCGTCGCCGTCACCGGCCGCACGGTCGGCCTGCCCCTCTTCGAGTCCCTGGAGGTCCTGGGCAAGGAGAAGGCGCTGGCCCGCATCGACGCGGCGCTGGCCAGGCTCACCGCCTGAACCGTCCCGCCCCTGTGAGGTGCGGCACCCCGTCCGGGTGCCGCACCTTCCCCGTTCCGCCGGACGCGCACCCCGCCCGCGCGCCCCCGTCGGTGTCATGGCGATCACAGCCGTCGTCCGGGGCGTCGACGACACCCTCTTCGACGCTGCCTGCATCGAGGGACGACCCCCGGACCCCAGCCGGTCCGGGTACTGTCGGTGTCATGGCGATCACAGCCGTCGTCTGGGACGTCGACGACACCCTCTTCGACTACACGACCGCCGACCGTGAGGGGATGCGCGGCCATCTCGCGGCGGAGGGCCTCCTCGACCGGTACGGCACCGCCGAGCGGGCTCTGGAGCGGTGGCGGGAGGTCACCCACCAGCAGTGGGCGCGCTTCTCCGCCGGCGGTGTGACCTTCGAGGAGCAGCGCCGCGACCGGGTCCGGGCCTTCCTGGAGCGGGAGATGAGCGACGCCGAGGCCGACGCCTGGTTCCAGCGTTATCTCGTGCACTACGAGACCGCCTGGGCCCTCTTCCCGGACGTCCTGCCCGTCCTGGACGCCCTCGCCGCCAGCCACCGGCACGCGGTGCTCTCCAACTCCACCATCCACGTCCAGGACCGCAAGCTGCGCGTCCTCGGCGTCCACGACCGCTTCGAGTCCATCCTGTGCGCGGCCGAGCTGGGCGTCTCCAAGCCCGAGGCCGCGGCCTTCCTCGCGGCCTGCGAGGCCCTGGCCCTGCCCCCGCACGAGGTGGCGTACGTCGGCGACCATCCGGAGATCGACGGCCGGGGCGCGGCGGACGCCGGCCTGCTCTCGGTGTGGATCGACCGCAGTGGCGGCACGGCCACCGTCGAGCTTCCGTCGGGGCGCCACCGGATCGCCACCCTCGCCGAACTGCCCGCTCTCCTCGGCGCCGATACCCGTTTTGGAGCGCAGTCCACCTTCGGGTAATGTTCTTCCTGCGCCGCCGGGGAGCGGGCCGAAAGGCCGGGACCCGGGGGAGCGAACTAGAACAAGATCCCCTCCGGGGCTTGAGTTCCAGTGGCCTATGGTGTAATTGGCAGCACGACTGATTCTGGTTCAGTTAGTCTTGGTTCGAGTCCAGGTAGGCCAGCTCGCAGATGCTTTGAAATCCAGCAGGGCATCTGCATCGCGGATCACATCCGCAAAGCCCCCGTTGTGTAGCGGCCTAGCACGCTGCCCTCTCAAGGCAGTAGCGCCGGTTCGAATCCGGTCGGGGGTACAGATCCTTCCCGCGGTAACAGTCCGGGTCGCACCCGTTGTTGTCGATGCAGGATCGCTAGGGCCCCCGTTGTGTAGCGGCCTAGCACGCCGCCCTCTCAAGGCGGTAGCGCCGGTTCGAATCCGGTCGGGGGTACTGACTGGTCTAAACCACTTTGGTCTATGGTGTAATTGGCAGCACGACTGATTCTGGTTCAGTTAGTCTTGGTTCGAGTCCAGGTAGACCAGCTCGGACCTGCGGAGACGCAGTGTCCACGCCCCCGTTGTGTAGCGGCCTAGCACGCCGCCCTCTCAAGGCGGTAGCGCCGGTTCGAATCCGGTCGGGGGTACGCATCAGGGAAGGCCCTCCACTTCGGTGGGGGGCCTTCGCCGTTTCCCGGTGCCGACACCGGCGCCATCGCCGTCACGGCCCGGCAGGGCTCACTCGAAGCCGTACCGCCGGGCCGACTCCTCCTCCTGGGCCAGCCGGTGCAGCGCCTGGAGCATCGGCTCGACCAGGATCGCGCTCAGTACGGCCGCCTCGATCCGCTCCGCCTCCGTCTCCCGCGTCTCCACGAAATCGAGGTCGAGGACGGCCGCGCGGTGCATCAACCGGGCGTAGGGGACGAGGAGTTCGGCGTCCCAGTCGTAGCCGAGCCGCCGCATCGCGGCCACCGCCACCACCAGTGAGCGGTAGGCGGGCGAGATACTGGTGAGCAGTTCGGCGTTCCGCCAGCCCAGGGTCCGCAGGAGTTCGCCCGCCTCGCGGTGGGCGGCCCGGAGGCAGTCGTCGTCGGCGTCCGGCTCGGGCACCCGGGGGAGGGCCCACAGCGCCGCGCCGAGGCGGATCGTTCGGCCCAGGGAGTCGTCGTCCACATGCCCGAGGACCTCGCGGACCGTGGCCACCGGCACCCCGCCCACCTGGATCATCGCCCGCACCAGCCGCAGCCGGCGCAGGTGCTCCTCGTCGTACTCGGCGGTCGTCGCGTTGACCTGACGGCCGGGCCGCAGGAGGCCCTCGCGCAGGTAGTACTTGATCGTCGCGGTGGACACCCCGCTGCGTTCGCTCAGCTCGGCCAGTCGCATCCCTTGCGGCCCTCCTTGGTTAGCGGCACTATCCAACCAGGACCGCTTGGAGAGCGCCGCTAGCCAACAAGGGGGAGTGCATGTCCGCGAAGCCCACCACCGCCGGCCGTACCACCGCCGACGCCCGCGGTGACGTCGTCGTCCTGCTCATCGGGATGCGCGTCAACCACTTCTGGGCCGTGCACCAGTGGATCCCGGTCATGCTGGCGATGTTCCGCATGCTGGCCGAACTGAAGAAGGACCCGGACCGCGGGCTGCTCTCCCGCGTGCTGCTGACGGCCTCGCCGCGGACGTACTGCGTCGTCCAGTACTGGGCGTCGGCGGAGAGGCTGTACGCCTACGCGAGCGCGCCCGACGCCTTCCACCACCAGGTCTGGGCCCGGGTCAACCGCATGGAGCGGGACGGGAAGGTGCGGGGACACGTGGGGATCTGGCACGAGACCTACGTCGTGCCGGAGGGGCGGTACGAGGCGGTCTACGGCGACATGCCGCCGTTCGGGCTCGCGGCGGCGCACGGTCAGGTGCCGTTGGCGGAGCGGGGACGGACCGGGAAGGACCGGTTCGCCTGGCGCGCCCCGGCGTCGTAGGAGTTCCGGGAACCGGGCGTGCCGCGGCGTTGAGGCCCGCTCGGTTCCCTGCTTCGCTGCTTCCCCGTTTTCCGTTTTCCGGGCTCCGGTTTCCCGCGTCAGCCGGTGCGGCGCAACGCCTCCGACAGACGGCCCGCCGCGTCGATGACCGCCTGGGCGTGCATCCGGCCCGGGTGGCGGGACAGGCGCTCGATGGGGCCGGACACCGAGACGGCGGCCACCACACGGTTGGACGGTCCGCGCACCGGCGCGGAGACGGACGCGACCCCCGGCTCCCGCTCGCCGATCGACTGGGCCCAGCCCCGGCGCCGTACCCCCGACAGGGCCGTCGCCGTGAAGCGGGCGCCCTGGAGGCCGCGGTGGAGGCGCTCGGGCTCCTCCCATGCCATCAGGATCTGTGCCGAGGAGCCGGCCTTCATCGTGAGCGTCGAGCCGACCGGGACCGTGTCCCGCAGGCCGGACAGGCGCTCCGCCGCGGCGACGCAGATGCGCATGTCGCCCTGGCGGCGGTAGAGCTGAGCGCTCTCGCCCGTGATGTCACGGAGGTGGGTGAGCACCGGGCCGGCGGTCGCCAGAAGGCGGTCCTCGCCCGCGGCCGCGGCCAGTTCGGCCAGGCGCGGGCCGAGGATGAAACGGCCCTGCATGTCCCGCGCCACCATACGGTGGTGTTCCAGAGCCACGGCCAGACGGTGAGCCGTGGGTCGTGCGAGTCCGGTGGCAGCGACCAGGCCCGCGAGGGTGGCCGGACCGGACTCCAGGGCGCTCAGGACAAGGGCTGCCTTGTCCAGAACGCCGACGCCGCTACTGTTGTCCATGAAACGATATTCCCGTCTCACTCTGTGAAACGCAAGTTCAATTTTCCGTGAGACGCGCAACCCTTGGACATACAGCGGCCCGAGGACCAACGGGCCAGGCGGCGGCTGCCCGGCAAGCAGGGGCGGCCGGTGAGCCGGAAGGGCGCGTCGTCGCCTCCACAAGATCTCTAGTTGGGCCGGCGCAGCCTGCCGGTCGGAGGGAAAGCGATGGGTAGGACACTCGCGGAGAAGGTCTGGGACGACCACGTCGTCCGGCGCGCCGAGGGCGAGCCCGACCTCCTCTTCATCGATCTGCACCTGCTGCACGAGGTGACCAGCCCGCAGGCCTTCGACGGCCTCCGCAAGAGCGGCCGGCAGGTGCGCCGCCTCGACCTCACCATCGCCACCGAGGACCACAACACCCCGACCCTCGACATCGACAAGCCGATCGCGGACCCGGTCTCGCGCGTCCAGCTCGAGACGCTGCGCAAGAACTGCGCCGAGTTCGGCGTCCGGCTGCACCCGCTCGGCGACGTCGAGCAGGGCGTCGTGCACGTCGTCGGCCCGCAGCTCGGACTGACCCAGCCCGGCATGACCGTCGTCTGCGGCGACTCGCACACCTCCACCCACGGCGCCTTCGGCGGCCTGGCCTTCGGCATCGGCACCTCGCAGGTCGAGCACGTGCTGGCCACCCAGACGCTGCCGCTGGCCCGCCCGAAGACCATGGCGATCACCGTCGACGGCGAACTGCCCGACGGCGTCACCGCCAAGGACCTGATCCTGGCGATCATCGCGCGGATCGGCACCGGCGGCGGCCAGGGCTACATCCTGGAGTACCGCGGCTCCGCCATCGAGAAGCTCTCGATGGAGGCCCGGATGACCATCTGCAACATGTCGATCGAGGCCGGTGCCCGCGCGGGCATGATCGCCCCCGACGAGACCACCTTCGCCTACCTCAAGGGGCGCCCGCACGCTCCCGAGGGCGAGGACTGGGACGCCGCCGTCGCGTACTGGAAGACGCTGAGGACGGACGAGGACGCCGAGTTCGACGCCGAGGTCGTGATCAAGGCCGACGAGCTGTCGCCGTTCGTCACCTGGGGCACCAACCCCGGCCAGGGCGCGCCGCTTTCGGCCGCCGTCCCCGACCCGGCCTCGTACGAGGACGCTTCGGAGCGCCTCGCCGCCGAAAAGGCCCTGGAGTACATGGGGCTGGAGGCCGGGCAGCCGCTGCGCTCCATCAAGGTGGACACCGTCTTCGTGGGTTCCTGCACCAACGGGCGGATCGAGGACCTGCGCGCCGCCGCCGAGATCGTCCGGAGCCGCAAAGTCGCCGACGGCGTAAGGATGCTGGTCGTCCCCGGCTCCGCGCGGGTCGGTCTCCAGGCCGTCTCCGAGGGGCTGGACGTCGTCTTCAAGGAGGCCGGCGCCGAATGGCGGCACGCGGGCTGCTCGATGTGTCTGGGCATGAACCCCGACCAGCTGGCCCCGGGTGAGCGCTCCGCGTCCACCTCCAACCGCAACTTCGAGGGCAGGCAGGGCAAGGGCGGACGTACGCACCTGGTGTCGCCCCAGGTCGCGGCCGCCACGGCCGTCCTGGGCCACCTGGCCTCCCCGGCCGACCTGTCCGACGCCGAGACCCGTACGCCCGCTGGAGTCTGATCAGTCATGGAAGCATTCACCACGCACACCGGCCGGGCCGTCCCGCTGCGCCGCTCCAACGTCGACACCGACCAGATCATCCCTGCTCACTGGCTCAAGAAGGTCACGCGGGACGGGTTCGAGGACGGGCTGTTCGAGGCCTGGCGCAAGGACGGGTCCTTCGTCCTCAACCAGCCCGAGCGCAAGGGCGCGACCGTCCTGGTCGCCGGCCCCGACTTCGGCACCGGATCCTCCCGCGAGCACGCCGTCTGGGCGCTCCAGAACTACGGCTTCAAGGCCGTGATCTCCTCCCGCTTCGCCGACATCTTCCGCGGCAACTCGCTGAAGAACGGTCTGCTCACGGTCCTTCTGGAGCAGAAGATCGTGGACGCGCTGTGGGAGCTGACCGAGCAGGACCCCACGACCGAGATCACGGTCGACCTCGAACGGCGCGAGGTGCGTGCCGAGGGCATCACCGCCGCCTTCGAACTCGACGAGAACGCCCGCTGGCGGCTGCTGAACGGGCTGGACGACATCTCGATCACGCTCCAGAACGAGGCCGACATCGCCGCCTACGAGGCCAAGCGGCCGTCGTACAAGCCGAGGACCCTCCAGGCCTGACCGCCGGCCGGGACGACCGGCCCTGGTCGAATTCCGGCCACCGCGAACCCCCTCCGTACCCCCGATCGGCCCGATCGGGGGTACGGCCGTGTCTGCGTCCGTTCGGGCCCGCGCGTCCGCGACGCCGCCGGCAACTTCCCACGTTAAGGCGGTGGTTGCCGGGGTAGGCGGCCGCTGAGGACGTGACCTGCCGAGGTGCCGGACGCGCCGCGCCGGGCGCCAGTTGCCCCCTGGGCGGGCGACAACTCGCCCCAGATGGCACAATCTGTGCATGGGACACGACGGCCAACTCGAGCTCTATACGGCGGTCGCGAACCAGCTCAAGGAAGCGCACGCAAGGGTGCGCGCACTGCAAGTCCCGGAGGGCGTACGGATGGCGCTGACCCGGAAGCTGCTGGTCATTACGGCCGCGGCCAAGCACGATCTCGCCGACGCGACAAGGCGGCTGGAGCGGTTCATGGCGGACCTCGACGCGGGACGCGTCCCGGAAGAGGAGCGTTGATCGTCTCCGGAGCGGCCGAGTTCGTTGCGGCACAAGGGTGATTAGCCCGTTTCGTGTTTGATTTGCGGTATATATCTGCCTAACGTGCGAAAACGCTTGAACACTTTCGTTCTGGCAATGTCTCCGAAGGGGAAGACGTGAACAAGGCGCAGCTCGTAGAAGCGATTGCCGACAAGCTCGGTGGTCGCCAGCAGGCCGCCGACGCGGTCGACGCGGTCCTGGACGCCATCGTCCGCGCGACCGTCGCGGGGGACAGGGTCTCGGTCACCGGCTTCGGTTCGTTCGAGAAGGTCGACCGCCCGGCCCGCTACGCCCGCAACCCCCAGACGGGCGAGCGGGTTCGGGTCAAGAAGACGTCCGTGCCGCGCTTCCGCGCCGGTCAGGGCTTCAAGGACCTGGTGAGCGGTTCGAAGAAGCTCCCGCGCGGCGGCGAGGTCGCCGTCAAGAAGGCCCCCAAGGGCAGCCTGACCGGCGGTGCCACCGCCACGGTCAAGAAGGCCGCCGCGAAGAAGGCCGCCCCGGCGAAGAGGGCCACGGCCGCCGCCAAGAAGACGACGGCCGCCGCGAAGAAGACGACGGCCGCCGCGAAGAAGGCCACGGGCGCCGCGAAGAAGACGACCGCCAAGAAGTCGGCCGCCAAGACGGCGACGGCGGCCGCAAAGAAGACCACGGCGAAGACGGCCACGGCCCAGAAGACCGCCGCCAAGAAGGCCCCGGCGAAGAAGGTGACGGCCAAGAAGGCCCCCGCCAAGAAGTCGAGCGCCCGCAAGACCACCGCCAAGAAGACCACCGCTCGCTGAGGCGCAAGCGTTCACGGCACTCACGCGCCGGGCCGGACTCCCCGCGGAGTCCGGCCCGCGGCGTTTTCCGCCGGGCTTCCCGCAGTCCCGCCAGGTCAGAAGGTCTGGAGGGTGACCAGGGTGATGCGCCGGGAGTCGCCGTCGCCCTCGGTCTCGATCCGCACCCGCTGCCCGGGGCGCAGCAGCCTCAGCCCGCCCGCGTCGAACGCCGGCGCGTCGAAGGGCACCGGGGTGCCGTCGTCCAACAGCACCTGTCCGCTGCGGGTGCCGGGGTCGTACGTGTATGCGGTGGCCTGCATGACCGGCAGCCTACTGCCCCGGAATCAGCAGGCGCGCGACCGCGGCGGCCGTTCGGGGACCCACCCCCAGCGCCAGCGCCGTCCGCAGATCCTCGCCGGTGTCCACGTCCTGGCGCACGGAATCCACCGCCGTCGGCCGGAGTTCCACGGCCCCCGACGCACGGTGACGGGCACGCGAATCGGTGCCGAAAGCGGGAAGCAATTCACGGCCGGCGGCCACCGCGAGAAGAGTCGTACCGATTGCGGCCGCATCGGGGAGAAAAGCGCGGGGGAATTCCGCGGCGGCGTCCAGGACGCGGGCCAATTCCGCTGGACGCAGAGCCGGCAGATCGGCGTTGAGAGCGGCCACCGCACTGTCGGGCCGCCCGGCGCGCACGACCGCCGCCGCATGCGCCAGAGCGGCGTTCAGGCCCGCGCGGGGTTCGTCGGCGACGACGCGCGCCCCGAGCCCGGCGAGTTCGCGCCCGGCCAGCACGTCGTCCGTGACCACCGCCACATCGCGCACCGCGGCACAGGCCAGCGCGGCCGCCACGGTGTCCACGGCGAAGGCCAGGGCCAGGCCCGGACGCAGGGCGTCGCCGGCGGTGTCCGCGAGCCTGCTCTTGGCCAGCGCCAAGGGCTTCAGGGGGATGACCAAGCTCCACTGCACCGGCGTACCGTCTCTCTCTCGTCGCGGACATTGTCCCCCGGTCCTTCCGGCGCCCCCTCGATCGGGGCGTACGGTGTTCTCGACAGACCGGCGGCACGGGGCGACACTTGTCCGGCCCCCGGCCCGGAAGAAGTCAGGGAAGTCAGGGAAGTCCTAGAGGAAGGTGTCCGCGTGCCCCGCCGCAGAATCGGCTTCTGGTACCGCTTCGCAGCGGTGCTCTGCAAACCGCCACTGGTGATTCTGATCAAGCGGGACTGGCGCGGAATGGAGCACATGCCGGCCGAGGGCGGGTTCATCACCGCGGTGAACCACAATTCGCACGTCGATCCCTTCGCCTACGCGCACTACCAGTACAACACCGGGCGCGTGCCGCGATTCCTGGCGAAGAGCGGGCTGTTCGGCAAGGGGTTCGTCGGCGCCGCGATGCGCGGCACCGGACAGATCCCCGTCTACCGCGAGTCCACCGACGCGCTCAGCGCCTTCCGGGCCGCGATCGAGGCCGTGGAGCGCGGCGAGTGCGTCGCCTTCTACCCCGAGGGCACCCTCACCCGCGACCCCGACGGCTGGCCGATGACCGCCAAGACCGGGGCCGCGCGCGTCGCCCTGCAGACCAGGTGCCCGGTGATCCCGGTCGCCCAGTGGGGCGTCAACGAACTGCTGCCGCCCTACGCCAAGAAGCCGGACCTCCTGCCGCGCAAGACCCACCACGTCCTGGCGGGCCCGCCCGTGGACCTCAGCCGGTTCTACGACCGGGAGATGACTCCCGAACTGCTGAAGGAGGCCACGGAGGCCATCATGGCCGACGTCACCCGCCTGCTGGAGGAGATCCGCGGCGAGAAGGCGCCCGACAGGCCCTACGACCCGCGCCGGGAGCGGATCGAGCAGCGACTCCGCACCCAGGCGCAGACCAGCCACGGCAGGTCCCAGGCACGGACCGGCCACAAGGGGGAGAACCGCACGTGAGCAAGCCCGTCAAGGCCGCCGTCTTCGGCACCGGTTCCTGGGGTACGGCCTTCGGCACGGTCCTCGCCGACGCGGGCTGCGAGGTCACGCTGTGGGCGCGCCGCGCCTCGCTCGCCGACACGGTCAACTCCACGCGAACCAACCCGGACTACCTCCCCGGCATCGAGCTCCCGGCGAACCTCCGCGCCACCGCGGACCCCGCCGAGGCCGCCCGCGACGCCGACTTCACCGTCCTCGCGGTCCCCTCGCAGACCCTGCGCACCAACCTCGCCGCCTGGCGCCCGCTGCTCGCCCCGGACACCGTCCTCGTCTCGCTGATGAAGGGTGTCGAACTCGGTACGACCATGCGGATGAGCGAGGTGATCGAGGACGTCGCCGAGGTGGGCCGGGACCGGATCGCCGTGGTCACCGGGCCCAACCTCGCCAAGGAGATCGCCTCCCGCAGGCCGGCCGCCGCCGTGGTCGCCTGCACCGACGAGAGCGTCGCCCGGCGGCTCCAGACGGCCTGCCACACGCCGTACTTCCGCCCGTACACCAACACCGACGTCGTCGGCTGCGAACTCGGCGGCGCCGTGAAGAACGTCATCGGTCTCGCCGTCGGCATCGCGGACGGCATGGGGCTCGGCGACAACGCCAAGGGCTCGCTCATCACCCGCGGACTCGCCGAGACCACCAGGCTGGGCCTGGCGATGGGCGCCGACCCGCTGACCTTCTCCGGACTCGCGGGCCTCGGCGACCTGGTGGCGACCTGCTCCTCGCCGCTCTCCCGCAACCACACCTTCGGCACCAACCTCGGCAGGGGCATGACCCTCCAGGAGACCATCGCGGTCACCAGGCAGACCGCCGAGGGCGTCAAGTCCTGCGAGTCCGTGCTGGATCTGGCCCGCCGGCACGGCGTCGACATGCCCATCACGGAAACCGTCGTCGGGATCGTCCACGAGGGCAAGCCGCCGATGGTTGCTCTCAAGGAGCTGATGTCGCGCAGCGCGAAGCCGGAACGACGCTGAGCGACCCCCCTGAGTCGACGCTGTATCCGCGCCCTACCACCGGGTACTCTCATGCCGATATGAGCACCGAGAACCTTCCCCAGAGCCCTGAGCAGCCGTCTCGTAAGCCGCGTGTGGCCGTCGTGTTCGGCGGACGCAGCTCCGAGCACGGGATCTCCACGGTCACCGCCGGCGCCGTCCTCAAGGCCATCGACCGGACGAAGTACGAGGTCCTTCCGATCGGCATCACCCGGGAAGGCCGCTGGGTGCTCACCGCCGACGAGCCGCAGCGGATGGCGATCACCGAACGCCGTACCCCCGGCGTCGAGGAACTGGCCGACTCGCAGGAGGGCGCCGTGGTGCTCTCCGTCGACCCCGCGAACCGCGAAGTCGTCTACAGCGAGCCCGGATCGGTGCCCAAGGCCCTCGGTGACGTCGACGTCGTCTTCCCGGTCCTGCACGGCCCCTACGGCGAGGACGGCACCCTGCAGGGACTGCTGGAGCTGTCCGGCGTGCCGTACGTGGGGTCGGGCGTGCTCGCCTCGGCCGTCGGCCAGGACAAGGAGTACATGAAGCGGGTGTTCACCTCCTTCGGGCTGAAGGTCGGCCCGTACGTGGTGGTCCGGCCGCGAGAGTGGGAGCAGCCCGCCCCGGACGGGGACGGAGGTGCCGCCGCCCGGAAGAAGATCGTCGACTTCGCCGGTGAGCACGGCTGGCCGCTGTTCGTGAAGCCCGCGCGCGCGGGCTCGTCGATCGGCATCACCAAGGTCGACGACCTGTCGGGGCTGGACGATGCCATCGCCGAGGCCCGGCGCCACGACCCGAAGATCCTCGTCGAGGCGGCGCTGCGCGGCCGCGAGATCGAGTGCGGAGTCCTGGAGTTCGAGGACGGGCCGCGGGCCTCCGTGCCGGCCGAGATCCCGCCGCCGGACGCCCACGCGTACTACGACTTCGAGGCCAAGTACATCGACTCGACCCCCGGCCTGGTGCCGGCCCCGCTGACGCCGGAGGAGACCGCCGAGGTGCAGCGGCTCGCGGTGGACGCCTTCGAGGCCGCCTCCTGCGAGGGGCTGGTCCGGGCGGACTTCTTCCTCACCGAGGACGGCGAGTTCGTCATCAACGAGATCAACACGATGCCGGGCTTCACGCCCATCTCGATGTACCCCGCGATGTGGCAGGCGAGCGGAATCACCTACGGGGAACTGGTGGACCGCCTGATCCAGGCAGCACTGCGCAGGTCCACGGGACTGCGGTAGTCGGTAGTCCTCAGTCGGCGATCCCCTCGGGGATCGCCTTCCTGACGGCCGACGCCAGGTCGATCAGCGCCGACGAACTGTCCGCCCCCTCCAGCACCGTCACCTCGACATAGGCACGGCGACCGGCGGTGGTGAACCGGTACCCCCCGCCGTCCCGCTTCTCCATCAGCCAGTTGACGCCGTTCACACCGCCCGCGACCGCGTCCGGGTCGGCGCCCTGGGCCACCTTCGGATCCGCCATCTTCGGCGGCCGCTCCACACCGCAGCGCAGTATGATCGCCGGGTTCCCCCAGCCCGCGGTCAGCGCGGAGGCGGGCTCGGGATCCCGGCGATCCATACCGTCCACCTTCGACGGCAGTGCCTCGTCCAGGTTCCTGCACAGTCGCGCGACCTTCGTCGCGGGACTGGGAACCGGGGCCGACGCGCCGTCGTCTGCCGATGAGCAGCCCACGGCGGCACAGAGCAGAACAAGGGCGGGCACACCACTGAGCCGGTGACGGAAAAGGTTCACCGGCCAAGGGTAGACGGGGGCTACAGATGCACGACCGGGCAGGTCAGGGTGCGGGTGATCCCGTCCACCTGCTGCACCTTGGCGACCACCATGCGGCCGAGGTCGTCGACCGTGTCGGCCTGGGCCCGCACGATCACGTCGTAGGGACCTGTGACGTCCTCGGCCTGGACGATGCCGGGAATCCTGCCGATCGTCTCGGCGACGGTCGAGGCCTTGCCGACCTCGGTCTGGATCAGGATGTACGCCTGTACCACGGAACCTCCAGGGCGGCCACGAGGATCATGTGGGGAAAAGGAACGCCACGGTATCGCGTCGCCGCTCGCCGCGGGGAGACCTGCGGCGACCACGGCTCGCGCGCCGGGGTGCAGGCACGACAGAGGTTGACGGTTCCCTCGACCGTATCGAGGACACCCGTGACGCGCGACCGGGCACGGACTGGGACAGAAGGGGAGCTGGGGCGATGAAGGGCACTGTTGGTGAGCTCGGGGAGTTCGGGCTCATCAGGGAGCTCACCTCCCGTCTCACCACCACGCCGGCGGTCCGGGTCGGACCCGGTGACGACGCCGCGGTGGTGGCCGCGCCCGACCGCCGGGTCGTGGCGAGCACCGACATCCTGCTGGAGGGCCGGCACTTCCGCCGCGACTGGTCCACCGCCTACGACGTCGGCCGCAAGGCCGCCGCCCAGAACCTCGCCGACATCGCCGCGATGGGCGCCGTGCCGACCGCACTGCTCCTCGGCCTCGTCGTACCCGGCGAACTGCCGGTCACCTGGCCCACCGAGCTGATGGACGGGCTGCGCGACGAGTGCCAGGTCGCCGGCGCCGCCGTGGTCGGCGGCGACGTCGTGCGCGGCGACACGATCATGGTGTCGATCACCGCCCTCGGGGATCTGCGCAACCAGGAACCGATCACCCGCTCCGGCGCCCAGCCCGGCGACCTCGTCGCGGTGACGGGCTGGCTGGGCTGGTCCGCCGCCGGATTCGCCGTCCTCTCCCGCGGGTTCCGCTCGCCCCGCGCCTTCGTCGAGGCCCACCGCCGCCCCGAGCCGCCGTACCACGCCGGTCCGGCGGCTGCCGCCCTCGGCGCGACCGCGATGTGCGACGTGAGCGACGGGCTGATCGCCGACCTGGGGCACATCGCGGAGGCCAGCAAGGTCCGCATCGACATCCGCTCCGGCGCGATCGACGTGCCCACCCAGATGAACGACATCGGACAGGCCGTCGGCGTCGACCCCATCCAGTGGGTGCTGACCGGCGGAGAGGACCACGCCATCGTGGCGACCTTCCCGCCGGACGTGAAGCTCCCGGCCCGCTGGAAGGTGATCGGCGAGGTCCTCAATCCCTCCGCCCTGCCCCAGGTGACGGTCGACGGGGCGCCCTGGACCAGCAAGGGCGGCTGGGACCACTTCGGGGACATGGAGTCGTGATCCCCCCGAGGGTACTGACGGTGGCCGGCTCCGACTCCGGCGGCGGCGCGGGCATCCAGGCCGACCTCAAGACGATGCTCGCGCTCGGCACGCACGGCATGAGCGTGATCACCGCGGTCACGGCGCAGAACTCCCTCGGCGTCCAGGGCGCGTGGGACCTGCCGGTGGCGGCGGTGCGCGCCCAGTACCGCAGCGTCGTCGACGACATCGGCGTCCAGGCCGTGAAGACCGGGATGCTCTCCTCCGCTGAACTCGTCGAAGCGGTGGCCGAGTTGATCGCCGGCACCGACGCCCCGGTCGTCGTCGACCCGGTCGGCGTCTCCAAGCACGGCGACCCGCTGCTGGCCGCCTCGGCCCTCGACTCCGTCCGCACCGAGCTGCTTCCCCTCGCCACCGTCGCCACGCCCAACCTCGACGAGACGGCCCGGCTGACCGGCGTACGGGTCGAGTCGGAGCGCGGGCTCAGGCAGGCCGCGGCGGCCGTCCTGGCGTACGGCCCGCGGTGGGTGCTGATCAAGGGCGGTCATCTGCCCGGTGACGCCGTGGACCTGCTCACCGACGGCTCCGAGGAGCACTGGCTGCGCGCGCCCCGGCTCGACAACCGGCACACGCACGGCACGGGCTGCACCCTCGCCTCGGCGATCGCGGCGCAGCTCGCCAAGGGGGAGACCGTGCCGCGGGCGGTGGCGACGGCCAAGGAGTACGTCACCGGGGCGATCGCCGCCGGCTTTCCCCTCGGCGGCGGGATCGGTCCCGTGGACCACGGCTGGAGGCTCGGCGTCCGGGACGCCCACGAGGGGGACGGTCCCGCGCGGTGACGCGGGCGCGGGCCCACGGGCCACCGCGCAGCGCAAAGAGCCGGCCCACCAGAGGTGGACCGGCTCTTTCAGCAACCAGCAGGGCCGCGCGCGACGGGGGTCCCCCCGCCTCGGGCGGAGCCGAGAGGTGGGGGATGTGCGTCAGCGCGAGACCTTGCCGGCCTTGATGCACGAGGTGCAAGCGTTCACGCGCTTCGGCGTCCCACCGACCACGGTACGCACGCGCTGGATGTTCGGGTTCCAGCGACGGGGCGTACGGCGGTGCGAGTGCGAGATGTTGTTGCCGAAGCCCGGCCCCTTGCCGCAGACGTCGCAGTTGGCAGCCACGGGTCACTCCAAAGACTTCAGATGCACTTACGGTTGATCCCGGCATGCCGGGATCAAGATCGTGGGATCAGAGATCTGAGTGGCGGTGCCAGGGGGATGGCCCGATGGGATCGGGCAACCGGAGCAGCATACAACGGCTGCGCCAGTACAACGAAAATACCATGGCTGCTCAGGGGCCCCGCCCTTGCCCGCCACCGGCCGACACCCGCCCACGGTCTACGCTGCGTCCCAGTCCAGCAGCTCAGGGAGGCCCAGGTGCCGCAGGTGCCGCAGACATTCTTCGATGCTCTCGCGGTGCGCACCTGGTGCGGTCTCGCGCTCCGGACGCTGGGACGCGCGCGTGAGGAGATCGACGCGATCAACGTGTACCCGGTCGCCGACGGGGACACCGGGACCAACCTGTACCTGACCGTGGAGTCGGCCGCGACCGCGGTCGAGGCGGTGTTCACCGGTCACGCGGCCGGCGCCGCCGCGCACGGCACCCCCTCCCTCGCCGACGCCGCGCGCGCGATGGCGCACGGAGCGCTCATAGGCGCGCGCGGGAACTCCGGGACCATCCTGGCGCAGCTGCTGCGGGGCATGGCCCAGGTGCTCGCCGCCGAGGGGGAGAGCCCGCACACCGACGCGGCGGGGCTGCGCCTGGCGCTGCGCCGCGCCGCCGACTCCGCCCGCCAGGCCGTGGCCCGCCCGGTCGAGGGCACGCTCCTGTCGGTCGCCTCGGCCGCCGCCGACGCGGCCGCGGACGCCGAGGGCGACTGCGGGACGGTCGCGAGGGCGGCCTACCGGGGCGCGTGCACGGCGCTCGCCGCGACGCCTGGCCAGCTGGCCGTCCTGGAGCGTGCCGGGGTGGTGGACGCGGGCGGGCGGGGACTGGTGGCGGTGCTCGCGGCGCTGGTGGAGACGTTCACGGGGGAGACGGCGGCGGTCCCCTCCGGGGCCGGCGCGTTCGCCGCCACCGAGGGGCGCGACCGCGCCGAGGGCCCGGTGGACCCGCAGGCCTCCGGGCTCCGGGCGGGCGCGGAGTCCTGCGCCGACGACGATGCCGGCAGCGGCGGGCCCGCCTTCGAGGTGATCTACCTGCTGGAGGCCGAGGACGCCGCCGTCGCCCGGCTGCGGGAGCGGCTCGACGCACTGGGTGACTCGCTCGTCGTGGTCGGCGGGGACGGGCTGTGGAACGTGCACGTGCACGTGGACGACGCCGGCGCGGCCGTGGAGGCGGGTGTCGAGGCCGGCCGGCCGTACCGGATCCGCATCACCCACTTCGGCGCCGACGACGTCCACGCGCGCGGGGAAGGGCGTCCGCCCCGCGCGCGCGTCCAGCGGGCGGTGGTCGCCGTCGTGCCCGGCGAGGGCCTGGCCGGTCTGTACACCGAGGCCGGCGCGACCACCGTCCTCGCGCGCCCCGGGGAGCCGCCCGCCAGCGGTGAGCTGGTCCAGGCCGTACGGCGGGCCCACGCGCGCGAGGTCGTGCTGCTGCCCAACGACGCCGATCTGCGCCACACCGCGGCCGCGGCTGCCGAGCAGGCACGCGCGGAGGGCATCCGGGTGGCCCTCATCCCGACCCGTTCCGCGGTCCAGGGGATCGCCGCGCTCGCCGTGCACCAGCCCGACCGCCGCTTCGACGAGGACGTCGTCGCGATGACCTCGGCGGCCGGCGCCACCCGTTACGCCGAGGTCGCCGTCGCCGAACGCCAGTCCTGGACCATGGCCGGCATCTGCCAGGCCGGCGATGTCCTCGGCCTCGTCGACGGCGACGTGGCCGTCATCGGCGCCGACGTCACCGCCGTCGCCGAAACGGTCCTGGACCGCATGCTGGCGGCGGGCGGGGAGCTCGTCACCCTCGTCCTCGGCGACGAGGCCCCCGAAGGCGTCGCCGGCCGGCTGGAGGCGCGGGTGCGGGAGGCGTACCTCGCCGTCGACACGGTGGTGTACCACGGGGGACGGCAGGGTGCGCTGCTGCTGATCGGCGTGGAATGACGGTCGCGGGGAGGCGGTGAGCGCCGTCGGGGGAGGCGGTGAGCGCCGCCCCACCGCCCGCCCTGTCCCTGCGCCCCCTACTCCTGCGCAGCCTCCTGCTCGGCCGCTTCCGCCGCCGCCTGGAGCAGTTGCTCCGCCTCCGCCCGCCGTGCCCGTACGGTCTCCTCGTCCCCGCCCTCGAAGCCGGCGTCCGTCTCCGCGTCCGCGTACGCCGCGAGTACCGCACGCGCGCGTGCGGCCGCCTCCGCGGGACGGCCCAGGTCGGTCTCCAGCCAGCCCGCCGCCAGCTCGGCACCGGTGCGCGGCGGCAGGGCGGCGGCCCCGAGGGAGACGAACACCGCGACCGCCTCCGACATCTGGGACAGCGCCTCGTCCATGGCGGCACGGATCGAGTCGTCGTCGGCGTCCTCGGCTGCCGAGCGGGCCAGGAGATCGCCGAACTGGCGGTGGGTGTGACCGAGTTCGAAGACCAGCCGCAGACGCGTCTCCTCGTCGTCCGCGACCTCCAGCGCGTCGGCGCACTCCCCGACGGCGTCCGACATCAGCTCCCGCGCCGCCCGGGCGCCGTCCTGCGCGCGCAACGCCAGCCAGGCACGCGCACGCAAGGAGCGCACCAGCCCGTGCACATTGCCCAGGGAACGCCACAGCTCGCCCGCGCGCGCGTACGCCCGGTCCGCGTCCGCGTGCAGCCCCGCCTGGCCGAGGGACTCGGCGGCCAGGTGCGCCAGCGTCGCGTGGTCGTGCTGCTCGGGCCAGTGCCGGGCGGTCTCGGCGGCCTGCAAACGGCGTTCGGCGGCGGCCCGGTGCTCGCCCAGCTCGCTCAGGCAGTCGCCGAGCCACCACTGCGTCTGCACGACCGCCCCGTCGCCGTGCGTCTCGACGGTCAGGTCCGCCAGCGCCGACTCCAGCACCTCCGCGGCCTCCGCCCACCGGCCCTGCCGCACCAGGAATCCGCCCAGCTGGTGCCGCGCCCACGCGCCGAACGTCGGGCCCTCGCCCGCCTCGTCGGCCCAGTGTGCCGCCTCCAGGGCGTGCTCGGCGGCCTCCCCCGCCTGCCCCCGGCCCCCGACGACCTCGGCGAGCTGGAGGTGCAACTGCGCCCGGCCGACCGGCTCCAGGAAGCCGCCGCCGTGCTCCAGGGCCGCCCGCAGCGCCCGTTCCGCCTCCGCCATGTCGCCCAGGTGGTGCGCGAGAGCGGCCAGTCTGGCCTCGTACTCCACGGCGAACCAGGGCAGCCCCGCTCCGACGAACTCCGCGGCGGCCCGGGCGAACAGTTCGGCGCCCGCCTCGGCGTCGCCCGAGCGCGCCGTCAGCTCCGCGAGCATCGCGTGTCCCTCGGCGACCCGCGCGAGGAGCCGCACGTCGTCCCCGGCCCGCCCCTCCACGAGCGCGAGCACCTCCCGGACGGCGCCCTCGGCCTCTGCCAGCACCCGCTCGGCGACCGGCCCGTCGGCCTCGTGCACGCGTCGCATCAGGATCCGCGCACGGCCCATGAGGACCCCCGCCGCCTGCCGCACCTGCGTGCCGCCCTCGGCGTACAGCGCGAGGACCCGGTCGTAGGGCTCGGCGACCGCGGCGAGCGCCTCGTCGATCTCCCCGGTGAGCGCGCGGACGTAGGCCGCACGCGTGCGTGCCGCCAGAGCCTCGCCGGGGTCGCCCGCCTCCGCGTACAGCCCGGCCGCCAGCTCGAACGTTTCGGCACCCTCCGCGCCCAGTCCCATCGCCCGGTGGTCGGCGATCTCGGCGCGGTCGCGCGCGTCCAGCCCGGCGCCCTCGGCCCCCTCGGCGGCCACCGCCACCGCCGCCCACGCCTCCACGGCGTGCGGCCGCAAGGTGTCCGACAGCCGCCGCGCCTCGGCGAGCAGCGCGGGCAGATCCGGCGCGCCGGCTCCCGCCCCGGTTGCCGCCGTGGCTGCCGGCGCCGGGGGAGCGGCCGCGGGAACCGGCGGACGTACCGTGCGCACCCCCAACGGCAGCCGCTCCACCAGCGGCTGCTGCGACATCCGCGCGCGTGCCCGCTCGCCGACGTGCGACGTGCCGTTGCGCGCGTCGAACCGCGCGGCCAGCGCGAGTGCCTCCTCGCGCGCGTGGAGCGCGAGTTCCGCCGCCGTCCACACCCGCCCGGCGGGCCCGG
Organism: Streptomyces sp. NPDC088766; assembly: GCF_044750845.1. Taxonomy (NCBI): domain Bacteria; kingdom Bacillati; phylum Actinomycetota; class Actinomycetes; order Kitasatosporales; family Streptomycetaceae; genus Streptomyces; species Streptomyces sp. NPDC088766. The sequence continues at coordinate 30,631 of NZ_JBIVKQ010000020.1, read as the reverse complement.
GCACCCGCTGCCCGCCCAGACCCAGCGCGGACAGCCGCTCCATGAGCAGCACGACCACGCTCAGGAAGCCCAGCCTGCTGCGCGGCTGTCCCTCGTCCGTGAAGTACGCCGGGCGCTCCGCGAGCAGCTCCAGGCCCCGCGCCTCGTTGCCGGTCAGCGCGCAGAACTCCACATGGTCGGCGTACGCGCCCCGCATGCTCTCCATCGCCCGCACCAGCCGGAAACCGCGCAGGTGGTTCGCCCGGGCCTCGTCCGACCGGCCCAGCCGCAACAGCGGCACCAGGGACGACGCGAGCACGGTGTGCGGCTCGTGCGCGCACGTGTACGCGCCCTCCAGGACGGGCGCCCACAGCTCCAGGGCCTCCGCGTCCCGGCCCCGCTCCGCCCGCCACCAGCCCTGACCGTGCAGCTCGCACGCGTGGCAGTCGGCCATGCCGTCGCGATCCGCGGCCAGCCAGGCGGCGAACGCCCGCTCGGCCCGTGCCACGTCCCCGACGTGCGCGGCCACACTGAACTCGGCGCTGCGCACGGCCCGCTCGGAGTGCCCGGCGAGCCGGTAGCGGTGCTCCATCTCGCCGAGCCACTTCTCCACCGACGCCAGCGGAATGTGCGGCTGGTCGAGCATGCCGGCCGACATCCACTTGAAGACCCAGTGCAGCGAGTGCGTCTCGTGCGCGTCGAAGTCCTCGGGCCGTTCGTCCCACATGCGCAGCAGGCGCGCGAACGGGACGAACATCTTGTCCTTCTCGGAGCTGTAGTTGTAGACCTTCAGCTGGTGTCCGAGCGCCTCGATCACGGCGAGCGGGATGTTCAGCCTCTCGGCCTCCACGAGCAGCAGTTCCGCGCGCGCGTTGCGGGCCGGGCCCTCCGGCTGTTCGCCGTTCTCCGCCATCGCCCGGCGCAGGGAGTCGAAGTCCGTGATCGCGGTCATCGCCGCCCGTCCTCCTCAGGTGTGGCTTCCCCGTGCGTGGCCCACTCCAGCAGGCCGATGAACGCCCGGTTCAACAGTGCGGAGTCCGCCGGCCGCAGGGGCCGCTGCGCCATCAGCAGCGCCTGCCCGTACAGCGACTCCGTGGCGGTGCCGATCAGCTCGGCGTCCCGCAGGGAACTGATCCGCCGGACCAGCGGGTTGAGATGGTTGAGCACCAGACGCGCGCGCGGGGCACTGCCGCGCAGGGATCCCAGGATGCCCGCCCACAGGTCGTCCGCCTGCGACTCGGCGTCCGCCCGTGCCTGCTCGTGCCGGGCCGCCCGGTCGTCCAGATGCAGGGCGGGCACCGACAGCGGGTGGAAGGCGCGCAGGACGACGTCGCAGCCCAGAGGGTCGAGCTTCGCCCGCGCGGCCGCCAGGAAACCCGACAGCGCCAGCTCCTCCGCCGCGTCCACGGCGTCCAGATGCGCGGTCACGGTGTCCGCGTCCAGCTCGGCGACCACCGTCCCCGGCCGCACCGACGGCAGCGCCTCGACCAGTTCGCTGTCGTACGTGTAACCCCCGTTGACCACCCCGACGCCCTGCGCCGACGCGATCGGCGCGACCTGCCGGTACTCCTCCACGGTCCGCGTGAAGTGCACCACCGGATGCCGCTGCGCGAACTCCTCCAGCGACAGCCGGCCGTCACTCGTCTCGAACGGCAGCCACGGCAGCATCGTCCGCAGCATCTCCCTGTCGTGCCGCGCCAGGGACTTCACCCCCAGGTGGTGCACGGCGAGGAACGCCGCCAGCCGCTCCGGATCCCCGGCGGCCAGCCCCGTCAGCCATGCCCGGATCCGCTCGCCCAGCGCCTCCCGCACGGCCGCCAGCGTCTCGTCCTCGTACAGCGACTCGCGTGAGGCCGTGGGCCGCAGGCTGTCGGTGTCCAGGACACAGCGCACGAAGAACGCCCAGTCCGGCAGAAGCTGTTCGGCGCGGTCGGTCAGCAGCATGCCCTTGAGGTGCACACGGTGACCCGCCCGCTGGGCCGGACTGACCGCGGCCGGCAGCACGTACGCCACCCCGCGGATGCCGGCCAGCGGCACGTTCAGCTCGATCGAGTCCAACGGTGCGAACCCGAACAGCTCGTGACAGTGCCGGGCCAGCGCCACCCGCCGGTTCGCGGGAGAGGCGTACGGCCGGTCCCAGGGCGCCGGCAGATCGGTGACCGCCTCCTCGCCGACCCGGACGTCGTACGGCAGCAGCGAGCCGAAGTCGCGCGCCAGCTCAAGGACCCGCTGCTCGGTGAGCCACTCACCGGCACCGGCCCGCGCCACCAGATGCACGGTCGTGCCCGGCTCGGGGCGCTCCTCGTCGGGCAGCGTCCGCACCGTGTACGAACCGTCGTCGCGGGCCGTCCACTCCACCGGCGGCGCGCCGGGCGTACGGGAGCTGCGGCTGACCACCCGGATGCGCTCGGCGACCACGAAGCAGGCCAGCAGCCCGATGCCGAACTGCCCGAGGAAGTCGGAACGGGCCTCCTGCAGGCCGTCGGCGCGCTTGGAACTGCGGCCGATGGTGGCCAGCAGGCTGTGCACGTCGGACTCGGTGAGCCCGACACCGGAGTCCTCCACCCGCAGCTCCCCGCCCGCGGCGGACAGCCGCACCCGCGCCGGGGCGCCGGGCTCCTCCGCCCGCCGGGCGGTGATGGCGTCCACGGCGTTCTGGAGCAGTTCGCGCAGGTAGACCCGGGGACTGGAGTAGAGGTGATGGGACAGCAGGTCCACCAGGCCACGCAGGTCGACCTGGAAGGTATGAGGGGACGGTGATGCCTGGGATGACGGTGAGGTCTGGGAGTCCATCGCTGCTGCGCCGCGGCCTGGGGAGGGTCGACGGCGCGGGGTCGGGCGGTCCCGGTGGGGCGGTGACCGCGGGGGATGGCCGGAGCGCGCCATCCTAGAGCCCGAACGAGCCGCCTGACCAGGGGTTTCGGGACACGTATACGGCAATGTCAGTGGGGTGGTGTGCAATGGATCCCGTGCCCGCGCTCGAAGAACCGCTCAAGAAGGTGCTCGGCCCACCGACCGCGAAGGTGATGGCCGAGCACCTCGGCCTGCACACCGTCGGCGACCTCCTGCACCACTACCCGCGCAGATACGAGGAGCGCGGCCAGCTCACGCACCTCGCGGACCTCCCCATGGACGAGCACGTCACCGTGGTCGCCCAGGTCGCCGACGCCCGCCTGCACACCTTCGCCTCGGCCAGGGCCCCCCGCGGCAAGGGCCAGCGCCTGGAGGTCACCATCACGGACGGCAGCGGCCGCCTCCAGCTGGTCTTCTTCGGCAACGGCGTGCACAAGCCCCACAAGGACCTCCTGCCGGGCACCCGCGCGATGTTCTCCGGCAAGGTCTCCCTCTTCAACCGCCGCCTCCAGCTGGCCCATCCGGCCTACGAACTGCTGCGCGGCGACACCGAGGAAACGGTCGAGACCTGGGCCGGAGCCCTCATCCCGATCTACCCGGCCACCGCCAAACTCGAGTCCTGGAAGATCGGCAAGGCGATCCAGACGGTCCTGCCCAGCGCCCGGGAGGCCGTCGACCCGCTCCCGGACTCCCTGCGTGAGGGCCGTGGCCTGCTCCCCCTCCCCGAAGCCCTCCTCAAGATCCACCGCCCGCAGACCAAGGCCGACATCGACGACGCCCGCGCCCGCCTGAAGTGGGACGAGGCCTTCGTCCTCCAGGTCGCCCTCGCCCGCCGCCGCCACGCCGACGCCCAACTCCCGGCCGTCCCCCGCAGACCCGCCCCGGACGGCCTGCTCTCCGCCTTCGACGACCGCCTCCCCTTCACCCTCACCGAGGGCCAGCAGAAGGTCTCGAAGGAGATCTTCGACGACCTGGCGACCGAGCATCCGATGCACCGACTGCTCCAGGGGGAGGTCGGTTCGGGCAAGACGATGGTGGCCCTGCGCGCCATGCTCGCCGTCGTCGACTCCGGCGGGCAGGCCGCCATGCTCGCGCCCACCGAGGTCCTCGCCCAGCAGCACCACCGCTCCGTCGTGGAGATGATGGGGGAACTGGCCGAGGGCGGGATGCTGGGCGGCGTCGAGCACGCCACCAAGGTCGTGCTGCTCACCGGGTCGATGGGGGCCGCCGGGCGGCGGCAGGCGCTGCTCGATCTCGTCACCGGCGAGGCCGGCATCGTCATCGGCACGCACGCGCTGATCGAGGACAAGGTGCAGTTCCACGATCTCGGGCTGGTCGTGGTCGACGAGCAGCACCGGTTCGGCGTCGAGCAGCGGGACGCCCTGCGCGGCAAGGGCAAGCAGCCTCCGCACCTGCTCGTCATGACCGCCACACCCATCCCGCGCACGGTCGCCATGACCGTCTTCGGAGACCTGGAGACCTCCGTCCTGGACCAGCTCCCGGCCGGCCGGTCACCCATCGCCAGCCATGTCGTCCCCGCCGCCGACAAGCCGCACTTCCTGGACCGCGCATGGCAGCGGGTCCGCGAGGAGGCCGAGGGCGGCCACCAGGCGTACGTGGTCTGCCCGCGGATCGGCGACGAGGAGGACGGCCCGGGGAAGGCGAAGAAGAAGTCCTCGGAGGACGAGGCCGAGAAGCGTCCGCCGCTCGCCGTCCTGGACGTGGCCGACCAGCTCGCCGGGGGACCGCTCCAGGGGCTCGAGGTCGAGGTGCTGCACGGCCGCATGCCCCCGGACGACAAGGACGCCGTCATGCGCCGGTTCGCCGCCGGGGACACCGACGTCCTGGTCGCCACGACCGTCATCGAGGTCGGGGTCAACGTGCCGAACGCCACCGCGATGGTGATCATGGACGCCGACCGGTTCGGCGTCTCCCAGCTGCACCAGCTGCGCGGCCGCGTCGGCCGCGGCTCGGCCCCCGGACTCTGCCTCCTCGTCACCGAGATGCCCGAGGCCAGTCCGGCCCGCCAGCGCCTCGACGCGGTCGCCGCCACCCTCGACGGCTTCGAGCTGTCCCGCATCGACCTCGAGCAGCGCCGCGAGGGCGACGTGCTGGGCCAGGCACAGTCCGGCGCCCGCTCCAGTCTGCGCGTCCTCGCCGTCATCGAGGACGAGGAGGTCATCGCCGAGGCGAGGGAGGAGGCGGCACAAGTGGTCGCGTCCGACCCGGAACTGGCCGCCTACCCCGGCCTGCGCACCGCCCTGGACGCCCTCCTGGACGAGGAGAGGGAGCAGTACCTGGAGAAGGGCTGAGCGAGCGGCCGCCGGGTCCCGTGGGGTGCCGGCCCGTGTGCCGTGGCCGGTCGGCGGCTCCCCGCCCCCGGCGGGACGGATCCGGTTGCCCGCGCGCGGCGGGGGCGGACGGCCGCCCGCGTACGGCGGGGCGGGCAGTGCCCCGTGCCCGGCGGGGCGGAGGGTTCCCCGGACCCCACCGGGTGCCGCCGACCGTGATCGCGCACCCCGCACCTCCGCCTGCCAGACTGACCACGTAAAGACGCCCCCGAACAAGGACCCCGAGATGACCCGCGTGATCGCCGGAAAAGCCGGCGGACGTCGCCTGGCCGTCCCGCCAGGGACCGGCACCCGCCCCACCTCCGACCGCGCACGCGAGGCTCTCTTCTCCACCTGGCAGTCCCTGCTCGGCGGTGCCCCCCTCGACGGCGAACGCGTCCTGGACCTCTACGCCGGCTCCGGCGCCGTGGGGCTGGAAGCCCTCTCCCGGGGGGCCGGCCACACCCTGCTCGTCGAGGCCGACGCGCGAGCGGCCCGCACGATCCGGGAGAACGTGAGGACCCTCGGCCTGCCGGGCGCCGAGGTCCGGGCCGGCAAGGCCCGGCAGATCATCCAGACGCCGCCGACGCAGCCGTACGACCTCGTCTTCCTCGACCCCCCGTACGCCGTCACCGATGACGATCTTCGGGAGATTCTGCTCACACTCCGCTCGGAGGGGTGGCTCGCGGCGGAAGCCCTCGTCACCGTGGAGCGCAGCACCAGAGGCGGCATCTTCGACTGGCCGGACGGCTTCGAGGCGATCCGGTCCCGTCGCTACGGCGAGGGAACGTTTTGGTACGGTCGCGCCGCCTCTACGTGCGAAGACGCACGATGACCGGACCGGAGAGCGAGGGATCTCAAGTGCGCCGCGCCGTCTGTCCCGGGTCGTTCGACCCGATCACCAACGGACATCTCGACATCATTTCCCGCGCCTCCCGTCTGTACGACGAGGTCTACGTCGCGGTGATGATCAACAAGTCGAAGAAGGGCCTGTTCGAGATCGACGAGCGGATCGACCTGATCCGCCAGGTGACCGCCGAGTACGGAAACGTCCGCGTCGAGGCCTTCCACGGTCTCCTGGTCGACTTCTGCAAACAGCGCGAGATCCCGGCCATCGTCAAGGGCCTGCGCGCCGTCAGCGACTTCGACTACGAGCTGCAGATGGCCCAGATGAACAACGGCCTCTCCGGTGTCGAGACGCTGTTCGTCCCCACCAATCCGACCTACAGCTTCCTGTCGTCCTCCCTGGTCAAGGAGGTCGCGACCTGGGGCGGCGACGTCTCCCACCTGGTCCCGCCGATCGTCCTCGAAGCACTCGCCGGACGTCTCCGCAAGGACTGAGGAACTGACGGCCCGTCACTCGGTGTCCGCCGGACACCTCATGGCCGTACAGTCGTTCCGTCCGTCTCCAACACAGCAGTAGAGAGTGGCGAGCAACCGGTGGACGTGCAGAAGAAGCTCGACGAGATCGTCACGGCGGTCTCCAGTGCCCGGTCGATGCCGATGTCGGCCTCGTGCGTGGTCAACCGCGCCGAACTGCTCGCCCTCCTCGAAGAGGTGCGCGCCGCCCTGCCCGACTCCCTCGCCCAGGCCCGGGAGCTGATCGGCGGCCGCGAGCAGATGGTCGAGCAGGCCCGCCAGGAGGCCGACCGGATCATCTCCACCGCGCACGCCGAGCGCGGCTCCCTGATCTCCGACACCGAGATCGCCCGCCGCTCGCAGGCCGAGGCCGACCGCATCCTGGCCGAGGCCCGCAAGGAGGCCGAGGACATCCGAGCGGAGGCCGACGACTACGTCGACTCCAAGCTCGCCAACTTCGAGGTCGTCCTCACCAAGACCCTCGGCTCCGTCGGCCGCGGCCGCGAGAAGCTCCTGGGCACCGGACCCGGCGTCGACGAGCAGGGGTACGAGGACGAGGACGCCCCTGAGCGCAGCCACGATCCGGAGACCCTGCGCCGCGACGCCGACGCCTACGTCGACGTCAAGCTGGGCGCCTTCGAGGCGGTCCTCGCCAAGACCCTGGAGGCCGTCGGCCGCGGCCGGCAGAAGCTGCACGGCCGGATCGCCAGCGACGACCTCGGCGCCCTCGCCGACGACGACACGACCTTCCAGCACTCCTCCGACGCCGACTACCTCGCCGACCTCGCCGCCCTCGCCGAGCAGGACACCCCGGCCGGGCAGCCCGCGCAGCGGTCGTACGAGCAGCCCCAGGAGACCTACGCCTACCAGCAGCCGGACACGTACGGCTACCAGCAGCAGGGCTACGGCCGCCAGCAGGACGCCTACGGCTACCAGCAGGCCGACCCCTACGCCGCCACGTTCGACTACGCGCAGACGGGCGGGGCCCCCGCCCACGGCTACGACCCCCAGCAGGCGCCGTACGACCCGCAGCGGGACGTGCAGCAGCAGCCCCCGCAGGAGCAGCAGGGTTACGCCCTCGACGAGGCCAGCCTGTTCGACACCAGCATGATCAGCGCCGAGCAGCTGCGCGCCTACGAACAGGGCCGCGGCCTGTAGGGGGCGAGGCCCGGGGCGGGGGCGTGGACACCGGATTGGGCTGTGGGCGAATGCTCCAGTATCCTGGCTCTTCGGTCGCGTGTGCGCTTCGCTGACTGCGTATATGCCCGCGATCGCTGCTGCCCGCAACACCTGAGGGCGGCGGCCCCCACAGCACGGAAGATCGAAAGCAGGAATGGCTCTGAACGCCCGCCTCGACCACCGCAACCCTCTCGTGTTCGACACGCACGAGCTGGGGCGGCGTCCTGGCGCGCTCCAGCGCCTGTCCCGTGAGATCGAAGCCCCCGGGGACCTCGGGATCCAGGGGGTCATCGGAGTGCCGCAGGGCGCCCCGGTGAAGCTGGAACTCCGACTCGAGTCGGTCATGGACGGAGTGCTCGTCACGGGCACCGCCCGTGCACAGGCCGAGGGGGAGTGCGTAAGGTGTCTGGAGCCGGTCGGGCTGGAGCTCGAAGCGGACTTCCAGGAGATGTTCTCGTACCCTGACGCCGACGACCGGGGCCGCGTGAAGGCGGAACCGGCCGACGACGCCGAGGAAGACGAGGACATGCTCTTTCTCGAGGACGGCCTGTTCGACCTCGAGCCCGTGCTGCGTGATGCGGTGGTGCTCGCACTGCCGATGCAGCCGGTGTGCCAGGACGACTGCCCAGGACTGTGCGCCCAGTGCGGAGCACGCCTTGCGGACGACCCGGACCACCACCATGACGCCGTCGACATCCGTTGGGCGGCACTGCAGGGACTCGCCGGTTCACTCGAAGACGGCGAGAAGGACGAGATGAGTGGCGAAGCGCCTCGATCGGTGCCCGCCAACGAGAAGCAGGAGAAGTAGCCGTGGCTGTTCCGAAGCGGAAGATGTCGCGCAGCAACACGCGCCACCGCCGGTCGCAGTGGAAGGCTGCGGTCCCCACCCTGGTTGCGTGCGAGCGCTGCCACGAGCCCAAGCTGCAGCACATCGCGTGCCCGTCTTGCGGCACCTACAACAAGCGCCAGGTCCTCGAGGTCTGAGCGGCTGGTGAGAGGCACCGTGTCTAGCCCCAAGCAGGCAGATGACGCCAAGGCGGATTCAGTCGCCAAGAAAAAGGCGGACAACACGGCCTCGTCCCACACGCTTCTGGAAGGGCGGCTCGGCTATCAGCTCGAGTCCGCCCTTCTGGTGCGTGCGCTGACCCACCGTTCCTACGCGTACGAGAACGGCGGTCTGCCGACGAACGAGCGGCTGGAGTTCCTCGGGGACTCCGTGCTCGGCCTCGTCGTCACGGACACGCTGTACCGCACCCACCCCGACCTGCCCGAAGGCCAACTGGCCAAACTGCGGGCCGCGGTGGTCAACTCGCGTGCGCTGGCGGAGGTCGGTCGCGGCCTCGACCTGGGCTCCTTCATCCGGCTCGGCCGGGGCGAAGAGGGCACGGGCGGCCGGGACAAGGCGTCCATCCTCGCCGACACCCTCGAAGCGGTGATCGGCGCGGTCTATCTCGACCAGGGCCTCGACGCGGCCTCCGAACTGGTGCACCGCCTGTTCGACCCGCTGATCGAGAAGTCCTCGAACCTCGGAGCCGGCCTGGACTGGAAGACCAGTCTCCAGGAGCTCACCGCGACCGAAGGACTCGGCGTGCCCGAGTACCTGGTGACGGAGACCGGCCCCGATCACGAGAAGACCTTCACTGCTGCCGCCCGCGTCGGAGGCGTCTCGTACGGCACCGGCACCGGCCGCAGCAAGAAGGAGGCGGAGCAGCAGGCCGCCGAGTCCGCGTGGCGGTCCATCCGGGCCGCGGCGGACGAGCGTGCCAAGGCGGCGAAGGCGGCCCAGGCCGTCGAGGCCGTCGACGGCAGCAGCCCGGACCCCGAGTCCGCCTCCGCCTGACGAACACCGACGACAGCACAACCAGCAGTACGAGACGAGCGCCCGCCCCCAACCGGAGGCGGGCGTTCCGTACGGGGGATCCCATGCCCGAGTTGCCCGAGGTCGAGGTCGTCCGCCGCGGTCTGGAGCGGTGGGTCGCCCATCGCACGGTCGCCGACGCCGAAGTGCTCCACCCGCGTGCCGTGCGCCGTCACCTGGCCGGCGCCGACGACTTCACGCACCGCCTCGAGGGCCACCGCATCGGCACCCCCAGCCGCCGCGGCAAGTACCTGTGGCTGCCGCTGGAGGACACGCCGCAGGCGATCCTGGCCCACCTCGGCATGAGCGGGCAGCTCCTGGTCCAGCCCCACGCGGCTCCCGACGAGAAGCACCTGCGCATCCGGGTCCGCTTCGCCGACGAGGTGGACACCGAGCTGCGCTTCGTCGACCAGCGCACCTTCGGCGGTCTGTCGCTGCACGACACCACCCCCGACGGGCTGCCCGACGTCATCGCGCACATCGCGCGCGACCCCCTCGACCCGCTGTTCGACGACGAGGCCTTCCACCAGGCCCTGCGCCGCAAGCGCAGCACCATCAAACGGGCCCTGCTCGACCAGTCACTGATCAGCGGTGTCGGCAACATCTACGCCGACGAGGCGCTGTGGCGTTCCCGCCTCCACTACGACCGCCCCACGGCCGGCTTCACCCGCCCCCGCACCCTCGAACTGCTCGGCCACGTCCGGGACGTGATGACGGCCGCCCTCGCCGTGGGCGGCACCAGCTTCGACAGCCTGTACGTCAACGTCAACGGCCAGTCGGGCTACTTCGACCGGTCGCTGGACGCCTACGGGCGCGAGGGGCTGCCGTGCAGGCGCTGCGGCACGCCGATGCGCCGGCGCCCCTGGATGAACAGGTCCAGCTACTTCTGCCCGCGGTGTCAGAAGCCGCCGCGCGTCTCGTCGTAGCGCCCGCGGGACGCCGATGCGCCGGCGCCCCTGGATGAACAGGTCCAGCTACTTCTGCCCGCGGTGTCAGAAGCCGCCGCGCGTCTCGTCGTAGCGCCCGCGGGACG